>JBJELZ010000001.1:0-23320 GCA_051879415.1 Lachnospiraceae bacterium
GGAGCATATCCTTTGGAACGTGACTTTAAGGCATCAAAGAAATCATAGATAATCTCATTCAGGGGAAGCTCGTACTTTAACAATGCCCTTGTCTCTTCAATATATTCCATGGAGAGATATCTTCCCCTGCGTTCCTGGCACAGCTCCATAATGGAACCAATATAATCTTTTGTTACCATAATTTCCGCCTTGACAATCGGTTCCTCCATATGTTCAATTTCAGACGGATCGGGAAGATTGGATGGATTGGTCAGCTCTATCACCGTTCCATCTGTCTTATACACTTTATAAACAACTCCCGGTGCAGTGGTTACCAGATCAAGATTATATTCTCTCTCCAGCCGTTCCTGAATCACTTCCAGGTGGAGAAGCCCAAGAAAGCCACATCGGAAACCAAATCCAAGTGCAATGGAGGTTTCCGGTTCATAGAACAGGGAAGCATCATTTAGCTTAAGCTTTTCCAATGCATCCCGCAGATCCGGATATTTTGCTCCGTCTGCCGGATAAAGACCACAGTATACCATGGACTGCACCTGTTTATAGCCTGGCAAGGGTTCGCTGCAGGGGTTGTCCGCATCCGTTACCGTATCGCCCACAGCCGTATCCTTGACATTTTTAATGGATGCCGTAATATAACCAACCATTCCGGCACTTAATTCTTCACAGGGAATAAATTGCCCCGCTCCAAAATAACCAACCTCTACCACATCAAAGCCGGCTCCTGTTGCCATCATCTTTATACGGGTTCCTTTGCGGATACTTCCCTCCATAATTCTGACAAATACAATCACACCTTTATAGGCATCATACAGAGAATCAAAAATCAATGCCTGTAACGGATTATCCCTGCTACCCTTTGGTGCCGGTATCTTGTCCACAATACTCTCAAGAACATCCTCAATCCCGATGCCGTTTTTCGCTGAAATCAGAGGGCATCCCCTTGCTTCAATCCCAATAACATCCTCAATTTCTTCCACGACACGCTCCGGCTCCGCACTTGGCAGATCAATCTTATTCACAACAGGAAAGACCTCAAGGTCATGATCCAGTGCCATATAAACATTGGCAAGCGTCTGTGCCTCGATTCCCTGTGCCGCATCTACAACAAGAATAGCTCCGTCACATGCTGCCAGTGCACGGCTGACCTCATAGTTAAAGTCCACATGTCCCGGTGTATCAATTAGGTTAAAGATATATTCCTCTCCATTCTTTGCCTTATAAATCGTCCGGACAGCCTGCGCCTTAATGGTAATTCCACGTTCCCTTTCCAGATCCATATTATCCAGAACCTGCTCCTGCATTTCCCGCTGTGTCAGCAGACCTGTCTTCTCTATGATACGGTCTGCCAACGTAGATTTACCATGATCAATATGTGCTATGATACAAAAATTTCTAATGTGACTCTGCATACGTTTGTCTCCAATCAATTTACTCTTTTAAAACCAGTACGAACTTTGTGCAAACTTCTTTGCTGCTTTCTGGGCATAATCATTCCTATAACAATCCAGAAATACATTGCTGTATTTAACACACTGCTGTTTACCAGCGCCTGACAGACATATCCGGTAAACATTCCAAGGAAAATCCATATCTGGCATCGTGTTTCCTCATCCTCAGTATACCGCACAATTCTTACTCCCATCATGCAGGCATAAACCAGCATTGCAATATAATTAATCGTCGCAAATACACCCTGTGTTACCAGCGTATGAATATATTCACTGTGTCCTTTCCCCTGATAATATACCCCCTCATGCCATTCCGGGCTCTCAAAAAATGCACTTGCATAATTATCCAGTCCGATTCCGGTCAACCAGTGTTTTGGAACCGAAGCCAATCCCATCCGCCAGATATATCCACGTGCCCTGCCAAATGCATCTAGTTTGGCACCCACACCATATCCGTCATTCTTTATATAATCCTGCTCTTCCATCGTTTCATCAATACTGTCACGCAGCACATCCGAGGAAGCATTCATACCTACCACAATCAGAAAAAGAAAAAGGAGCAACAGCAGATAGCGGATTACATAGCACTTCATATTTTGATGTTTTCTCATAACAACAAACGATACTGCATAGAACATCATAAGTCCTGCCAGTGCAATCCAGGAAATCCTTGTCCCCGTCTTCAGCAGACAGAAAAATGAAACCCCGGATAATATCATACAGATTACACGATGTCTCTTTTTTTCGGCAAAAACAGCCATTCCCACAAAAGCGCCTGTAATCAAAATACCAATAGCCACATAAAAATTATTATGCTGTGTCAATCCATAGACAAGACGCCCCGCTGTATGCTCTCCGCAATCAAAATAGCAGTAAGAAATCTGCATGCCAAAACTCTGGAAGACAGAAACCGTAAGTTGTATGACACCTACCGCAAGAAAAGTATACATAATACGTTTTCTCCACACATTACTGTTAATCATGGTTCCTGCCAGCATCAGGGAATAATACCCGATAAAATGAATCAACCATTCATCATAATGGTCTCCCCCTATGGTAATCTCCATATTGGTTGTAAATATAAAAGAAATACAAGCAAATACAAGAAGCAGCAATGCAAAAAGATCAGACGGACAAAATTTTATCATTCCTCTGTTTTTCAGCAGATATTCAAAAACAAGATATAGTCCTGCACAACCGATCATCCCTGATACAATCGGCTGTAAAAAATAGGGTACATTTAATATCCCTTCTGATATCAATTCTCCAATCGGTGTCATCAGCATAAAGACCATAAGGAATATGGCACTGATTTTCTCCGCCTTTTCATCTGAAATAAATGGTGTTACATCCATAAAAATCCCCTGTCTGGAAAATATCCCGTATTTTCCATTATAACAGAATATTTTTATTATGGAAGTATCAGAATGAATCTCTTCCGCTTAATACTCTGTCAAGGACATCTGCCAGCGGATGGCAGGCATTACGGATTTCCTGCTCCGTATTATTCTGTGCGCCAAGCTCTATCAGCAGATATTTTCCTGTAAGATGCATATTATAACGGTAGCCCTTCAGATAGATTCTTCTTGCCAGTCCCGGATAATAGGTATTGGTTATCAGCTGCATCTGAAAAGAAAATGCCAGATTCGTTTCCAGATTCGGATTGGACAGATAATCAATATGACCAAGTTCATTCAGATAACTCATGCCATTAAAAAACATAAATTGTGCTGTCGGCTGTCCATTGATCTGTGTTACCAGACGGGTTCCCTCTGCCATTTCGTCACGATGCAGATCTATCACCACCTGAATACTCGGATATTTTTCCAATAATGCCCTGATTTCAGGTTCTGCATAAGAATATGCATAATTATGCTCCCTTGTATCATAACTGACGGTATGATGAAGCACCTGATACCCATATTTTTCCTCAAGAATCTCCTTCAGATATTCCCCTGCTCCAAGAATCCCCATGGTGGGATCTCCCGGCACCGAATCCGCAAATGCTTCCTGGGAATGGGTATGATAAATCAGAATCTGTGGTCCGTCCACATCCCTGTCAATTGTCATATCCTGCGACATCATACGCTGTGCATTGATCTGCTCTGCTGTAACACCGGTACCGGAATCAACAATATAAAAATGATTTAATAAAAAAGAGTAATCTCTCAATTCCTCCATATTGTAAACCACACTTTTTTGTGTCGCCGGCACAAAATTTTTTATAGTAAATCCTCCTGCAGCTCCCGGAAGGATTTCACTTAGCGGTACAGCACTGTCTGTCACTACAGGATATTCCTGCACAACTGTTGAAACAGTTTCTGTTGTATCTCCATACAAAGGAGTTTCCTCTTCCCGAATGCCATTTTCCTCATCACTCCCCTCTTTCAGCGTCAATGTCTCATAACTGATACTCATCCCGGTCCCGCCCGTATCTTCCTTAAGATACAGATACAACGGGCTCTGACAAAACGGAATGGAATAAAAAAATTCTTTCCAGGTTACAACGGTTTCTGCATCTTCCAAAAATCCGCTTACCGGACATATCAATACCATTATCTTTTCCCCAATCCATTCCCTGATATGGTATTTTCCCGATGCAGCCGGATACCTTGCTGATTCTCCCACAAGAACAGCAAGAAGGAGAATTCCGCCCGCCAGAATTCCCCACAAAAAATGCCGCTGTTTTTCTTTGTTCCTTATCAGATACATCATACCCTAATATATTTTCCATCTCGCCCTAATATGACCCAAGATAGCACAATCGCTCAAGAAATATACATGGGCAAAAGCCCGTTCATAAAACTTTATATAGCAGAATCCACAAAATAAGTTGTAAACGGGCTTTTGACCCCAATATTCTTGAGATATATGCTGTTATTCCCGGATATCCAGTGCAATATTGATTGCTTCTGATATGGTATAGGAAAGCCGTGTTATGATGGAATCAATATCCTTTCCTGTCACATACATGCTGTTTAACTCACTCATCCCCGATATCTTTCCTTCCTTGGCAAGTGCTACCGCATCGTTAACAATCGTGGCTGCATCTACTACCGTAGGAACTCCGATTGCAATTACCGGAATTCCCAGACTTTCCTTCGTCAAGGCATCCCTGTGGTTTCCCACACCGGAGCCCGGCCAGATTCCCGTATCCGTAATTTGGACCGTTCTGTTCAGACGTCTGGTACTTCTGGCTGCCAGTGCGTCCACGACAATCAGCATATCCGGTTTTGTCTTCTCAACAATTCCTTTTACAATTTCCGCTGTTTCCATACCGGTTTTTGCCATCACGCCGGGCACGATACCGGAGATCATATGCATTTTCTGCTTTTCATATGCAGCTTTGCCATATTCCAGTATAATATGCCTTGTAATAAACAGATGATCCACCACGCAGGGACCAAGGGAATCTGCCGTCACATCACGGTTTCCAAGCCCGACGACAAGGATTGATTTTTCTTCCTCCGGCTGTTCAATAATGTCCAGCAGGTGCTTCGCAATTTCCTTTGAAATTTCTCTGTGATAATCCTCATCCGGCTCTATCAGTCCCGGTGCTTCCAGCGTAATATAATGCCCCATCGGTTTTCCCAGCTTCTTTTCTGCATTCTTGCTTTCAATTACCACCGTTGTTGTTTTGATATCCATTTCCTCATTATAGCCTTCCTCAATTCTGACCCCATTAATCGATTGTTCCGGCATATTGATACATTCACGTGCTTCTACTGCCAGATCAGTACGTGCGATATAAGTTTCCACCTGCTGCACCTCGTATCCCTGCTTTCTTTTTATCATATTCTGAAACTTATTTTTTGCGAAAATTTTCAAAATATGTATTGACAGATTTTTCCCTGTAATTTACTATATAAAAGTGCGTTCACAATAGAAACGTCCGTGTCCGGCTCTATTGCAGAACCATATTACATTCAGATATCATAACAGATGATGTCATATTTACAAATTTAGGAGGTAATGGTCTTGGCTAATATTAAATCTGCAAAGAAGAGAATCCTTGTTAATCAGACAAAAGCTGATAGAAATAAGGCAATCCGTTCCGGTGTTAAGACAGCTGTCAAGAAAGTATATGCAGCAATTGAAGCCGGAGATAAGGAAGCAGCACAGGGCGCTTTATTAAACGCAACAAGTACGATTGATAAAGCTACAAAGAAGGGTGTATACCACAAAAATTACGCTTCCAGAAAGATTTCCCGCTTAAATCTGGCTGTTAACAAAATGGCTTAAGGCAGGAAAACATTTTAATACATTTTCACATAAAAACAGCCCCGGGAACCGTCAACTCGGGGTTTTTTTATAAGAACAATTATCGTAACTATATGTTTGAAAAGAGGTATATGATATGCGCAAAAGAATGCTTGCCTATCTCTCCTATATGGATAAAATCTTAAATCATGAACTTCCTGTAACCACACCTTTTGATGTAGATGGCAATTATGATGTCACTACTGCCAAGGACGTCATCCCAACAAGAAAAGAATATGAACGCCTTCTGGTCAGACATCTTGAGCAGATTTCTTTCTTTTCCCATGAACGCCTGATCCATCTTCTTGTTACTCTTATGTTTGCAGGCCTGACATTTACGGTATTCTTTTTCTGCCTGTCAGAAATCAGTCTTGGGCTGCTCCTTCTGCTGGGTGCATTACTGATCCTGCTGGTTCCCTATATCATGCACTACTATCTCCTGGAAAATGGTGTGCAGAAGATGTATCGTCAGTATGATGAACTGGTAAAACAGATGAAATAACTATGACTTTTCTTTATGTGCTTTTTCCTTGGAATCCTTTTTTTCATTTCCTTTTCCGGCATATTCGTCCAAAAGCTTCTCAACCAGAAGCTTTTTGATATAAACATCAAAGCTGAGCATACAGATAAAAGAAAAGATCTGTAGGGACTCTTTCTCATCCTCCGGTGCATCCTGAAAAGCTTTGCCAGCCTCCTCATACTTGCTCTTTACATCCTTTTTCAGTTCTTCCTTCTGATAATGACCCATATTTGTCACTTCATCATAGATATCCTTGATCGAATAACCGGAATCTTTTCCGAAATATTTCTCTGTCAATGGATTCAGCATCATCTGAATATCACTGATGGATAATATATTTTTGAAATAGTAAATTAAAATCAGAATCAATATATGTTCTTTGGAATATTTCTTTTTCTCCGGCGGTGGCAGAAGATTGTTTTTTGCATAATTATTAATCATTGTTTTTGTCAGGATCTTATCAATATCCTTGTATCTTGAAGAATCTCTGAGCTGTTCATCCATAAAGGTCGTCACCTGATCCATGTAAAGAGCAATATCAGGAATTGCATCTGAGTCAACAAATTTAACCCGGTCCAGACTTGCCATGATACTGTTAATCAGGTCTTCAGAATTAATCGTCATATAAAAACCCTTTCTTCTTTTTAAGATAAATGAAATACAGCAAACCATCTACGCCGTTACACTTTATTATATAGTATGTGAAACTACATGTAAAGTTTTTCTTTGTCTATATAAAACGAAATAACTGTTTACCGAAAGTTTTTCCTGTGGTAAAATAATGATACTGTGAAGCAATAAAGTGTTAAAGCGAAAGGCCGGAGAATCAATATGAATGAAAAAATCAGAACGGAAGCTGTTGATCAACTGTTTGATGCAATTTTAACCTTGAAAAACAGGGAAGAATGTTATCAGTTCTTTGAGGATCTTTGTACAGTTAACGAAATCATGTCGCTATCCCAGCGTTTTGATGTGGCAGTTATGCTGTCAGAAAAGAAAACCTATCTGGAGATTGCCGAAAAGACAGGTGCCTCTACCGCTACCATCAGCCGTGTCAATCGTTCATTAAGCTATGGCAACGATTCCTATCAGGTGGTTCTGGAGCGTATGAAACAATAACCCCGGGTTCTCTTAACCATGAATCTCCATGCATTCCCATGGATCAATATATTCTCCATTCAGCATAATCTGGTAAGATAATACTGTATTGTCCTCGGTAATCCCAAGCAGAATCGTTCCTGTTGTCACGCTATCCCCTTCTTTGACCAGAATTGTTCCGGCACCGGAATAAAGCGTCTGGTAACCATTTCCATGATCAATCACAATCCGGTAGCTGCCATCCTCTAATATCTCAACACTGGATATTTCTCCATAGGCAGTTGCAACCATGCTGCTTCCTGTACCTGTTACAAACTGTATCATCAGCTCTTCCGGTACATCTTCTGTTTCCGGTTCCTCTTCTGTATCTTCCTCTTCGTCCGGTTCCTCTTCTTCATTCATTCCTTCCGGCACATAATAAGAAGCATTTCCACGCAGCGGATAAGAGGTCGGCATATGCTGTATACGCTCCTCTTCCTGATAAACTGACAGTGCCTCTGTCTTAGCAGTCAGAGACTCACTCATAATATCCACCTTACTGTTTAATTCTGAAATCTGAAGAGATAATTCTCCCGAATGCTGCTGTTCTGTCAGCAGCTGTCCCTGAAGAGATGAAATCATTGCCTGAGCATTGGCCAGTTGTCCGCTTCTGTAGTGTTCCTTAAACGCCAGCACACCACAGGTAATTGCAAGAATCAATAAAAAAGCACCCGAAAAAAGCATTAGCTGCAATCTTCCGAATACAAACCGATGAATTTCCCCTTTATGATTTTTATGCAGGATATAAATCCTGTAATATGTCATGGAATGCTGTCCAGCATCCTCAAATTCGATCTCTTCACGGCGCGGGGGGCGAACCCACGCTTCCTGCGTCTGTGTCTGATCTATATTCTGTTCAGCAGCCACCCGGTTTTTCTGCTCCTGAAGCTGCTTCTCTTTCTGAGCATTTTTCTTTTTTTCCTGTCTCTCTTTTTTACTTGCCATTTGTAACCCTCTCTGGATATCACCTACTAAAAACGCTATCATAAAATACCTTATTTATCAAGTGATTTTTCTTTACTTTTTAGATTTCATGTGGTATATTTAATTTACTGTGGGGCTATCCTGCAGGATATTATATTTTTTTTGGAGGTACTTAACATGGAAGGTACAGTTAAGTGGTTTAACGCACAGAAAGGGTATGGCTTTCTTTCAACAGCTGATGGCAAGGATGTATTCGTACATTTCTCCGCTATCCAGAACGAAGAAGGTTACAAGACTCTGAATGAAGGTCAGGCAGTAGAATTCGACGTAGTTGAAGGTGCTAAGGGACCTCAGGCTAGTAACGTAATTAAGAAATAATTTTCTTAATGAAACAGATTTTAATCAGTTTTTCGATGTGCCCTTTCTTAATATAAATTTTGTAATTGATCATATCAACTGGAATTTGTCTTGGAATTAGCAATATTGTTTTAACGGATTAAAAGCAACAAAGAAAAGGAACCATTATGCGGTTCCTTTTTTCATACCCCAAAAGCAAATATTTATATTACCTGAGATAAAACTACCTGCAAAAATTTAATACCTGATCAAACTGCATTTTGCCGCCAAACAGATCCAATGCACTACCAATCGTTACATTCACATGATTATTTCCCAGTTCCTTTAACTTCTGCAAATCTTCAAAATTATGCACGCCTCCGGCATATGTAATCGGTCTGTTATGATAATTGCCAAGCAGCTCTGCTATTTCCTCTTCTATTCCGGATGCTTTTCCCTCCACGTCCACTGCATGTATCAGATATTCATCACAGCTGCTTTCCAGTCGGTTTAAAAGTTCAAGATCAAGCACAGTATCCGTATATTTCTGCCAGCGGTCTGTCACAATATAATATATGCCATCTTTTTTTCTGCAGCTTAAATCAAGCACCAGTCGTTCCTTTCCGACTGTCCTCACCATCTGTTCCAGCCTCTCATAATCAATCAGGCCGTTACAGAATACAAAAGAAGTCACAATCACATGGGAGGCTCCTGCATCCAGGAATATCTCTGCATTCCGGTCCGTAATTCCGCCACCAACCTGAAGACCACCCGGATATGCTGCCAGTGCATTTAACGCCTGTTCCTTTGTTTTATCATAATTTGCATCATTTTTCCCATTTAAAAGAATTACATGACCGCCTTTTAAACCTTTTTTTTCATAAAATGACGCAAAAAAAGAAGCATCCTGTTCTGCTACAAAATTTTCTTTTACCTTGTCATCTCCATGGATGCTTCCACCGACAATCTGTTTTACTTTTCCGTCATGAATATCAATACAGGGTCTGAATTCCATTGAGCAACTCCTTTTTCTATTTTTGAATATTTAATATAAATCTGCTCATACTAAACACAAGGTCAAGACTGTAAATACGACAATATTTGAACTGACCTGGAAAGGAGCAAGCATTCAACATGAAAGATAAAAAAAGATATTATCTGCCTTGTTTATTTGTATTGTTATGCTGCCTCACTGCATGTGGCAATTCTACCAATGGTAATAATACTGCCAACAATGGCAACACTCCCGGCAACACGACTCAGGAAGATGCCAATACCAATAATGACAATACAATGAACAACACTAATGGCAACAACAATGGAAATAATACAGCCAATCCGGGGCACACCGGCGGTGACATCCTTGATGATGCAGGAAATGCTGTGGATGACGTTGTTGGTGGTGCAGCCAATGCAGTTGATGATGTAACTGATGGTATTGCCAACGGCGTTGACGATGCTACTGATGCAGTTACAGGCAATAACAATAACAATACTAATAATAACAAATAGCAGAAACGGCAAACGTTAATGCTGCTTTCTCCCGGCGCTTCCCATGATAAGGCAGCGCCGACTTACATATCTGCAATACCTTTCTCTATGCTTTTTCTGTAATAACGCCGGAACGAAATGCCTCCAGCAGTTCCTCCAGATAATAAATACTTTCTTTTAACTCCTTACCGATATCCGTATCCCCTACTCGATGTCTGGTCGGATAATTTTCTACCAGAATGGAGTCCGAAACAATATCGGATTCTTTTTTGACTGCCGCATCCTTACTTTCAAACGGCTCATGTGCCACCAGCCACATTCCATGGGAATTGGCAATCAGAGTATACCCTGCAATACCGGTCTTACTCTGATAAGCTTTGGAAAATCCTCCATCAATTACAAGCAGCTTGCCATGGCATTTAATCGGGCTGTCCCCCTTCTTCAGTTCAACCGGGACATGTCCGTTGATGATATGGGAGCTTCTCTCATCCAATCCAAATTCCCGCAGAATACTGTTTACTACATCTTCATTTTCCATCAGGGAATAATAACTGTTCTTGACTTCCTTTCTTGCCTCCGGATCATCAATAAAATATGCCTCAAAGGTTGCCATTTTATCTTTTCCGAATACCGGTGATTTGGGGCCTGCCCAGATATACCAAAGGATATCCTCTCCCATGTGCTTTTCTGTCATATCATTGGTCGCATAATATCCCTTTCTTGCATAGGCATCCAGAATATCATACAATTCCCGGCCTTTATAATTTTTCCCACAGATATTTACTTCAGAAAAGCTTCCATCCTTTTCCAAGGGAATGCATCCATGATATAACAGGTTGGAATTATGAACCTTATACAAGCTTCCTTTCGCATAAAGGAACCGGATATGGCGTTGAAGCTTTTCGCTATGTAAAAATGCCTGTTGGAGACGCTCCACAACAGCCGCCTCTTCCGGTGTCAGTTCATAGGGATTTGCCGGATCCACTGTCGGGAAATCCGTATCATTCATCTGATATTCCACCCCATTAACCATAACCGTCTTTTTCTCATAGTTGATCTTATCTAACAGCATCCTGTCATCCATCTCAAATTCCGGATGGCGCATAATCAGCTGTCCCTCCAGTTTCAACTGAATAATTGTAATCGCCTTATGCATCTTCATATCAAGGCTGAGGTCCTTGGTATTATAATCCGTGTTATAACGAATGGCAAAGACACTGCAGTCTGTATGCTTATAGGTTTCAAGTGCAAAGGTTGCCAAAGGAACAAGATTAATACCATACCCCTCTTCCAGAGTATCAAGATTGCCGTATCTTGCAGCAATACGAACCACCGTCGCAATACATGCAGTACTTCCGCTGGCAGCACCCATCCACGAGATATCATGATTTCCCCACTGGACATCAACCGAATGATAATTCATCAGGGTATCCATAATAATATGTGGTCCCGGTCCCCTGTCAAAAATATCGCCAACGATATGCAGATGGTCCACTACAAGACGCTGGATCAGATTGGCCAGTGCAATGATAAACTCCTGTGCCCTTCCAATCCGGATGATCGTATGGATAATCTCATTATAATAGGCCTCCTTATCATGCACCTCTGCCTTTTCCGTAATCAGTTCTTCGATAATATAGGCAAAATCCTTCGGAAGAGCCTTACGCACCTTGGATCTTGTATATTTGGAAGCAACCCGCTTTGTAATCTGGACAAGCCGGTGTAAAGTAATCTTATACCAGTCATTAATATTCTCTTCTTCCTGTGTAATCAGTGCAAGCTTTTCCTCCGGATAATAAATCAAAGTCGCCAGCGACTTCTTATCACTTTCTCTGAGTGTATTTCCAAACTCCTCATCAATCTTGCGGCGGATAGAGCCCGAACCATTCTTCAGAACATGATTAAACTGCTCATATTCTCCATGAATATCTGTCAAAAAATGCTCTGTCCCATTGGGGAGGTTTAGAATTGACTGCAGATTAATAATCTCTGTCGATGCCGCAGCAATATTGGGATATTGCTTGGCAAGCTGCTTTAAAATCTTTAATTTCATTTCATCCATACAGGCTGCTCCTTCCTTGTTGCGTATCCTATCCAATCACATCACTCATATCATACATTCCTGCCGGTTTACCTGCAAGGAACTTTGCGGCCTGAATAGCACCTTTCGCAAAAATAGATTTGGAATATGCCGTATGGGAAAATGTAATTACTTCATCTGTTCCGGCAAAAATCACATCATGGTCACCAACAATCGTTCCGCCTCTTACTGCCGAAATGCCAATTTCCTTAGCATCCCTTTTCTGTCTTACCTGACTTCTGTCAAATACATATTCATATTCATTATTGAGCTCATCATTAATGGAATCCGCAAGTGCAAGTGCTGTACCGGAAGGTGCATCTACTTTCTGGTTATGATGCTTCTCCACAATCTCAATATCAAAGCCTGCCGGTGCAAGAACAGACGCTGCCTCTTTTAAAAGCTTCAACAGCATATTGATTCCTAATGACATATTGGCTGATTTTAATACCGCTGTTTTTGTTGATGCTTCCCTTACTCTTTTTAACTGTTCCTCAGAAAGTCCCGTCGTACAAAGTACAACCGGCATCTGCTTTTCTTCACAAAAATTCAGAAGTTCATCCACTGCTTTTGCTGATGCAAAATCAATAATTACATCTGCTTCTACGGTACATTCCTTCAAAGAGGAAAATACAGGATAACTGTTACTGATATGCTGTGATACATCTATTCCTGCTACAATCTCAGCCTCCGGATCCTGTGCAAGCAGATTTGTAATAACCTGTCCCATTTTTCCGTTACATCCATGCATGATTACTTTTGTCATTTCACTTACCATACCTTTCTCTCTTCGTTATTTTTCCCTAATGACAAGGCAGGCAGTATGCGCCTGTACACATACTGCCCACAAATCGTTTGTTTATGACCTTACAGAATGCCAAATTCTTTCATAGCTTTTTCAAGTCTTGCTGCATTCTCAGGTTCCATCTCTGTCAATGGACGTCTCAGTACACCTGCATTCTGTCCCTGAAGATTCATGGCTTTCTTTACCGGAATCGGATTGACCTCACAGAACAATGCAGCAATCAGTTCAATTGCATCCAACTGAATCTTACGGCTTCCTTCCACATCACCATCAAAGAATTTCCGGCACATATCATGTGTCTGCTGTGGTGCAACATTGGACAATACAGAGATAACACCCTTTCCGCCTAAGGAAAGTAACGGTACAACCTGATCATCATTTCCGGAATACAGATCAACATCATCTCCTGCAATCGCCATCAGCTTCGCAACCTGGGAAATATTACCTGTTGCATCCTTTACACCGACAATATTCTTTACCTCTCTGCAAAGAGACACTACTGTCTCCGGAAGAATATTGACGCCGCCGGTTCTTCCCGGGATATTATACAGAATCATCGGAATAGAAACAGCATTGGCAACCATGGTAAAATGCTCTTTTAAACCTTTCTGTGTTGCCTTATTGTAGTAGGGTGTTACTACAAGAATCCCATCAACACCGATTTTTTCTGCTTCTTTAGAAAGATAAATTGCTGTTTCCGTACAGTTGGAGCCTGTTCCTGCAATCACCGGGATTCTCTTATTTACCTTTTCAGTACAATAACGGATCACCTCAAGATGTTCCTCATGTGTCAGCGTAGAAGCTTCTCCTGTTGTTCCGCACACGATAATTGCATCTGTTCCGTTTTCAATCTGGAATTCAATGTTTTTTCCAAACTGCTCATAATTCACTGAGCCGTCTTCATTAAATGGTGTGACAATAGCCACGCCTGCGCCTGTAAAAATTGCCATGTTCATTTCCTTTCTGCCCTTTTGGCTGCAAAATTTGCGTCTATCGCCAGATAAGATATAAAAACGCCGGCACAAAAGATGCCGACGCCTGATTCCTCATACCCGATAGCGCCCCATCTTACTAAGATGACAGTTATACAGCTATTAACTGTATCCCCAAGAAACAATGCTTCAGGACATTCCTTCTTTCGGCGTCTTCCCCTTTCCTGCATCCTCATCTGCTCCTGTAACATCCTATGCAGTACTTTTGAAAAACGCAACCTCTATCTGTTACTTTCTTCAATATAACACTCTCTAAATTATATGTCAATGACACAGTGAAAATTATGCACTGGTTTCTTCATGGTATTCTTTTTCCGTATTGACATTCCAAAGATTGGATTTGTCTTTTCGCCCGGAAAGAATATTTTTTACTGCCTCAAAAGAGGTGCACATGGAGTGGTCAATATTGTTATAACGATGCTGACCATTTCTTCCTACACAATAAAGATTATCAATGGTATCAAGATAAGCAGTCAGTTTATCCATCTCTGCATAAGTATCAAAATATGCCGGATATGCCTTTTTAACCCTTTCAAGATGGGTATCAAGCACTTCCTTCGCACTGTCAATCAGGCCAATCTGAATCATCTCTGCAACTGCCATTTGGGAAAATTCTTCCTCCGACATTTTCCAAAATTCATCTCCCTCATTGACGAAATATTCCAGTCCCAGCCACACTGTATGCTCCAGATCCTTTACCATATAGGGCGACCAGTTATTGTAAATCTGAAATCTTCCCATTTTTACACGTCTGTCCTGGACATATACCCAGCAGTCCGGCACAATATCCCCGACCGTTTTTATTTTTGTAGTGTTTTTTAATTTCAGTTTCCTTACCAGTACGCCCAACGTCATATAATCGCGATATGGCAGTCCTGCCGCAATACGTGCAGCCTCTGCATCCACATCATTCATTCCTGCAACAAGATCCTTGATCGGCATAGAGGAAATAATATAATCACCTGTAATCGTATACTCTTTTCCATCCATACAATATGTAATATCTGTAATGTTGTTTTCTTCGTCCTTGTGCAGTCTGATTACCTTTGCATTTTTATGGATCTTACCACCCAGCCGGATGACCTCCTCCGCCGTTATCTCCCATAACTGTCCCGGTCCCAGCTTAGGATAAGAGAACTGCTCAATCAGGGAAGTTTCCACCTTCCGGTTTTTTTGATGAAATAATTTGCCGAAAATATCCTTCAGCACAGCCATAACAGACAGTCCCTTGACACGTTGCTCTCCCCAGGATGCATCAATCTGACTGGGATGTCTTCCCCAGAGATTTTCCGTATAGTATTCAAAAAACATAGAATAAAGTTTACGTCCAAAACGATTGATATAAAAATTCTCAAGGTTGTCTTCTTTCTTTTTAAAAAGCAGAGATTTCAGATAGGAAAATCCCACCTGCATCGTCGTGAAAAATCCCATGTTTTTTATGGTTTCCATTTTCAAGGAAACAGGATAGTCGTAAAATTTATCATTAAAAAAAATACGGGAAACCCTATGTCTTTTCAGCATGACGCGGTCACTATGTTCCGGATCAGCACCTTCTTTTTCCAGACTGACTTCTCTATCCAGAAGCTTATCATCCTTAGCAGGTGCCCCCTGCATCGGAAGCATACGCCGCCACCAGTCATTAACCTCCGGAATTTTGGAAAAAAAACGGTGCCCGCCCATATCCATACGATTTCCCTGATATTCAACTGTTTTTGATATTCCGCCAAAACAATTACTTTCTTCCAATACAATAACTTCTATTTCATTGGACTTTGTCAGCAATTCATAGGCTGCGGTAAGACCGGCAGGTCCCGCACCAATCACAAGCGCTCTTTTCATTGGGTAACTTCCTAAAATAAATTTTTACTACTAAATAATACTATAAGGTCTCCTTCCTTTTCTGTCAAATATCAGATCACCATGAACCTATATCAGTTCCAGTTTGCTTACCGATACTTCATATGCAATCCTACGCTCTGTCTCCTCTTCAGAGATTTTTTTCATATATTCCCTGCTCTGGATTCTTCCCCATACGGCACAACGGCTTCCCACCTCAAAGGAAGATGCATATCTTGCATTCCGTCCCCAGCAGATACAGGGGATGTAATCGGATTTTCCGTATGGACGGTTGACTGCCAAAAGCACATCAGCAATTTCTCTGCCAAGAGGTGTCTTACGATAAACCGGCTCTTTACAGATATATCCGTCTAAAAAGATCTGGTTCGTCCGGCTGTTTTCTCCAAGTTCATCAACAAACTCGATCTCTCTTGCAAATACCGACAATACCAGCTTATTCTTTCTCTCCTCGTGACGGTTATAAGATCTAAACTGCCCGAATACAGCCACCTTACATCCCACATAATTCTGTGTTGTATCCAGCAGGCGTTCTGATATCATCAACGGGATAATATCAACGGAATCACTTAAACGATAGACCTGCAGATCAACCATATAAAATCCTTCTCCATAAATTTCATGGCTGTAAGTAAAGTCACTTACGATTTCTCCCATTAAAGTTACCTGGTTGTTTTCAATTACCTTTTCTGTCATAAAATTTCTCCCTTCTTCTTATGGATAGTCCGAGTTCAATAGGTTCCTTTCCTTCTCACAAGCGCTCTTTTCATTGGGTAACTTCCTAAAATAAATTTTTACTACTAAATAATACTATAAGGTCTCCTTCCTTTTCTGTCAAATATCAGATCACCATGAACCTATATCAGTTCCAGTTTGCTTACCGATACTTCATATGCAATCCTACGCTCTGTCTCCTCTTCAGAGATTTTTTTCATATATTCCCTGCTCTGGATTCTTCCCCATACGGCACAACGGCTTCCCACCTCAAAGGAAGATGCATATCTTGCATTCCGTCCCCAGCAGATACAGGGGATGTAATCGGATTTTCCGTATGGACGGTTGACTGCCAAAAGCACATCAGCAATTTCTCTGCCAAGAGGTGTCTTACGATAAACCGGCTCTTTACAGATATATCCGTCTAAAAAGATCTGGTTCGTCCGGCTGTTTTCTCCAAGTTCATCAACAAACTCGATCTCTCTTGCAAATACCGACAATACCAGCTTATTCTTTCTCTCCTCGTGACGGTTATAAGATCTAAACTGCCCGAATACAGCCACCTTACATCCCACATAATTCTGTGTTGTATCCAGCAGGCGTTCTGATATCATCAACGGGATAATATCAACGGAATCACTTAAACGATAGACCTGCAGATCAACCATATAAAATCCTTCTCCATAAATTTCATGGCTGTAAGTAAAGTCACTTACGATTTCTCCCATTAAAGTTACCTGGTTGTTTTCAATTACCTTTTCTGTCATAAAATTTCTCCCTTCTTCTTATGGATAGTCCGAGTTCAATAGGTTCCTTTCCTTCTCCTGTCCTTCCATGTATATTCCTTGATATCCCAATGATATAACAAGATTTACCATGTTTTAAAGTCTCAGTCCTCGCAGAAAATGCATTGTAATTTTCATTTTCTCTCTTTTTCGACATTTTCCGACAAACAACTCTATCCTTTTTTGTCGGAAAATCCATAAAAATGCACTACTTGCAAGCAATCTTTTCCGGTGTTATACTATATGAGTTTGAGTATGGACTCCATAATTATAATTAAGGAAAGGCTTGGTATTATTTTATGCTGCAAAAAAGAGAAGATGTCCGCAATGTTGCCATTATTGCTCATGTTGACCATGGCAAGACCACACTGGTCGATGAGCTTTTAAAACAAAGCGGTGTATTCCGTGAGAATCAGGAGGTTGCCGAACGTGTCATGGACTCCAATGACATTGAACGGGAACGCGGTATTACCATTCTCTCCAAGAATACAGCCGTAACTTATAAAAATACAAAAATCAATATTATTGACACTCCGGGTCACGCCGACTTTGGTGGTGAAGTTGAACGTGTATTAAAAATGGTGAATGGTGTTATCCTTGTTGTTGATGCTTTTGAAGGCTCTATGCCGCAGACCAAATTTGTACTGCGTAAAGCACTTGAATTAAAACTTCCCGTCATTGTCTGTATCAATAAAATTGATCGTCCGGAAGCCCGTCCGGAAGAAGTCATTGATGAAGTTCTTGAATTGTTTATCGAGCTGGATGCAAGTGATGACCAGCTTGACTGTCCTTTTATCTTTGCTTCTGCCAAAGAAGGAACTGCCACCCTGGATCCGAAAAATCCTGGCAAGGATATGGTGCCGTTGTTTGAAACTATTCTCGACTATATTCCTGCACCGGAGGGAGATCCTGATGACGGAACCCAGATTCTGATCAGTACAATTGACTATAATGAATATGTCGGCAGAATCGGAATCGGAAAAGTTGATAATGGAACTATCAGTGTAAATCAGGATGTGGTCATTGTCAATGCCCATGATCCGGAGAAATCAAAAAAGGTAAAAGTAAGCCGTCTTTATGAATTCGATGGTCTGGACAAGGTTCCTGTTGATAAGGCAGAAATCGGGTCTATTGTTGCAATTTCCGGTATAGCTGATATTCACATCGGTGATACTCTTTGCTCTCCGGACAATCCGGTTCCCATTCCCTTCCAGAAGATTTCAGAGCCAACCATTGCTATGAATTTTATTGTCAATGACTCTCCGTTTGCCGGTCAGGAAGGCAAATATGTAACCAGCCGTCATCTCCGCGACAGATTGTTCCGGGAACTGAATACAGATGTCAGCCTCCGTGTTGAAGAAACAGATACCACAGAAAGCTTCAAGGTCTCCGGACGTGGTGAACTGCATCTTTCCGTCCTGATAGAAAATATGCGTCGTGAAGGATATGAATTTGCAGTCAGCAAGGCAGAAGTTTTATACCATACCGATGATAACGGCAACAAATTGGAGCCGATGGAACTTGCCTATATAGATGTTCCGGAAGAATTTGCCGGAAGCGTCATCGAAAAATTGAGCCAGCGAAAAGGAGAACTGCAGAATATGGGAACTGCCAACGGTGGTTATACCAGACTGGAGTTTATCATCCCCTCCCGTGGTCTGATCGGATATCGTGGTGAATTCATGACCGATACCAAGGGAAATGGCATTTTAAATACTGTATTTAACGGCTATGCACCTTTCAAAGGTGAAATATCTTACCGAAAGCAGGGCTCCCTGATTGCATTTGAGTCCGGCGAATCTGTTACCTACGGATTGTTCAATGCCCAGGAAAGAGGCACGCTTTTCATCGGTGCAGGGGAACGTGTTTATGCCGGCATGGTCATCGGAGAAAATCCCAAGCAGGAAGATATTGAGCTGAATGTCTGCAAGAAAAAACAGCTGACCAATACGCGTGCTTCCGGGTCCGATGATGCCCTGAAGCTGACACCGCCTAAGATCATGAGCCTGGAACAGGCACTGGAATTTATCGGCACAGATGAGCTTTTGGAAGTTACACCAACCCACCTGCGGATCCGCAAGAAGATTCTGGATCCTATTCTGCGCAAACGTGCGGCAATCTCTGCGGCAAGCAAAAAAGCGTAAGGGAATGCGAATATAACACTGCGAATACGAAAATAACATCCGCTCAAAACAACATAAATGTAATCGTTTTGGGCGGATGTTATTTTCTATTGGTGAGGGTTCTTTTCGGTGATAGTTCCTTTCCGGGATAGTCTTTTTCGGTATTATTTCTTTTCGGGGCTATTTTCTTCTGTAATGTTGTCACAAAAAGCTTTATGGTTCTTTCTTTACAAGAATTCCCTGAAATAAAAATACCACTTATATTTACAATATGGTGATTTTAAGTGGTAAAAATCGCTCTTATAAGCAATATGCATGCGGTGAAAAACCACTTAAATTAACATTTCTTCATTTTTAAGTGGTAAAATTTATCATATAAATACTTGTAACCAACAATAAATACCACTTAAATCAGCAAAAGTGAAATCATAGGTGGTATTTTCCATTTTATGTTTACCAACAAACAATTAATAAACCACTTATATCAGCAAAATATCTGTTATAAGTGGTAAATTTCTGTTTCGCGACGTTATTTTATTATAGCATTATGTTTAACGATATCTTTCATAGGGCTCTTCTTATTCCCTCTCTCTTAAGTTTGATATCTTACAAGATTCATATTTTACCAGTTTCACTTCCTACACGTTTCTTACATTACACGGGTAAAATAATATGTTCCAAAAACGATTACATTTATGTTGTTTTTGGAACATATTATTTTATCCCGCCAAAAGAATCCACCGTGGGGTATCATATAAGTTTATAAATTAGTCAATCTCGCAGATCCATCCGTCCGGAGCTTTGATTTTACCCATCTGTATACCTGTCAGTGTTTCATACAGCTTCTGCGTAACCGGTCCCATCTTCTCCATTCCGCTCGGGAAACAGATCTCTTTGCCATGGTCAACAATCTTTCCAACCGGTGAGATTACTGCTGCTGTTCCACACAGACCACATTCAGCAAAATCCTTTATCTCTTCAAATTCAATCTCTCTTTCTTCTGCTTCCAGTCCAAGATATTCCTTAGCAACAATCATCAGGGAACGTCTTGTAATAGAAGGAAGAATGCTGTTAGACTTCGGTGTAACAACTTTATTATCCTTTGTTACAAACAAGAAATTGGCGCCACCTGTCTCTTCCACTTTTGTACGAGTCGCAGCATCCAGATACATATTTTCATCAAATCCGTTCTTATGTGCTGTTACAATTGCATGAAGGCTCATTGCATAGTTCAGACCAGCCTTAATATGTCCTGTTCCGTTAGGAGCTGCACGATCAAAATCGCTGACACAGAGAGTAAGCGGCTTTGCACCACCCTTAAAATAAGGTCCTACCGGTGTAACAAAGATTCTAAACTGATATTCCTCTGCCGGCTTAACACCGATTACAGGATTGCTTCCAAACATATATGGTCTTATGTATAACGTTGCTCCGGAACCAAAAGGCGGAACATATGCTTCATTGGCCTTTACTACTTTCTTTACCGCATCAACAAAACGTTCTACCGGAAAAGGCGGCATTTCCAGTCTCTGTGCTGTATCATACATTCTTTGCGCATTCAGATCCGGACGGAAAGTGACAATCCTGCCATCCTCTGTTGTATATGCCTTCAAGCCCTCAAAACAGGTCTGGGCATACTGTAAGACACCGGCACACTCATTCAGAACAACATTGGCATCTGTTGTCAGAGTCCCCTCATCCCATGCTCCATTCTTATAATTTGAAACGTAACGCTGATCAGCCTGCACATATCCAAATCCAAGATTTGCCCAGTCAATATTCTTTTTTTCCATAATATATTCCTACTCCTTTCAGAAAATTTTATCTATCAGACAACTTTCTGATTGCGGTTGTCCAGTACCGTTTTCTATCTTACAACCCGTATTTGTACCTGTCAAGAATCTCATGGCAAATGTACATCATTTTTTATGTCACGGTAGCATTTTTAAAAATGTTATGATATAATGAACGCAAAGTAAAAACAAGCGACTGCGAAGCAGGCAATACATATTAGGAAAGGTTTCCCATGATACAGGATAAAATAGAAGCTTTCATCAATTTTTTAAAAACTGACGTTAAAGACAAAAATGAAACCAAGGAACTTGCGGTATTGATACGTATCACATGTTGTATTTTTGCCGCCTATTATTTTGTCACCGGCATCACAATTGCCTTTTTACAACATTATTATCTGAGTCTCTTCCTTATTTTTGCAATCGGCATTCTTGCCGGTGCTTTTATATGCACCTATGAGAACCATACTTTTTTAGGTCTTGTAATCCTGAATATTGTCTTGTTAGTATGTTCTACTATCCTTGCATTATATGTTGGCTTTGACATGGATTACCATATTCCCATTTTTCTGAATGTTCTTCTGGTATATTTCAACAAATCCAAAAACATGATTTTAAAACGTCTTTATACGGTATTTATTTGTGCTTATATGATGTGTATTACCCAGTTTTGCGAAGCATGGACCTATGCCCGTGTTCCGGAAGGTTTCTTCCGTATTTTTATTCAGTCCCTGAATATGCTTGTCTTTTCCGGCAGCATTGGTACGGTTGCATACTGCTTCTGTAATAAATTTAATGAAGCAGAAGAAAAGCTTCGAAAAATCAATGATAATCTGGAGCGAATGGCTAATCTTGATACTTTAACAGGACTTTCCAACCGACGTCATATCAATGAGCAGTTGCGGGAGCTGGTACATGAATACAATCGTACCGGCAAGGTCTTTACCATTGCAATCGGTGACGTGGATTTCTTCAAGAAGGTTAATGACACCTATGGTCACGATACCGGTGATTATGTACTTTCCACCATCGCTAATCAGTTTACCATGTTTATGCGAGGGAAAGGGCTGGTAGCACGCTGGGGTGGTGAGGAATTCCTGTTTGTATTTGAAAATATGAATATTGAGAAAGCCGCCAAATACCTAAATGAACTCAGGGTAATCATTCAGGATCGGCCAATGAAATTTAAGGAATATAATTTCCATGTCTCTATGACCTATGGTATGGAAGAATTTAATGACCGTCTGGGTGTGGAGGCAACTATCAACCGTGCTGATGAAAAGCTTTACAAAGGAAAAACCAACGGACGAAATCAGGTCGTTACATAAGAAAGCAAAAAGGAGATTCCACCCGGATCTCCTTTTCTATTTCTAAATATTTATTTCTTTCTTTTATATTTCACAAACTGATATTCCAGATCAAAATACGTTTCTTCCTCTCCCTCTGCTGTCAATGTCCATTCAGGATCCTGATCAAGATTAGGAAAATATGCATCTGCCTCATATACATGGGAAATCTTTGTTACGATTGCCGTATCACAGAAGGGAATCATCTGTTTATAGATACTGTCTCCTCCGATAATATATATATCCTTGCTATCATATTCTTTCAGCAGTTCTAACAATTCATCAATGGAATGTGCAATAATGGCATCCTTTACATGATAGTCGGGATTTGTTGACAAAATAATATTGGTCCGGTTCTTTAAAGGCTGCCCCTGCGGAAATGTTTCCAAAGTCTTGCGTCCCAGTACAACTACCTTTCCAGTCGTTTCTTCACGGAACATTTTGTGATCCTTTGGAATACTGACAAGAAGACTTCCCTTATTTCCAATCGCCCAGTTTTCATCTACAGCAACAATAAGATTCATTTCACATAATCTCCCTTTCTAAATTGTACTTTGCGTATCACAATTCTATGATCCTAAATGGCAACCGGTATATTTTCCACCTGTGGTCCGGTTACATAATTTTCTACTTTCACATCATCTCTGGTGAACTGATAAAAATCATGAATCTCCGGATTCAGCCAGAACTTCGGTGCATCATAGGTGGGTCT
>JBJELZ010000002.1:0-22887 GCA_051879415.1 Lachnospiraceae bacterium
GAGCATCTGCCTTACAAGCAGAGGGTCATAGGTTCGAGCCCTATAGGCCCCACTTTATAGGTGTAAATTGTGTCTGCGGGTATGGCGGAATAGGCAGACGCGAAGGACTTAAAATCCTTTGGTAGCAATACCGTGCCGGTTCAAGTCCGGCTACCCGCATTTTATCTGAAATCTGTTTCAGCTAAGACTGGAATGGATTTTTTTATATTTATTTTTATTTGAAAAAGGAGATCAGGATGAAAACATTATTAAAAAATGGCATGGTTGTAAATGTTTTTACAGATCAGCTGGAAAAGGCAGATGTTTTATTGGAAGACAATAGAATTATCGGGGTTGGAGACTATCAGGATACCGATGCGGATCTGATAGAGGATGTCAGTGGGAAATATATCTGCCCCGGGTTTATGGATGGGCATATACATATTGAAAGTACGATGATGACACCGGAGGAACTGGCTAAGGTAGCACTTTTGCATGGAACAACAGCTATTGTGGCAGATCCTCATGAAATTGCAAATGTATGTGGACTGGATGGAATCCGGTATATGCTGGAAGCCAGCGAAGGGCTTCCGATGAATGTATATATTATGTTGTCTTCCTGCGTTCCGGCAACTGCATTGGATGAATCAGGTGCTGTTTTGTCAGCAGAAGATTTAGAGCCTATGTATCAGCTTCCAAGAGTTCTCGGACTGGCAGAGATGATGAATTATCCGGGAGTAATTGCAGGAGCTCCTGAAGTGCTGAAAAAGCTGGAAGATGCCAGAAAAAGAGGAAAGGCAATTGATGGACATGCACCGCTGCTTACAGGAAAAGATCTTGATTGTTACATTGCAGAGGGTATCCAGAGCGATCATGAGTGTTCTTCTTATAAAGAAGCAACGGAAAGAATCAGAAAAGGACAGTGGCTGATGATTCGTCAGGGAACAGCTGCAAGAAATCTTGATGCCATGCTGGATCTTTTTGAGGAACCATGGTCCAGAAGATGTTTGTTGGTAACAGATGATAAGCATCCGGCAGATCTGCTTCAGGATGGACATATTGACTATATCATACGACGGGCGGCTGAAAAAGGTAAATCTGTGCTTACGGGAATCCGTATGGCAACGCTTCAGGCAGCACAGTGCTTTGGACTTAAGAATGTGGGGGCGGTAGCACCGGGATACCGTGCAGATCTGGTAGTCTTGGATGACCTTAAGAAGGTCCTTGTATCTGCTGTGTATTGCAACGGAAAAAAAGTTGTTGCTCAGGGGAAGATACAGGAATTTGCAAAACCTGTTGTTAAGGAGCAGCTTTTGAACAAGGTAAAGAATACATTTCATGCAGAGCATTTGACAGCAGAGGATTTTCTTCTGGAAGAGCGAACCGGGAACTGCCGCGTGATCCGACGCATCTTAGGGCAGCTTTTGACGGAGGAATGGATTACAACAATTGACTGGAGGAAGAATAACGGAATAGATACAGACCGGGATATTTTGAAGCTTTCCGTAATTGAACGTCATAAGCATACCGGTCACAAAGGACTGGGATTTATTACAGGCTGTGGTTTGAAAAAAGGGGCTGTTGCTTCCTCCGTATCACATGATTCCCATAATCTGGTGGTGCTTGGTGCAAATGAAGAAGATATGGCATGTGTAGCCAACCATATCATGGATATGGGAGGTGGTATTGCAATTGCATGTGATGGACAGATTCTCGCGAGTCTTCCACTGCCGGTTGCAGGTTTGATGTCAGAATTGGGCGCAGAGGAGATTGCCGGGCAGAATGAAGAACTTCGTGAGGTACTCGGTAGTCTGGGCGTTCCCAAGGATTCCGCACTGCTTATGACAATGTCATTTGTCAGTCTTGCGGTAATTCCCAATCTTAAGCTTACAACAAGAGGACTGGTAGATGTAAACCGCCAGGAGTTTGTATCCTTATATGTTGAAGGAGAAGTGTAATATGCCGGGATTTGGAACAGTAATCAATGTAGCTGCGGTAATTCTGGGCGGCCTGCTTGGTTTATTATTGGGGAAACGGTTACAAAAACGGTTTCAGGATAGTATGATCAATGCAATCGGTGTATGTGTGCTTTTTATCGGAATTGCAGGCGCAATGGAGCAAATGCTGGTCATTCAGGATGGAACACTTAGCAGCAGTAAGACAATGATGTTGATTGGCAGTATGGCACTTGGAACATTGGTTGGAGAATTGCTGGATCTGGAGGGAGCCTTAGAGCGTTTTGGAAACTGGCTGAAGAGAATAACGAAAAGTGAAGGGGATGACGGATTTGTAGAAGCGTTTGTAACCGCTTCCCTGACGATTTGTATTGGTGCCATGGCGGTAGTTGGCTCTATTCAGGATAGTCTACTGGGAGATCATTCCATACTGATGGCAAAAGCAGTTTTAGATCTGCTGATTATAATGATGATGGCGGCATCAAAGGGAAAGGGAGTTGTTTTTTCGGCAGTTCCGGTAGCAATTCTTCAGGGAAGTATTACGGCATTGGCGTTTTTGCTGGAGCCGATTTTTACGGAAACTGCCCTTTCTTATATGTCGTTAGTGGGTTCGGTTCTGATTTTCTGTGTCGGTCTTAATCTGATCAGGGAAAAGAAGGTAAAGGTAGCAAATATGCTTCCCGCACTTGTCATTGCAGTGCTTTGGGCAATAATATTTGCGCATTCGGACGGTGTATGATACGATTAGTGTACTGTAGGACGGAACCGGACATGCAGTCCCGGATTGTGTGTTTAGAATGTCTGAAATGAAAAAGGGAAAGTGAGACGTAAGATGAGGGGATTGAATCGTACGCAGTTGAAGTTTATTGCCATATGTGCAATGGTATGTGATCATGTGGCATGGGGATTTGTTGATTTTATGAGTCCTTTGGGACAGATTATGCACGTGATTGGGCGGCTAACCGTACCTATCATGTGCTTTTTTGTAGCAGAAGGATTCCGTCATACCTCCAGCTTGAAGGGGTATATTCAGCGGATGGCACTGTTCAGTGTCATTGCCATGCTGCCATTTTACCTGTTTTTTCATGAGTTATATGATTACCGGCAGAATATCATATTTGATCTCTTGTTAGGACTGCTTCTGCTGGCCGTTTTGGAAAACAGACGTTTTAAGATCTGGCAGAAGGTTATTTTAAGTGCCGGTCTGTTTGGCGTATCTATTGCCATCGGTGGCTGGGTCATTATGCCGATGCTTTATATCCTGGCATTTTATTATGCAAAAGGATTTAAAAAGCAGGCTGCATGGATCATTGGCCTTACAGTTGCACTGGAAGTATTTCTGATTGTAGCAATGGAACTGAACCATATATGGCATTTTAGCCACTATGACTGGCCCTGGTACGATAAGCTCTACCTTCTTGGATTTATGCTGCCGCTTCTTCTGCTGAAACATTATAATGGCGAAAAAGGTAAAGATATTATTGGAAAATATTTCTTCTATCTGTTTTATCCGGCTCATTTTCTGATACTGGCAGCCATAAAAGCAGTCTGCAAAGGGGTTACCATATATGAGATCTATGTAGCACTTCACGTGTTCACACTGTTGGTTTGTCTGTTTATTTTGTGGATTGTTCTGCGGGCAAAACCATCTAAGGGGCAGGTCGGTACCCTTCTGCTGGTTGTCTCCGGTTGCATCTATACCTTTGGTTTCACGGTGGAGATTATTTCGGGTAATGTAGGTGGATTCTATGCGGCAACCCTGGTGCAGTATTTTGGGGAATGTCTTCTGGTTATAGGGTTTACCATGTTTGTGGCAGAAATGTGCCATAGGGAAATTCCGGCTTTTATCTATGCACTGGAATGCTTGTGTGGGCTTATCTTTATGTGGATGCTTCTTACTACCAGGGAAAATCATTTCTTTTACACTGCGATTGATATCAGCAGGGAGGGACCTTTTCCACGTCTGGTTCTGGAATATGGATGGGGATTTAACCTGTTTGTTGCCTATGTTGTGCTGGTCTGTGCAAGCTGCTTTATTATCTGTGTTCTGGGTATCTGTAAATCCAGCGGAGTGGAAAGAAAGAGGATTCTTTGTGCAATGATTGCAATTATTTGTCCATGGATTCCCAATATGATCAGGGCGACGGGAATTACAGGCGGTTATGAGGTTCCGGGTTTTGGAATCATGTGTGTGGTCATTCTGGTATGTCTTGCCCTGATCAGATATGGATATTTTGATTCCATTGCCTTGGCCGGAGAAAATGCCCTGAATCATGGACAGGAAGGCATTATGGTTATCAATAACAATCATGTCATTACCTATTTTAATTATAGAATGCAGGAAATGTTTGATCAGATTGCCTTGAAGCAGAGTGCATATAAAAATGAAATGCTTCAGGACATTTTTGAAGGAAGAAAAAAGACCTTAGAAATGAACGGCAGAATGTATGAAATGCGGGTGGAACCACTAAAAGAAGGTGGATATGAACAGGGGAAAATGCTCTGGATGTTTGATATTACAGAACATCATAATCTGGTGATGCAGATCAGTGATCTTGCCCATAAAGATTCTCTGACCGGAATATATAACAGAAGCTATTTTATGGAGCTGGTAGAGAACTATCTGAAGCAGGGAGGCGGAGGAAGCCTGTTTATGATGGATCTGAATCAGTTCAGGCAGATCAATGATCGTTTCGGACATCAGGCAGGTGACCAGATTCTTTCCATTTTTGGAAAGGTCCTCAGAGAACAGAAAGAAGATATCCTGGTATGCAGAATTGGTGGTGATGAATTCTGCCTCTTTTACAAGGAAGCAATTGATGTCAATGAATTGGAGACTCTGGCAGAAAAAATCATAGACGATTTTAAAAGGCAGACAGAAAGTGGAAAATATGCAGATCTTGTCAGCGTATCTTTTGGCATTGCCAGAATATTAGAGCCTGAAGACAGAGAATTTGAAAAACTGTACTGTAATGCAGACAAGGCTTTGTATGTAGCGAAAAACAGAAGTAATAATGCATGGTATATTCTGTGACAGATGAAGGAATAGGTGGATAGTTTGCCTGTGACCCAAAGTTTGCAGATTGTAAGAAAGGCATGGTTATTTTTATGAAATTCTATCAAAAAATGTTAAGGCTAATTTTACTGATTGATCTTGTTTTGCTGGTTTTTGTGGCAGTTTCCTTCCAGGTGGATGATATGACGCTTTCCAAAGGAGAAGCTTTTGCGTTTGACGAGGGATGGAGCATGACATGGCCGGATGGAAGAAGCGTAGATCTGATGGATATTCCTTATATGGGGGAAAGTCTGCCGGAAGAAACTGTGGTGCTGGAAAATACCATTCCGGAAGAATATTTTGGAATGACGATGGCATTTCTTTCTGCAGATAAAACCCTTAAGGTATGGATCGATGATCAGCTTGTCTATCAGTTTGGCGTGGATGATAAGAGATATTTCGGGCATACGCCGGGCAGCATTTACAATTTTATTGATATTCCTTACAATCTGGAGACAGGAAACATAAGGATTGAAATGACCTCTCCTTATCATGATTATGCTGCAAGAATCAGCAGCATAACCGTTGGGGAACGGGATGTGCTTATATTAAAGCTGTTGAAGGATAATATTTTTGAAATCGGCTGTAATCTGATTATCCTGATCTGCGGTCTTGTGTTCTTTCTATTATTTCTTATCCGTCTGGCATCCAGGCAGGATGGAGGAGGAATGCAGTATCTGTGCGGTTATTGTATTGTAGCCTCATTATATTATTTTGTGGAAACTAAAGTGCTGCATATTTTCTATGGAAATCAGACGTTTTATTCTGTCCTGGTATTCTTATGTCTGATGATGATTCCTTTCTTTGTAGGGCTGTATTATGCAAATGGCAAGCTGGGTGTTTATAAACTGCGCTGGAGGATATTGCTGGGACTGGTCTGTATTAATATTATAATGCAGTTTATATTACAGCTAACCAACGTTGTTGATTTTATGAATATGGTCGTTTTCTCCCATGCATTGATCGCATTGAGCATTCTTGTAGTTGCAAAGTCTTATCTGGATGCCTTGAAGGAGGAGAAAGAGAGAACGGATAAGTGGAATCTTCTTGAAATGGTGGCGCTGTTTTTTATGGGAATCGGCGGAACCATGGATATTGTGAGGATGTATGTGGTTGGTGTAGGCGATATGGGAAAATTCAGCCGCCTTGGAACCACATGTTTCAGTATTATCATGCTTTACCGCCATTTCAGCCAGATGATCAAGGGGTATGCGGGTAAGGTAGAGGAAAATGCAAGGCTATTAAAGCATGAAATGGAATATATGGAAAAGGAAACAGAGCAGTTAAAGAAGGCAAAGGAACTGGCGGAAGAAGCCAGACAGGATGCAATCGCAGCCAACGCAGCAAAGGATAAATTTCTTGCCCATATGTCCCATGAAATCCGGACCCCCATAAATGCGGTTCTGGGAATGGATACCATGATTCTGCGGGAAACACAGGATATGAAGATCAAGGAATATGCTTTGGATATCCAGAATGCCGGTCAGAATCTTCTGGCAATTATTAATGATATTCTTGATTTTTCCAAGATTGAATCAGGGAAGTTGGAAATCATAATGGTGGAATATGATTTCAGCAGTATGATCCATGATATTTCCAATATGATCAAAACAAAAGCACAGGCGAAAAATCTGGAGTTAAAGATTCTTGTGGATGAGAGTATTCCCTCCAAGCTGCTCGGTGATGATGTCCGTATCCGGCAGATTCTTGTGAATCTCCTAAATAATGCAGTGAAATATACCCACCAGGGAACCGTGGCTCTGCATGTTTCCGGAAGGACTGAAGGGCGGAAGGAAATTCTTGAATTTTCCGTAGAGGATACGGGCATTGGTATCCGGGAAGAGGATATTTCCAAACTTTTTGAAGAATTTGAACGAATAGAAGAAAAACGGAATCGTAACATTGAAGGAACCGGACTGGGAATCAATATTACCACACAGCTTCTTCTGCTGATGGGAAGCAGGCTTTTGGTGGAAAGCACCTATGGAAAGGGTTCACGTTTTTATTTTACACTGGAGCAGCAGATTGTGGATTCTACTCCTATTGGAAATCTGGAAGCACGAATCAGGGAGCAATCTACAGAATATAGTTATACACCTGCCTTTACAGCGCCCAGGGCACATATTTTGCTGGTCGACGATAATCTGATGAACCTCAAGGTACTTGTAAGTCTCCTTAAACCTGTCCGGATTAAGGTGGATGTTGCAGAAAGTGGAAAGGCCTGTCTTGAGATGGTTGGCAAAAAGCATTATGATCTGATTTTCCTTGATCATATGATGCCGGGAATGGATGGAATAGAAACTCTTCACAGAATGAAGGAAATGAAGACAAATCTTTGTGAAGGCAGCCCGGTGGTTGCATTGACTGCCAATGCCATTATAGGGGCGAAAGAGATGTATCTTTCAGAGGGATTTGATGCATTTCTTCCAAAGCCGATCAATCCTGAAAAATTGGAACAGATGATTTTAAAACTCCTTCCCCGTGATCTTCTGCAGTTTGATATAGGGAAAGAAGCAGAAAAGGAAGTGGCTGTGCAGCCTGAATTATCCGGTAGAGTTTCTCTTTTGCAGGATACAGACCTCCCAATGGTTGATGGAATTGACTGGAGCTATGGAGCCATGCATTTGCCGGACAAAGAGTTACTGATGAATACGGTAGAAGATTTTTATAAAACGCTGGAGATTGAAGCAGATACTTTGGAAGACTATTATCTGAAGAGTAAAAGTGATCCGGATATGCTGACGCAGTACCGAATAAAAGTACATGCCATGAAAAGTTCTGCCAATCTGATCGGAGCCATTATGCTGGGAGGAATGGCTAAACTGCTTGAAAATGCTGCCGGCAATGGGAACTTTATGGTTCTGGATGCATTACATGATATTTTTTTGGAAGAGTGGAGAAGTTACAAGGAAAAGCTGAAGGTGTGTATCCAAGTTTCGGAAGATGACCGTCATACGAAACCGCTGACTGCAGAGGATTTTCCCATGATACTGGACTTTCTGGATACCTTGAAGAATGCCATGGAAGAACTTGATATTGATGTGACGGATGGAATCATGGAGAAGTTGCGCGATTTTTCCTATCCGCCAAAGATGCAGGAAAATATTGAGAAACTGGGGGCATTTGTAACCAATTTGGATTGTGAGCAGGCAGAACTTATGATTAATGAATTGACCGATCAAATCAATCATTCAAACTTCCCACAGTAGAATACTGGATGCGTATAAAAGAAAATAGAACATTGAGAATATAATGGGTGGACATCGCAGGAAGATTCCATTATAATGATTCGGTAATCAGTTTTGTTTTGAAAGGAAAATAATATGGGACTGTTTCAGTTTTTTAAAAAAAAGAATAAGGATCAGGAAGAAGCTGTTGTTGATGTACAACAGGAAACAGGTATAGAACAAAAGAAAGAACCCGCTGCCAGAAAATATACCAATGAGGAAGACAGAAGGCTGGTAATGCTGGTGGAGGAGACTTTTGAATCGCAGCATAATGATGGGATTGTTACAGTAGGTACGGTACAGGGAACTGTGAAAAACGGAGATGCTCTTTTTCTGTTGGAACCTGATGGAAAGATTACCATGGTAAATGTTGTTGGCCTTGCAATTCAGGAAAACGGTGTGATGAAGCCGGTGGACGAGGCTGCAGATCAGGTCGTAGGGGTGAAGATTTATGATATTAGTGGCAGAAAGCAGGTTGCCAGGTATGCTGTTTTAACCAGTATTAAGCCTGTATCGGATGTAAGAATTCCTACGGGGATTGAGAATCCTTATGTATTAGGACTTGCATACGGATATTTTAAATTCGGTAACCGGAAAGAGTATTCTGACATTCTGCTTGCTGAACTGCTCAGAGCACATTTCCTTGCAGCAGTGTATATGGAAAAGCCTGAGGGCACTGAGAGCGAGGATGGCGGTACCGGGCTGACAGCAGATATGACAATTTCCTTCCCGGGGCTGGAAAAGAAAGATGCTTCCGGAAGGGCTGATTTTGCTCTCTTTACGGATTGGAATGAACTGTCATACTGGAAGAATGTCTTTGATGAAACGCATCCTCCCAAAACAATGATTTTGCAGATGGCAGATTGTTTTGATATGGTAAGTGGACAAAAGGACGGACAAATGCCCGGAATTGTTATTAACGCATTTGGACAGAAACCTATTGTATTAACGGCACAGATGATTCAGAGTATCCGTCATTCAGAAATCTATCAAAAGATTGTAACGCAGCAGAGGCAGGAAAAGACAGAGTAGGAAGATAAAAATATATAAAAATAAAAAATATCGCAGATTAATAGATGACAAAACAGATTAAGATGTGATATACTATATTCGAGTATAGGATATTTTGAAGTCAGTTCTGTATATTTAAGACAAAACTGATGGATGATGGAAGGATGTGGTATTTGATATGGCAGAAAGATTTGTCATTAGGGACACAAAATCCGGTGAGTATTTAGCTGAGAAATTTATGAGAGGTTTTTATTTTACAAACGATATTTCCCAGGCAATACGATGTAAGACAAAGGATGAAGCAAAGGGTAAAGTAGAAAAGCAGACAGTAAAGTCAGCAGCATTATTATCAATTGATAGTGTTAATTTTTCGTAAGCAGGGAGGTTATCCGCAAAGGTGACCTCTTTTGTTTTGCAAGAGAGATTTGCGGTTGTAATAGATGAGTCAGGAAAAGAAAACGAAAAACAGAAAAAATCTTATAGTTTTTCTGGCATTTGTGATTGTTGCTGCAGGAATATTTATTATTTTCCTGATGATTAACACAAAAAAGACAGGGAATATCGTGGTTCCTTCTCCTGAGGAAATGCCGGCAGAGGAAGGATATCTTTATCTGGGGATGTATCCACAGCAGGAAATTGCAAAAGGGGATTTAAGCTGGCAGATCACAAGGGCAGAGTATGATGAGAATGGAGATGCCAGTGTCGGAAATCTACGAATCCACAGAGTTGCGGCAGAAGATGTGACTTACGTGGAAGATACTATGCAGAATGAAACCGGGGAAAAGTTCCGGTATTTTGTATATTCCCCTTTGAAATGGAGAATTCTGTTAGAAGATGAGACAAGAATGATGCTTCTTTCAGAGGATATTATTGATTGCCGTTATTATCAGGAGGAAGTATCGGCATGTGTATGGAAAAACTCTGATTTGTGTATCTGGTTGAATGGATATTTTTATGAAAATGCATTTTCGGAGGAAGAGAAAAGTCTTGTTCAGGAAACCATTTTTGGTAATGTATTTTTGCTGAGTCAGGAGGAGCTCAGTTCCTATCTTCTGATGAATACCGACTTCGTTCCGGAGGATGTATTGGTATATAGTACACCCTATGCACAGTGTATGGGCTCCTTTACGGGAGAAACAGATGGGGACTGCTGGTGGTATTTAAGATATGATGAAGAGGCAGCTTTTACCATACGTACCGGTTCCAGCGAAGGAACATCCATAAGCGCAATTATTGAAAACGGAAAAAATCATGGTACCGGAATCCGACCGGTAATCATTATAGAAAAGAGACCATAAAAGTAAAGGAGATAAACGAATGAACGGCAGTGAAATCAGGGATATTAATCTTGCTCCCAGCGGAGAAATGAAAATAGAATGGGTGAAGAACCATTGTGATCTGTTAAGAACGCTGGAGGAGGAATTTGAAAAGACAAAACCCTTTGCAGGTAAGAAAGTAGCACTTTCAGTACATTTGGAAGCAAAGACGGCATATCTTTGTAAAGTGTTAAAGGCAGGCGGCGCTGATATGTATGTTACAGGCTCCAATCCGTTATCCACACAGGATGATGTTGCAGCCGCATTGGTAAAGGCAGGTCTTGAGGTGCATGCATGGCATGCCTGTACAGCAGAAGAATATGAGAATCATATCAGAGCAGTTTTAAAAGCAGGCCCTAATATCATCATTGATGATGGTGGTGATCTGGTTCATATGATGCATACAGAATTCAGGGAACTGATTCCTGAAGTCATCGGCGGATGTGAGGAAACAACCACCGGAATCATTCGTCTGGAAGCCATGAACCGTGAGGGAAAACTGGAATTTCCAATGGTAAAAGTAAATAATGCACAGTGCAAGCATTTCTTTGATAACAGATACGGTACAGGGCAGTCTGTATGGGACGGAATTAACAGAACTACCAATCTGATTGTTGCAGGAAAGATCGTGGTTGTTGCCGGTTACGGATGGTGTGGAAAAGGCGTGGCTATGCGCGCAAAAGGTCTGGGAGCAAGAGTTATTGTAACGGAGATTGATCCGGTAAAGGCAATTGAGGCAGTTATGGATGGTTTTGATGTGATGCCAATGAAGGAAGCAGCAGCTTATGGAGATTTCTTTGTTACGGTGACAGGTTGTGATAAGGTCATCGATGAAGAAGATTTCTATGAAATGAAGGATGGTGCTATCCTTTGCAATGCGGGACACTTTGACTGTGAGATTGATATGGCGAGACTGCGTGAAATTTCAGTAGAAAGCAGAGAGTTACGTAATAATATTATGGGATACAAGTTAAGTAATGGACATATGTTATGTGTACTGGGTGAAGGCCGCCTTGTAAATCTTGCTTGTGGTGACGGACATCCTGCTGAAATTATGGATATGAGTTTTGCAATTCAGGCATTGTCTGCAAAATATCTGGTAGAGCATGGAGCAGCTTTGAATGAACGCCTGATTGATGTTCCGGCAGAGGTAGATGCTGATGTTGCAATCAGAAAGCTGAATTTCCTTGGAAAGAAGATAGATGTTCTGACACCGGAACAGGAAGCTTACCTGAATTCTTCCAATGTATAAAAGCTGTATTTAAAACTTAGTTCGTAAAAATGGGAAAGCTTTTAAAGCTTTCCCATTCTTTTCATAATCTTTTCATTTTCAAATAAGATACGTTCTTCATCCATGGTCAGCACATTCCTGTGCTCCATAGTCAGCACACCATTGATAATCACAGAATCAACTTCTGAACCGTTGGCAGAATAAGATAATGCTGCAATGGGATTATTATTGGGCCACATGGAAGGCACTTTCAAATCAAGGATGGCTATATCGGCTTTTTTGCCGGCTTCAATGCTGCCAATCTGCTGTTCCATACCAAGCGCTTTGGCACCATTTAAGGTTGCAATACGGAAGACCTCTGCTGCACTGACGCACTGGGAAGCACGGTGGGTACCCTTGTGGATCAATGCCAGAAGGGACATTTCATGAATCAGATTCAGGGAATTGTTGCTGGCAGCACCGTCTGTTCCGAGACAGACATTAATCCCCTTTTCAAGCATTTCAGGGATGGGAGCAAAACCATTTCCCAGTTTCATGTTACTTGCGGGATTTGTTACAACGCTGACATTATATTTCTTTAAAATCGCAATATCTTCCGGAGTTACCTGGACGCAGTGGGCAGCGATGAAAGGAGATTCAAACAGACCGCAGCGTCTTGCAAGTTCAATGGGGCTGCATCCGTAATCCTTCTTACAATTTTCAATTTCGGTAACACTTTCGGAAAGATGCATATGAATACCCATATGGTTCTTCTTAGCCTCTCCTGCAATGATTTTTAGAAATGCTTCATCGCAGGTATAAGGGGCATGCGGTCCTAAGAAAAACTGAAGTCTGTCACAGTCTGCAAAGGCATCACGTTCTTCATAAGCCTGTTTTAAACGCATCTGCCCGGCTTCATCATTGCCGCTTCCGACCAGACCACGACAGATGACAGCACGCATGCCGGATTCTTTCACGGCACGAGTGGTCTGATGAATGTTCATCTGCATATCGTTAAAGCAGGTCGTGCCGCTTTTCATCATTTCCAGAATGGCAAGACTGGCACCCCAGTAAGCATCCTCATCGGTCATCTGCTGTTCGATCGGATCAATGGTGCCAAAGAGCCAGTCCATAAAAGAAAGATCATCAGCAACATTACGCATGAAGGCCATATAGGAATGGGTATGTGCATTAATCAGTCCCGGAATTGCCATTTTTCCTTCACAGTCAATCACTTTTTCTGCCCGAAATCCTGCCGGGGCATTTCCAATCGAAGCAATCGTATCTCCCTGGATAAAGATATTGGTTTTCTGCGTAATATCAGTATCTCCGTCAGGAATAACTGCAAGTACATTTTTTAGTTCTAAATTCATCTGTTTTCTCCTGTTTTTATACTTTTAATAAATATCAATCCTATGAACATGATTTTATCAGAAGAAAATAAAAAAGCAATGGACAAATCATTTTTTTTGTATTATACTGAAAAGGGTCTAAGTAATAAGATATGGCAATGGTTTAATCAACAAATGTAAGGAGTATTAATCAGATGGCTAAAGTCTTGGTAGTAGATGATGCAGCATTTATGCGTATGATGATTAAAGATATTTTAACAAAGAATGGATATGAGGTTGCTGGAGAGGCTGAAAACGGTGCAGTTGCTGTAAGCAAATACAGTGAATTAAAACCGGATCTTGTTTTGATGGATATTACGATGCCGGAAAAGGATGGTATTCAGGCATTGAAAGATATTAAGGCTGCCGATGCAGGCGCAAAGGTTATTATGTGCTCAGCTATGGGACAGCAGGCGATGGTTATTGAAGCAATCCAGTCCGGTGCAAAGGACTTTATTGTAAAGCCATTTCAGGCAGACCGTGTTATTGAGGCAGTAAAGAAAGTTGTTGGCTGATTTATAAAAGAGATAGAATGTACATAAATAAAATACGAAGTGGCTGCACCATGCAGCCACTTTTTCATAAGAAAACGGTAACTAATTGCGAAACTGATTGAAGGATTGTGGAAGCTGTACAAAATGTATAAAAAGCTCCGTACCTGCAATGCAGCTAATGTCGCTTTTTATACATTTTGCATAGCTTCAAGAAAGAGTAATGGAGTTTCATACTTATATATGAAATAAAAAAGAAGGGAGAGGTGCATATGAAGGACAATCAGATTATTACCATAGGAAGGGAATTAGGAAGCGGCGGACGCGAGATTGGAATGATGCTGTCAGAAAAGTTACATATTCCGTTTTATGATAAAGAGATTCTTGATGAGGCTGCTAAAAAGAGTGGATATAGTAAGGAAATTTTCGAACGCCATGATGAAAAACCTACAAGCAGTTTTTTGTATGCACTGGCAATGGGTGTATCCTCCTATGGACATCTTTATCAGAGACCTTTGCTGTTGGATCTTTATCTGGCCCAGTTTGAGACCATCAGAAAACTGGCAGACGAAGGACCCGGCATTTTTATTGGCCGGTGTGCGGATTATGTATTGAATGACAGGGAAAATGTCTTAAATGTTTTTATTCATGCTGATATGGAATCCCGTGTAGAACGGACTATGAAAAAGCACCAGATCACAAAAAAGCAGGCAGAGGAAATGTGCATCAGAGGCGATAAGGACCGTGCCAGCTATTACAATTATTATTCTAATCATCAATGGGGTGATGGAAGATATTATGATCTTTGCATTAATACGGGAAAGATTTCTCCGGAACATGCTGTACAGGTTATTTTGGAGTGCCTGGAATAGGTTTTCTTAATAAATTCTTAAAATTTTGAAATTTTTTTGAAATATTTTTTGTTATGTCAGCATTAGTATGACAACAGGAAGGATTTGTGATGTTTTTACTTAGTATGGCGGATGCGGAGGATCAACAGGACAGAAGCCAGAATGAACAAATAGAAAAATATCTACGCAGAATTGCCAGGGGACATACCGAAGCCGTGGGAGATGTTTATGAACTAACAAAATCTGCTGTGTATGGATATGTGCTTTCAATTTTAAAAAATGCGGAGGATGCAGAGGATATTCTGCAGGAAACCTATGTAAAGATATGTCTGAATGCAGAATCATATCATTCGCAGGGGAAACCCATGGCGTGGATTTTTACAATTGCAAGAAATCTTGCTTTGATGAAGCTTAGAGGGCAGAGCCGTATTGCGGATATTCCGGAATTTGAATGGGAACAGATTGCGGCAGGCAATCACGAATTCCAAAGTGAGGACAGAATTGTGCTGTCAGCAGCACTGACACAAATTTCGGAAGAAGAAAGCCAGATTATTATGCTGCATGCGGTGGGTGGAATGAAGCACAGGGAGATTGCAGAATGGCTGGGTATGCCATTGGCGACGGTGCTTTCCAAGTATCATAGGGCAATCAGAAAGCTTCAGAAGATATTAGACGAAGAAGACGGCTATTAGAAGGATGGAAAGAATCCGGAGGAAAGGAGCAGAGGATGGATTATTTTGATGTGGAACAGGAATTGTGTATCGCAGTAGAGCATGCAGTCCCTGACGTAAAAGACGAAATATTAAGACGCTGCACGGAAGAACATTCAGAGCAGGACCGGATGGTTCCGATGAATTTTGAACCCCAAAAGCGTAGACGAAAATCTTATTTGCAGACTTATATTGCCGCTGCAGCTATTATGCTCCTGATGGTGAATGTTGGTGTAAGTATGTTAAAGGTACGGGAGGCAAACCGCACAGAGACGATCATTGGCCTGGATGTAAATCCCAGTATTGAGCTTGCGGTCAATGGACAAAACAGGGTGATTTCGGCAACGGCAATTAATGAGGATGCTGATAAGGTATTAGAGGGGATGGATCTGAGTGGAGCTACCACGGAGGTAGCTGTCAATGCTGTGCTTGGTTCCATGTTAAAGCTGGGATATCTGGATGAAAGTTCCAATTCCATTCTTGTTTCCGTAGACAATAAAAATGAGGAATCCAGCAAGGAAATTGAAACAAGGCTGGTAGAAAATATCAATGAAACTTTGCAGTCGTATTCTGTTGATGCAGCAATTTTAAGCCAGACGGTTACCACGGTTGATGATACCATAAGCCAGACAGCAACGGATTATGAGATTTCCCAGGGACGTACTGTCCTGATTCAGAAGATTATTGAAAATAATCCGGACTATACCTTTGAGGAACTTTCCCAGCTGACCATCAATGAACTGAATCTGTTATTAAGTTCCCAACGAGTGGAAGTTCAAAATATAACCACTACAGGTGTGGCAAGTGAAACTTCCTATATCGGGCAGGATGCTGCAACAGAGGCTGTTTTTTCGGCGATTGCAGTGACAAAAGATCAGGTTACGGATCTTTATGCGGACATTGATGTATTGAATGCAAGGATGGTATATGGTATTTCATTTCTGTATGGCGGGTTGATCTATTCTTATGAGGTTGATGCCCTGACAGGAGAAATAGTTGCTAATTGTATCGACTATCCTGTTACGGAGGTTCCGGAGACAGCTGATATTACGGAGGTTTTGAATACCAGTCCGGAAACAGTGAGTGGCGAAAGTGAGAACACAGAGAATCAGGGGGCTGTTACCTCATCGGATCATACATCTGCAGGCGGGGAAGCCGGCTCGGATAATGCCGAAGGTTCTGAAAATGATGTTATTTCAGGCAATGAAGTTGTCTCGGAAAATGAAGCAGATGAAAACAGTTCTATAGCTCAGGAGGATACCGTAAGCGATAATCAAACAGAAACGGCAGAGGGTTCTGTTTCAGGCAATATGGTAGAAGATGAGATAACAGAGGAGAATCCTGACTCAGACAGCTTGTATGAAACATTATTTAAAAAACGCAAAGGAATGCTTAGCGCAGCAGAGCTGGTATGGCAGGAAACAGGAGAAGATGTCGGGGAATATGCACAGGAGTGGATGAAAGAGAGTCAGCTTAGATCACAGGCCCTGTCACAGGCAGAAGTAAATAAGAGTGATGTTATCAATGCTTCGGCATCAATTTATCAGATGGATGAAAAATACTATTATCTTATTGAATTTGAAACCCGGACGCATGTATATCAATATATACTGGACGCAGTTGAAGGAACTGTGGTAGAATATGAAATGAGAAGACGCTAAAAGGGGGAATACATATGGCAGTTTATCCTACACCACATATTAATGCAACACCGGAGGATTTTGCAAAGACGGTTCTGATGCCGGGCGATCCACTCCGATCAAAGTTTATTGCTGAGAATTTTCTGACAGATGCAAAGCTGATTAATAATGTCAGGGGAATTCAGGGATATACGGGAACTTATCAGGGAAAACGTGTTTCTGTTATGGCCAGCGGTATGGGAATGCCGTCTATTGGTATCTATAGTTACGAATTATTTAACTTTTTTGGCGTAGAGAATATTATGAGGATTGGTTCTGCAGGATCACTTAATATGGATGTCAAGGTACGCGATATTGTTATGGCGATGGGAGCATCCACCAATTCTAACTATGCAAGACAATTTCAGATTCCGGGAACCTATGCACCGATTGCAAGCTATCGTATGCTAAAGCAGGCAATTGTGGAGGCAGAGAAAATAGGTGCATCCTATCATGTAGGAAATGTACTTTCTTCCGATACTTTCTATGATGATCAGGCAGATGCCAATGATTATTGGAAAAAGATGGGAATTCTTTGCATCGAAATGGAAACAGCAGCACTTTATATGAATGCTGCACGGGCAGGAAAGAATGCACTGGGCATCTTTACGATTTCTGATCATATCTTAACCGGAGAGGCCTTAAGTGCAGAGGAGCGGCAGAATTCTTTTACACAGATGATGGAAGTGGCATTGAATACGGCGGTTGCATTAGATTAAAGAAAACCACTACAAAAAAATGTTTATTTTGCACATAAAGGTTGTTTTTTTAAGACATTCTATGTATAATTTTATTATATATAGGGTGTTTTTTCTATCTGGAAAAGCAAAAGGAAAAAGAAATTGGAGGTCAAAAAATGAAGGAATTAATGATTGCATATCATCCTGTGAAAAAGGAGATTCATTTTTTTGGAAAGTATAAAGGTAATTTTGCGGAAATTCCTTATGAAGAATGTGAAAATCTGGCTAAATATGCACCGGATAAGGGAGAATTCCTTTTACAGAACCAGGGAGAAAAGTTTTTTGATGACATTTGGAAACAATTTGCAAAGGATAATGTAAATCTTACTTTTAAAGGAACTAAGATTGATTATGAGGATCTCCAGAATAAAATTGCTCATTATAATGAAACAAAAGGAAAGACAATCTTTGAAATAACCAAATTTATTGAGCTTCCTACCGTCTCAGAGATTTATGAGTGTATTGATTCTTTTTGTGGAGAAACGCTGGAAACTTTTGAAAAGGAACTCTTGGAAAATGAAACCAAGGCAACCTTCCGTAAGCGTCGGGAGTTATTTGATGAAAAGAGACGCATTTTAGATAATAATGACGTTAATCTCTGTCTGGTGGGAACTTACAGTTCCGGTAAATCAACATTTATCAATGCAATTATCGGAAAGAGAATACTGCCGGAAAGTATCAACTCTGAAACTGCTAAAATGTTTAAAGTCAGAAATGCTGAAACTCCGGCAGTAACCTTTACAATACATACTAAAGCAGGGGAAAAACCGGAAGTAATCCAGGTTGTATGGAATGATACTCTAGGACAGTTTGAAGTACTCAGAGGGCTTGGAAAAGCCGGAGAAGGCATTCGGAAGTTACTGATCAAGGAAACTACCAATATTGCAGAGATTGGCTTAAAACAGCATGAACAGCTATGCCGCCTTTTGAAATATCTGAATGATATTCCAAATCACGAACAACCGGATGGCAGTGGATATATCAAAGGAATTATAGAAGTATCTTTCCCGATTCCTCTTTGCCGTAATATTAACTTTACGTTTTTTGATACGCCGGGAACGGACAGTAATTCCAATGAACATTTAACTATTTTAAAGGAGGCACTGCAGCAACAGACCAATTCCATTCTGATTGTATTATATGAGCCGACAAAGATGGAGGGAACCGGTAATTCGATCTTATATAAGCTGATCAATGGTTTCCGTGACAATAAGGATGGAGAAAGCAATGTTTCTATTGATCTGAGCAGATCCTTCCATGTAATTAACCAGGCAGATACAAAGTCCAGTAAGGATCTGAAGCTTCTTAGAAATAAAAAGGTTGCTGTAACCCTGAAGGAAGAAGATAAGATTTGTAACGAAGAACCTATGGAAATCGATCTTTCTCAGGAACGTCTTTTCTTCGTATCCTCTAAGGCAGCTTATATCAGTAAAGCGATTCAGGGAAATGTGGATCTTGAGGATGAGAGAACATGGCTTGCAAATCACAAGAATGAAATTAACAATGAGCCGACAAAGGATCCATTTGCAGAAAAAGAAACAAATATTTCCTCTGATAGCGGAATATTTTATCGATATGACAGGCTTGCAAATGCTGATTTTGAGACAAAGCAGCTGATTGCAGACTGTGAGGCAGAAACAGAAAAATGTGGTGATTCCCTGGATGGCGTGATTGAAAGAATTTATATTAACTCCGGAATGTATGCGATTGAGCAGGAAATCTTAAAATATGCCCAAAAGTATGCACTGGCAGTAAAGGCAAAGGGTCTTTATGACGGTATTAAGGGACTGGTTGATTTCATCCGTATGGATTATGAAGCAATAGAAAATCAGGCCAAACTTTCAAAAGAGCAGATCGAAGAGAATATCAGGGTGATGAAGACAAGCATGGTAGAAGATATTGAAAAAGCACATGCGGAATTTGTTGCCAGAATAACAGATGACAGTTTGGAGACCCAGGTGGAGGAAATCAAGGTTCTGGTAAAGGAGATTGAAAGACGCCAGGAGCATGCAAGCAAGCAGGCTGATAAAATGCAGTGGATTGCATTAAAGCCTGAGATATTTGAGGCAAAAAATAAGGTTATTATCAGCGAATTGAACCGTTATCTGCAGGATATTGATGATCATTATAAGTATGTCCGTGGAAAAATTCTGGAACAGCAGGTGCAGGAACTGAAAGATATTATTGTGCAGAAGATCAAAGAGTACAAGGGAATTGATGAAGGACTGATTCAGAGAATTGCCAATATTTCCGAAACAGAGATTCCTCCTTCAGAGATCGGTGCATTAAAGATGGATGATTATATCAATAAGCAGAAGACGATCCTGATCTTTAATACAATGGATAAAAAGGCATATAAGCGAGATCTGGAGAGTGCATTTAATTCACAGACTGTAGCACAGTTTATGGCATACAAGGAAGAGGTCATTAAGGTGGCTCAGGCCCGGACTGCAGAGATGGTTGAAGAATTTAAAAATAATATTGATACAATTTCCGGAAGTCTGGAACTTCTGATTAAGAATGAAGAAAAGGCGGTGTCTGATCAGAAGAAGGCAAAAGAACTGTTGGAACTGATTGCCACGAAAGATGCGGAATTGAATAAAAAGATCTGGGGCGAGGCATAAACGCAACAAATTTATAGGGCAGATGGTGTTAATATGAAAATGAAAATGGACGAAAGAGAAGTACTTGAAAATATTCCCATCGGAATAGTGAAGGCAAGAGTTGGTGTAAAAATAGAAATCTTTGAGGCTAACCGATATTTCTATCAGATGTTTGGAACGGAATCCTCTGATTATCAGAACGGAGCGTTTGCGCGCTTTGGCGAGGCAGACCGGAGAATGTATGAGGCATATATAAGACAGCGTGCACTGGATCACGAGGATATTTTTCTGGAATACAAGACAACGCATAAGGAAACGGAGCAGGTTGTCTGGGTGAAGCTGGAAGCACATTATATCGGGGAAGAAGAACAGGGTGATGCCAAGAATGCACTTTATCTATGCTCCTATTTCGACATTACAAAACAAAAGCAGATGGCAGCAGAGATGGACGATATGAGGAGTCTTTATCTTAGGGCTATTTCATGCAGTGATGAGATGATCTTTGACTACCTGATTGATACAGATGTTTTTACTTATTATAAGCATGTAGAGGAAAATGGAAAAATCATAAACAGACCCAGGGTAAAAGAGAATTTTCTGGTTGATATGGGGCAGAAGAAGGATATCTATCCGGATGATCTGGTATATTTTTATGATCTTTGCAGGGAAAATCTAACCCATCCTTTTGAAGTCAGAGTCAGACGTGGAAATCAATTGCCGGGGGAATATACGCGGATGCGTGTGCATGCATCCCTGCAGAAGGATGAGAAAGGTAAGCCCTATCGAATCATTGGTACATTTCGCCCGGTTCCTCTAGGGGAAAATCTGAATAAAGACAAGGACGATGTGAATACAAAGGATGAATTGACAGGTCTGAATACCAGAAAAGCAGCAAAAAAACTGATTGAAGAGTCCAAGGCAAATTCTTCGGTAGCATTTCCGTATGCTTTGATGATATTGGATATTAAGGACTTTAGGAAGGTAAATGATACTTACGGTCACATTTTTGGTGATAATGTACTGATACAGGTAGCAGATCTTATCATTGAAAATATTAATAAGTCTGATGTGGTTGCTCGTCTGGGTGGTGATGAGTTCCTGATTTATACGAGAAATGTTGGTGAACGTGCCGTGTTTAGTATGGGAGATAAACTTTGCAGGGCAATCAGGGAGATTTATGTAGGAGATGACCTGAAAATTGATGCGTGCATCGGTGCGGTTGTTTCTAATGACCCCAGTGTGGCATACGAGGATTTGTTACAGAGTGCGGATGATGCATTATTTGAACTGATTACCTCAGACCGGGTGGGAATTCAGATATCTAAGGAGATTGTGACGCATAACAGAGGACTTCGGATTTCTTATGTGGCAGACAGGAATCTGCGTACGGAAGCATCCGGAAAGGAAAAGCGTCTTAGCGAGCTGATCTTTGAACTTTTAGAGAAGGCAAAGGATGTTGATCGTGCGATTGCTACAGTTTTGGCACTGGTGGGAGAGAAAAAGAACCTTTCCCGTATTAGTGTGTTACGTAAGCTGCCGGATGATCTGGAGGTAATTTACCAATGGACTGCCAGAGGGATTGAAGCCGTTCCTAAGCTGGATGGTCACACGATTCTGGATTATCAGAATCGCATGCGGGAGAACTTCAGCGAAGATGGCATGGGCGTTATTGATGAGCGTACGGTGGAGAATTATGATGGAAGTAAGAAGAGTATCTTATTGCCTGCCGGCTGCAAGTCATTAATGTACTGTGATATGATGGAATTTGGAGAGCAGGTGGGTATGATTTCCTTTGCGGACTGCACAGGTAAGAGGGAGTGGTCTGATAAGGATTATAAGTCCTTTAGAACGATTACCAGACTGATCTCTGCATATACAGTTAAGGCAAAAGCAATTAAAAAGGAGCAGGCATTCTAAAACATCAATTTTAGAATATGGATGTGAAAAGTCCATTTGAAAATTTGATTGGTCGATTTTACAAAATAAAGTACTTTCATTCCTATGCGCTAATCATTTTCATAGCGCAAAATGTCATGAAAGTACTTTATTTTGTGCAATCGGCAATGGAGATTTTTAAAAATGGACTTTTCCCATCCATATCCTATTATTTGGACATTTTAATAATTGATATTTTAGAAATTATTATATGAATAAAAATACCGCCGGATATCAGATTCAAATGATATCCGGCGGTGTTTTTGGCTTATAAGTTGCTTGGTTAAGCTGTTCGGTTAAGCTGTTCGGTTAAGCTGCTCGGTTAAGCAGCTCGGTTAAGCAGTCTGGTTGTGGCTGCTTAGTCCGGATTGGAGAATGGTACACCTTCCGGAGCGAATGCAAATTTGGTGGTAAACTTTACTACGTCAAAGGTATTCGGATGCGGGATTTCAATTGGCGGGATCGGAATAACCTGATAGTTGGCAAAATCAGGATATTCATCAATATCTGCCATATAGGTAATGAATGGATACTGACGTCCATGCAGAATCAGACATTCGCCCTTTTCCTTATTGAAACGCTGTAACTCTGTAACAGAGATCAGTTTACGCTTTTCAGCACCACCGGGACCCCATGCATCAATTTCACCACAGAGGAAACTGATTTCATTTAACAGGTCGCGCTCACGGGAAGTAAGGAAAATCCAGTTATCACAGTTACCTTTAATAGTATCG
>JBJELZ010000003.1:0-22388 GCA_051879415.1 Lachnospiraceae bacterium
TTGGCACTTTGGGAAGCTATATTCATTTTAGAATTACAATTTGCGAAAACTCGAGAATAATAGGTTATTTCTTATTCTAAATGTGTCTATATTATAGATACTCTACAACTGTATTCCCTGCTGCCGGAATTTATCCCTCTGTTTTTCTTAATTCGTGTTTTATCAATAACTTACATAAATAATTTATATCAATGAATATATCTCAAAAAATAATACTTCCCCAGACACTTACATTTATGTTGGTCTGGGGAAGTATTATTTTTTGATATTATTTTCGTTTTCGTATTTTAATTTCCCTTTATGATCGGAGAAATCTTCTTATATACAAGAAATGTAATCAGCACACATCCCATTCCTTTGACAAAGGTAAACGGTGCATTAAAGATTACCAGACATTCCAGAAGTCCGTTTACGCCCGGATTAATTGCCTGATATGCTCCAATGATCGCATCCATCGGCATAAACTTGGAATACACCGGATAAGTCAGAAAATAATTGGACGGAATGGAGATCAATCCCATCACCAGTGCTCCGATTACAGAACCAATCAGTGCTGCCTTCCTGTTTTTCTTATACTTGTAAATCATTCCGGCTGTAAAAACAAAGGATGCTCCAAGGATAAAGTTGGAAAGCTCTCCGACACCTCCCGTAGTTGTGACAAACAAATGCAAAAGATTTTTTACCAGACAGATCAATATACCCTCAATAGGTCCCATGGCAAATGCCCCGATCAGTGCCGGCAGTTCTGAAAAATCCATCTTGATAAATCCCGGAATCAATGCCGGAATACTGAAGTCAAAGAGCATAATAATATAAGATAATGCTGACAGCATCCCTACCATGGCGATTTTTCTTGCCTTCCCTGTCAATCCGCTCTTTCTTTTTGCCGGATTGCTCTTTTCCGTCAATACGTTTCCTTCCTTTGCAGTCATTTCCTTACTCATTTCATTCTCTCCTTTTCTAATTGTTTGGCGGGCAGAAATTTACAATATGTAATACTTATTTTCAGACCAATAAATAACTGCCCAGACTTGTAATGTTAGAGAATATCTTCCTTTTCTAAGGTAAATAAAAAGACCCCGGAACATTCTTCCGGGGTTACATGACATGCAAAATGTTTCGTGATCGGATCTAAAATCCATACCAACACAAATGCACAACCTTCTTCCATCCAGACTTTACTGTCGGTTCCGGATTCTCACCGGCTCAGCCGCTCATGCGGGTCGTGGACTTATGCAGGAACTCTGCCATCACCACCGGTAGGGAATTTCACCCTGCCCCGAAGATATGCTCTTATTTACGTAGTAGATTATAACGCATCTTTTTTCATGATGCAAGTATGATTTTCAAAATATATAGTTCTCTTTTGTTCTCTAAAATTATACCACATCAATCTGGCACATTTTCATCGTTTCCAGTGCTGCCGCATGGGTAGCAGGTGTCACACCCGCACAGCAGGAAGCATCCACCATAATCTTTGCTTCCGGAAACGTTGCCTTTAATATCAGTGCATTGGATACCACACAGATATCGGTACAAAGCCCAATCAACTCAATCTCATCAAATGTTCTTTCATTCCAATGTGTCCATCCAAAGGTGGGCTTATCAATATAACTGCAGCCCGGCACTTCAAGTCCCTCAGCAATCTGCCAGCCATGAGTTCCTTCAATACAATGCTCGACAGGAAGTTTCTTTCCCTCCGGTGTAGAAAGATAATCCGCCTGATGGGTATCCCTGGTAAAAATAATCTCATCCCCACGCTCCTGATATTCCCGAATCTTTGCTTTTACGGAAGGGACGATGGCAACCGCTTCTTTGGTTCCAAGCGCACCATCAATAAAATCATTCTGCATATCCACAACAATCAGTGTTCGTTTCACTCCCTGTTACCTCCATTCCTAAAACGCTGTCTCTTTTCCATTAAGTATAAGGATTTTGTTAAAACAATGCAAACCTTTTTTATTTTCATGGTAATTCGCGGAAGTTTCCATAAATGCTTGACACTTTCCGACAGATTGTAGAAAATGATAACTATAAGAATACAAATTATAAAAATGGATGGAGTAAATAATGCACAACTTAGAAGATGATAATGAACTGATTGATTTAGATACAGATGAAAATGCTGATTTTCCGGATATGCCATATGATCCTTTTGAAGATAAAAAGCAGGAAAATCCCCCTGTGGAATCAGATTCCGGGGAAGGAACTACTAAGAAAGAAAGTACGAGGGAAGATACAGCAGATACCCTTGCAATTGAGGAATTTGTCCAAAAGAACTCTAAAGCACCTGGATTAAGATCCAGAAAACGAAAGAATCGTTCCACTGGCTCTGTTCTTACATGGATTCTTGCCCTGACAACGGTCTGCTCTGTTGGATTATGTATTTATATGCTGATAAATCCCCGTACCGAACCAGTGTCTTCTGACAATGTTGATGGCCCGGAAGAAGAACCTGCCATCCTGTACTCCCAGGAGGAAGTAGACCTTCTGATGGCCCGGGCTGCTGACGAGCGGGAGCAGACGCTGAAAAATGAAATCCGTAATCAGTTGGAGGTTCCTGAGCCGAGCCTCGCAGAAACACTCCGCTGGCTGTATTCGGATTCCATTCTCTATCTGGACGAAAACGGGTATCATTTTGTTCCTATTTCCGAAACGATTGAAAAGCACCAGATAAACTGCAGCAATTTCTCTGTATCTGAAAATGGCGTGATCACCTATACGGAACAGGGAAAACCACGTGCCCTTATGGGCATTGATGTTTCACAGCATCAGGGAGAGATTGACTGGGAACAGGTTGCTTCTTCCGATGTGGAATTTGCCATAATCCGTGCAGGCATTCGCGGATATGAAACAGGTGCACTGGTAACTGACAGTTATTTTGAAACCAATATGCAGGGAGCTTTGGACAACGGAATAGAGGTTGGTGTTTACTTTTTTACCCAGGCTGTCAGTGAAGAAGAGGCTGTGGAAGAAGCTCAGTATGTGCTGGAACTGATTGCTCCCTATCAGATCTCCTATCCTGTCGTAATTGATGTGGAGAATCCTGCCGGCAATGCCCGTGCAAATGTATTGACACAGGCTGAACGTACCGCTGTCATCCGTACCTTCTGTGATACCATTGCAGCAGCGGGATATACCCCCATGATCTACGGGAATACCCACTCATTATTTGGCATGCTGGATATTGAACAGATTCAGCAGTATGAGATATGGCATGCTTTTTATAACAATTATGTCTATTATCCCTACCGGCTTAAGATGTGGCAATATACCGCCAGCGGTCAGGTGCCGGGCATTTCGGGAACCGTCGATCTGAATCTCTGGTTTTTAGACTAAAAACCTTTTTTTCACCTTGTCATTGTGCTATAATAGTTGCACAAAACAATTGAATGGAGCGGTTTCTTGAAAGAACGTATTAATACATTTAACATACTTTCCTTTGCTTTTGGCTTCATTGCCGTTTTTTCCATAACAACGGTTGTGATTCCTCTGTTCTGTGGCAGCCTGGCTATTATTTTTGCTATCCTGTCCAAAGAAGGGTCATTGAAGATGAATGTCTTGACGAAATGGGCAGCTATCATTTCCTCACTGAGTATTGTATTGTCCTGCATTTTTGCCGGCAACACTGCCTATCTGCTTGCTACCGATGAGGAATACCGCAACAAAGTAAATTCTGCTTTTGAAGAACTCTATGGTGTCACCATGGAGGAATATATGGATATTCTGGAACAGACCTATGAGACAGGGGAAGTTCCGGAAGAATGGACCGAACAATTAGAACAGATGGGGTATTAATGACCCGGAAGGAGGAAATTATGGTCGGAAGAATTATGCCAGCTGGATATGGAACCAATTATGGCTTATATGGCACTTCGCTTTCTACTGCATGGAAAAACAACATAAATACACCTTCTGACTCCATAAATGCAGAAGGATCTACTTCTGCGTCTTCCTCTCGTGCCGTCCGGAAAACGGAATGTCAGACCTGTAAAAACCGCAAATATGTTGACGGCTCTGACGAAATGGTTTCCTTCAAATCACCTACAAAAATGAGTCCGGAACGTGCTGCTTCCGCTGTGCGTGCCCATGAGCAGGAGCATGTTACCAATGCATATGGGAAAGCTGCCTCCGGTGATGGTCAGGTACTTCAGGCCAGCGTCGCATTAAAGACCGCCATCTGTCCGGAATGTGGCAGAGCTTATATTGCAGGAGGAACAACAACCACAAGGATTGCCTACCAGAAAGACAATCCTTACTCCCAGAACCTGCAGTCCCAGCAGGCAGAAGCCGCAACCGGCAACAATTTCGATCAGGCAGTATAAAGGAGTGTTCCATAGCATATGAATGAGAATCAGAACCAGTCCCCGGCACAATTAAAGGCTTTGGCCAGAACAAGTCTGACGGGCAAATATCCGTTTATGATCGGTGTATTGCTTGTCAGTTCTGTTATTTTTTCTCTTTTTTCCATGCCTCTTAGCATGGGCGGAGGAATATTTTCCTATATCTTTTCTTTTTTTGCCTCTTTTCTCTGGGAATTATTTTTGTTTCATATCTATCGTATTAATCTTCTGGTCTGCTGCCATCAGCCGGCAACTTTACGTGATCTTTTGCTTGGCAATCCGGAACACGAAAAAGAAATACAGACAGTCTATGCTGCCTGCATTTTGGCTGTTATTCAGTTTTTATGTATATTACCCGCCGATCTTTTAAGCAGCTTTTATCAGAGCAGTGGATCTGCAGGCCTTTTTCTGGGCACCTGTATCTTATATACACTTGGATTACTGATCTACTTCTGTATCTATATCAGCATATTTCCAATCTACTTTTTAACAGCGGACTGTCCTGCCACAACAATCGGGGATACTGTAAAAATGGCCTTCTATCTCAGTAAAGGAAACCGGTTCCGTCTCCTTTACCTGATGGTCAGCTTTCTTCCGTTATTGTTATTAAGTCTGCTTTCCTGCGGCATCGGTTTACTTTGGATCATTCCTTATATGAATGCCACCCTGACACATTTCTACTTAAAGCTTGCAAGTACAAAATCTGCCGGCTAAGCCTTTCGGCCGCCGGCAAACAGATTTCTATATTTATTGATTGTTTATTCTGTCTGTTCCAGGGTTCCCTGGCTTTTTTTCTTTAAATAAGAATTGATAAATCTGTCAATATCTCCGTCCAGTACAGCATCTGCATTACCGGTTTCTTCTGCTGTCCGGTGGTCTTTTACCATCTGGTATGGCTGTAATACATAGGACCGGATCTGGCTTCCCCATCCGATTGCCTTCAGATCTCCCTGAATGCCCTTCAGCTTGGCTTCCTCTTCCGCTTCCTTTATTGCAAGCAGCTTTCCTCGTAACATCTGCATTGCCTTATCCTTGTTCATATGCTGTGACCGTTCATTCTGACACTGTACTACAACACCTGTGGGAAAATGCGTAATACGGATAGCCGAGGAGGTCTTATTAATATGCTGTCCACCGGCACCGCTGCTTCGGTAGGTATCAATACGAATATCCTCATCCCGGATCTCAATGCCGGCATCTCCTTCAATCTCCGGCATAACATCCACGGAAACAAAGGATGTCTGGCGTTTTCCCTGTGCATTAAATGGTGAAATACGTACCAGACGGTGCACACCCTGTTCAGACTTCAGATAACCATATGCGTTTTCTCCATTGACCTGGAACGACACAGATTTTATACCGGCCTCATCACCTTCCTGATAATCCAGTGTTTCAACTGAAAAACCCTTCTTCTCTGCCCAGCGGCAGTACATACGGTACAGCATGCCACCCCAGTCGCAGCTTTCCGTGCCACCGGCTCCTGCATTGATTCTTAAAATTGCATTGTTCTTATCATATTCCCCTGTCAGAAGCGTACTTAACCGGATATTCTCCAGTTTACTGATAAAATCATCCAGCTCTGCTCTGATCTCCGGAATCATCTCAGGATCATTCTCGTCGTACCCCATCTCTATCAGAGTCAGGATATCCTCATAAGCAGTCTGAAGATGATCACACAATTCCACGGTATCCTTCAGATTCTTTGATTCCTTCATCAATTTGTTGGATCGCTCCGGATCATCCCAGAAACCGGGTTCTGACATTTCCGCATCCAATTCTTCTATTCTTCTTGACTTATTTGCTAAGTCAAAGTGAATCCCTCACTTCCGCTAATGGACTCTCATATGCAAGCAGCTCTGTTTTCATCTGGTCAAGCTCTACCATTGCGTTCACCACCTTTATATCATATTCTTTTATCAATTATTCCCAATTTCTGACGATCACTGATTCAAAACCTTAGTCATGCAGCACTGTTTGAATTTTTTCCCACTTCCGCAGGGACACGGGGAATTGGGATAAATCTTTACTGCTTCTCTTTTCACCGGTCCACGCTGCACTGTATCATCCTTATTGGTACCGGTTACCTTAGCCACCTGTTCACGCTCTACCTTCTGTTCTACCCTGATATGGAATAGCAGTTTTACCGTATCTTCCTTAATGGCAGCTGTCATGCTGTCAAACATATCATAACCACTCATCTTATATTCGGTATAAGGATTCTTCTGACCATAACTGCTAAGTCCGATGCCCTGACGAAGCTGTTCCATATCATCAATATGATCCATCCACTTCCGGTCAATCACCTTCAGAAGGATCACCCGTTCTACTTCACGGATTGCTTCCTCCTGGGGGAATTCCGCTTCCTTTGCCTCATACAGCTTCACAGCCTCTTCTTTCAGCTGCTGCTTCAGACTGTTTTTCTTATGCTCAACCCTATCCAGTGTTACCGGTTCTAACGGTACAATAGGAAGCAATAAGGAATTCAGCTCATTCAGATCCCATTGCTCCGCATGGGCATCATCTGAAATACAGGTATCCACTGCATTTTCTGTAATATCGGTAATCATCTTGTAGATAACATCTCTCATGCTTTCGCCATTCAATACCCTGAGACGTTCTGCATAAATGACTTCTCGCTGTTCATTCATTACCTGATCATATTCTAACAGGTTTCTTCGGATACCATAGTTCCTGCTCTCAATTCTCTGCTGGGCTTTTTCGATGGCACCGGACAGGGACTTATGCTCGATCTCCTGATATTGAGGAATTCCCATTGCTGTAAATACTGAGATCAATCGTTCCGATCCAAATAATCTCATCAGATCATCTTCCAGTGAAATATAGAATACAGATTCACCCGGATCTCCCTGACGTCCGGAACGACCACGCAGCTGGTTATCAATACGTCTGGATTCATGACGTTCTGTACCAATAATCAAAAGTCCGCCTGCTTCCCTTGCTTTCTCATCCAGCTTGATATCCGTACCACGTCCTGCCATGTTGGTGGCAATGGTTACTGCACCATGAATACCTGCATCAGCAACAATCTCAGCCTCCATCTCATGGAACTTGGCATTCAGTACCTTATGAGGGATTCCCTGCTTGGTCAGCATACGGCTCAATTCCTCTGAAGCATCAATGTTAATGGTACCAACAAGCACCGGCTGTTCCTTGGCATGAGCCTGCTTTACCAGCTCAACAATCTCATGTAGCTTTTCCTGTCTTGTCTTATATACCCTGTCATTTCTGTCTATTCTCGCTATCGGCCGGTTGGTGGGAATCTCGATGACATCCATACCGTAAATCTCACGGAATTCCTTTTCCTCTGTCAATGCAGTACCGGTCATACCGGATTTCTTTTCAAATTTATTAAAGAAATTCTGGAAGGTAATATTGGCAAGGGTTTTGGACTCCCGCTTTACCTTTACATGTTCTTTCGCCTCGATTGCCTGATGCAGTCCGTCTGAAAAACGACGTCCCGGCATGATACGTCCCGTAAACTGATCGACAATCAGTACCTTATCATCCTTTACTACATAATCCTGATCCTTAAACATTAGGTTATGTGCCCTAAGTGCCAGGATTACATTATGCTGAATCTCCATATTTTCCGGATCTGCCAGATTCTCCAGCTGGAAGAAACGTTCCACCTTCTCAACACCCTTGGCAGTAAGATTTACAATCTTATCCTTCTCATTAACGATAAAATCCCCTGTCTCCTCCTGCTCAATCTTCATAAAGGCATCCAGTCTCGAAATATCTTCCATATCCTCACCACGCTTCATCTGCTTGGCAAGAATATCGCATACTTCATAGAGCTTGGTGGATTTACCGCTCTGACCGGAAATAATCAATGGGGTACGTGCCTCATCAATTAAAACAGAGTCAACCTCATCGATAATTGCATAATGAAGTCCGCGTAATACCAGCTGTTCTTTATAAATAACCATGTTATCACGAAGATAATCAAAGCCCAATTCATTATTGGTTACATAGGTAATATCACAGGCATATGCAGCCCGGCGCTCCTCCGGCTTCATGGAATTCAGGATTACCCCTACCGAAAGTCCAAGGAATTCATGTACCTGTCCCATCCATTCCGCATCACGCTTTGCAAGATAATCATTGACTGTAACTACATGAACGCCCTTTCCTGCCAACGCATTCAGATAAGCAGGCAGCGTTGAAACAAGTGTCTTACCTTCACCGGTCTTCATCTCAGCAATTCGCCCCTGATGAAGAATGATTCCACCGATCAGCTGTACACGGTAATGTTCCATATTCAGCACACGCTTTGCTGCCTCTCTGACGGTTGCAAATGCTTCCGGCAAAAGATCATCCAGAGTTTCTCCCTCCTGATAACGTTTCTTATATTCTTCTGTCTTTGCACGAAGTTCTGAATCTGATAATGCCTGCATTGACGGACGCAGATCTTCAATCTTTTTTACGATAGGTTCAATTCTTTTTAATTCTCTTTCGCTATGAGTTCCAAACACCTTATCCAATAAAGACATTGTTCCAATCCTTTCTTAATTAAGCTGTCTCTTTTTTACAATCATTATATTATAGCAAATATCTGTTATATAATCAACTTAGAACCCTCTCATTTTCAGATCGTTCACAATCTTTACATAAAATTCCAGTACATCAAAGCCTTTATAGTCCTCCCTGTGCAGATCAATCATATCAGCATGGGAAATTCCTCTTATTTGCCCGGAAAGGAAGGTTCCCTTGAACTCTCCCCATTTGGCGGATTCCTCCGGCACAAGACCGTCATTTACAGGTGCACCAAGCATCTTCAAAACCAAATACGGAATACCGAGCAATGATTCACTATACCAGTGTTTCATGGCTGATGCATAACTCTGATAGTAGATCCCCGGTACATCAGGATATTTCTGATTAAATGCTTCGCAAAAGGCAGGATCCAGCTCCAATCCGGAATGATAAACATCAGGACGGGTATCCCCATATGCCCGAAATACCCGGTCGATCCAGTGACAGATCATACGATAAAGTCCTTCCGGCATTTTCCGTAAGAACGGAACCAGTGGTGAACCATGGTGAGGCGTACAGATTGTCGTGACTGATGCAACTTTATCCGCCACGCCCAGTTCTCCAATGGTATACCGTGCATCCAGTCCCCCTTTGGAATGGGCAATAATATTGACCTTCTCACAATGATTCTCTTGCAGTATCTGTTCAATCCGTTCTTTAATCACCTGTGCATTATCCTTTAGCACACCCCAGCCCTCCTGGTGCCCATAATAGATGACTGCACCATTGCGAACCAGCTCCTTGGGGATTCTTCCCCAGTAATTAAATAATCTGTGATCCCTGAAGCCAACCCCATGCAAAAGTAGAATCGGATATCTGGTAGCACAAAGAGAACTGTCTGCCCTTTCCTTTCTGATCTCATGACGGCAGCACTCCGTATCATACTCTTCCTTTGCTTTTCTGCAAAGGAACAGCAGCAGGAAAAAATTAACGATGGGAACCCAGGAAAATGCAATGACCAAAAGCCGTTTTAAGATTCCCAGCTGCCTACTGGTAAATATCACACAAAAAATTCCATTCCATAAAAATGTGCTGAGCAAAAGCAGACAGACAGCCAGATCAGTCCAGAAAACCCAGACTGCATCCTGCTCATTGCATAAATTCCAGATTCTTTTTGTCAAAAGAAGATACCATACGATCTGGAACCCCATCGCCCAAATGTAATACAGAATGAGCAATCTTCCACCGTATAATATTTTTACCCTGGAATTACCGCTTTTATCTTTTCGAAACGGAAAAATATGCAGCCTGCACAGCCAATAAATTACACACGGTACAAACAGAGCCAGAAATAAAATAAACGGAATGATTCCTTTCCTTCCCCATCCGCTTCCATATACCAGATAGCAGAAGAAAACCATATGCGGATAAAACAGGGACGTAATCATACGTCCTGTTCCCTTTATATAATCAATCACTTTTACGATATCCAGCAAAATCAATCCCAGACATAGCGCAAGAATCAATACTGATACAAAAACCATCTTCCAAACTTTATCCTCATCACAATCTAACCGAATGCAGAAAGCTCCCGCAAGCCGTCTTCTTAAGAAAAAAGCAGGCTGGCACCAAAGTATGCCAGCCTGTCATCATACAAATACGATTTTAATACTCCATCGGCTTTTCTTCACCATTCATGACACGAAGAGCACCCTGTGCCAGGGCAAGAAGCTCATCCTCTCCGGGATACACCGTAAGCGGTGCAATCCAGCCAATTCTCTTTGTAAATTCAGCAATAACCATCTTGGAATATGCAATACCACCGGTTACAATGATCTGATCAACCTTTCCTTCCAGAACTGCTGCCTGTGCACCGATATTCTTGCATACCTGATAGATAAATGCAGCATAAACTTCTTCTGCTTCCTTATCGCCTTCCATCATACGGTTCTCCACAACACGTGCATCGTTGGTTCCAAGATAACCGTTAAATCCACCGTTACCAACCAGCTTTTTATAAACTTCCTTTTCCGTATATTTACCGGAGAAACACATTTTTACAAGCGCACCGGAAGGAACTGCACCGGCTCTTTCCGGAGAAAATGCACCATCTCCATCCAGGGCATTAAATACATCTATTACTTTACCATTCTTATGAGCACCTACGGAAACACCGCCACCCATATGTACAACGATCAGGTTCAAATCCTCATATGCTTTTCCGATTTCCTTTGCATATCTCTTGGCAACTGCCTTCTGGTTCAATGCATGAAAAACGCTGGTTCTGGGAAGTTCCGGCACACCGGAATATCTTGCAACCGGCTCCATTTCATCTACAACAACCGGATCAACGATATAGGATGGAATTCCGACGGAATCAGCCAGTTCTCTTGCCAGAATACCGCCAAGATTGGAAGCGTGCTGTCCCTGCTTACCAATCTTAAGATCCTCCAAAAGAGCATCTGTCACAGGATAGGTACCACCGGGAATCGGCTTTAACATACCGCCACGACCAACAATCACATCAAGATCCTTTACTGTCATATCCTTGGTAGCCAGGAACTCCGTAATAATATTTTTTCTGAAATCCTTCTGATCAAAGATGGTTGCATACTGTGCAATCTCTTCCGTGGTATGTCTCAGGGTTTCTTCAAATAACAGTGTTTCATCCTCAAATACACCAATCTTTGTTGATGTAGAACCGGGATTGATAATTAAAATCTTATAGGACATTTTCATACCTCCATCTTGATTTCTTATTTTTGCATTACTGTCAGTTATCTTACTTGTTCATGGCTTCCGCTACAACTGCTGCCAGTGCAATGGAATTTACCTTGGTATCTGTGGAATCTGATCTGGAGGTCAGAATAACAGGTGCCTGGGTACCGGTCAGAATACATCCGTTCTTGCAGTCACACAGATGTGTCAGTGCTTTATATGTAATATTACCTGCATGGATATCCGGGAAAAGAATCACATCTGCATCTCCAACAATCTTTCTTCCTTCTGCACCTTTATGCTTTGCAGCTTCCGGATCAATCGCAAGGTCAAGAGACAGCGGTCCGTCTACAATACATCCCTGAATCTTTCCTTCCTCACACATCTTTGTCAGTTCATCTGCCTCTACCGTAACCGGCATCTTTGGATTGACAACTTCTACTGCTGCAATCGGTGCTACCTTCGGATTGGGAATACCACAGGCATGTACTACTTCTACGGTATTCTCAATAATGCTTACCTTGTCCTCAAGAGTCGGGTAAGGAATAAATGCTACATCTGTTAAAAACAGAAGCTTCTCATGTCCCTTGATTTCAAATACCGCTACATGGGACAACGGCTTACCGGTACGCAGACCAACTTCTTTATCCAGTACGCTCTTTAAGAAGGACTTGGTGTCTACCAGACCCTTCATATACATATCGGCTTTCTTATCATGTACCAAAGAAACAGCCTTGCGCGCAGCTTCTATTGTGTCTGCCTCATCAATCAGTTCATAGTTGGCAAGATCAATCCCAAGTTCTTTGGCAATGGGCTCAATCTTTGTCAGATCGCCAACCAGAATAGCATCTGCAATACCGCGTTTTCTTGCTTCTTCTACTGCTTCCAGCACCGGTGCATCCTGTGCAACTGCTACAGCAACCTTTTTCTTGCTGCACTGTGAAACCTTTGATAACAGATCATCAAAACCTTTACTCATTTGTTCTACCTCTCATATATTTTCAATATTGTATTTATAACCTACGCCAAAAATAATAGCACAATCAAATAAAAAAGGCAAGAAAAGTGACATTATAATGCCAACATCCTGTTTATTAATCAGCTTTTCTTTTTCTAGCAGAAACAAAACGTATCACGGCAAAAATCAATATAATATCCAATATTCTTAGCAAAATCAGTGACGGAACAGGCATATCTATGGAAACGTAGTACCAAGTCTGCTTTCCTGTTTGAGCAGCTAATTCGTCCATCTCATCTATTGGGATATAAGCATCATCCCATTCCATTAACATTCCCCGATTCCTTATATACGAATTTGTAAGATCCAGGATTTCTCCCATTATAATTCTATTTTCTTCCATGATTGTTTCTCTGACATTATCATAACCCAGATCACTTACAAAAACCATTTCCGCCAATATGTGCGGGTAATATACATCCGTATAAGATACCTGTCGTTTTAATATTATGGCATCTTCCGGCAGATTAATGCACAGAAGCAAAAGATAGAAAAAAATCTTCCAAAAAAGCACAAAATAAATCAACAATAATCCCCAAAAAATCTTTTCCCTTCTCAATAAACCAATCCCCCCTCTCCTACACTGTATTCTCTCTTTTTATGGGCATAATTAAAACCGCATATAAAAATCCATCTTTTAACTAAGGAAGCATTGATGAAATCACTGCTTTCTTATAGCCTCCAGCGGATGCCTAAATATACCCGTCATATGGTATGATAATACTTTGTCTCACACGATAAAAATATAACACATTGCCGTTATCCACTCCATAACGTCCGAATGAACCATATTGCTCCGTCGAATATTCTCCCAAAAGAGATTGTCCTTTATACCAAACAATATACCGCAAAGGACGTCGATAGGAATAAATTATATATCCAGAATCAATAGCTTCAAATTTTTCCCTCAATCGTTCTAATTCTTCAATATCAACATAACCCTGTTCCTGCTCTATCTGTTCCAGAGTTTCTAATGCATCCATAGGGAAGCAATTAATAAAAACATTGCGCCGAACCTCATAATTCAGCTCGATTTTACCAATCTCTTCAGGAAATACATATCTCTGATTACCACAAAATAATATATATATGATGGTCAAAGGAACTATTATGGCTACGAAAAAAGTAAGAAAAACAACTTTTAAATCATGCAAAATACGTTTTTTCATCATATTCCCTTCTTTCTTTTTTGAGAAATAATACAAATCACATTCTCACATCCTTCATCCACCACAGACACGGAAATATAAAACGGATCATCAAACGGGGAGCCGATAAACTCCAAAAACTCCGCAGATAAAAAGTTCGGGTCAACACTCAGCTTTTCTGCTTCATCAGGGATATAACACTCCTTCCAGGTCGCCTTTTTCTCCAGAGAACATATATGTGAACAAGTACTCTATCAGTATACTTCCATACTGATTGATTTAATTACTCCGTCTTCATGAAACATAGTATAATACCAACTATTTCCCTGTTCATCGGTATAAGCGTAATACGCACACTTATAATCCGTAGCTATGTCAAACTCTCCAAAAAAGTCCTTTACTATTGACGTAAGATTTCCATCTATAAAAAAATCAGGATATTTATAATAGGTCGGACAGTATCTGTTATTTAAAGCTACCCCTACAGGGACAGTAACCGCAACCACCACAGCAGTGATTAACACAGCCCTTATTACCACCGCAATTTTCCACTTTGTTAAAAGCCTTATGATAAAAGAAAGCACCGCAATCATCATTGCAACTGAAATGACGATTACATTATTCTCAATAAATTTCATATCCTCAGCATCATTTGGGGATAGTTTAAAATCAGCCAATGTAAACGTAACAAATATGAGATAAAATAAGACGTAATATACCAACACTCCAACTATCGGAAAAAACCATCTACGCTTATAGTTATTTCCGGCATATACTCCTAACCACGCTGCAAACACAAAGCTTGCAGCATGGCCACCATAAAATAACACATAAATACTAAGCACCCACGGTACAATAAAACACCTTTGTATTAATCCCAGTAATAAAATTGCCAAATAAATTTTCAAAACAATGATTAAGTTTTTTATATATTTCTTAGGTATCTTCTTCACCAGTCTCCTCCATAGGCTGCATATCTAAATTTACATTCTCAGCAAAATACTGTAATAGTTCCATATCGAATCCGATAAATGGCACTGCTGCACTCGAACTAAATCATCCAAGTTATTTTATATGAATCTCACAATTAGGCAATAATGTATTTAGCTCTTCCAAATATTGTTCTTTTAAGTCTTTATCCACTCCAACCGCACCACCAACATCTAATTGAAGATAGCTAAGGTTACACAGGTTTGCAAGCTCCTGCATATCATCCATTGTCTCAACGCTAGCGCTGATTCCTGAAAAATCATGATAAAATTCTGCTAACTCCGTACAGTTATTTGCTTCGATGTCCGAGATAAACCAATAAGAACCATCTGTGCCCATTTCTCCAGTTTCAGGGTTAAAATTATAAATATGTCCGGCATATTCCCAAGCACCACTCACACCAAAACCAGCCAAAAACTCAATTTCTATCCTTTCCTCTTGGAAGCTGCCATTTATTTTTATATATTCCTCAACTGCATTTTTAATTGCTATAAAATCTCTTTGCCAGATTATCCTTGCCAAACTTCGATCCCGAATGACATTATCACTAATAAATGAGAAAAAAATTTCCCCCTGAGAGCCTTCAGATATGTAATCATATTCATAATATTCCAGATTCAGATGATGCAGTTCATACGCAAGTTCGCGATATTCCTTATCTGTCCCAAGCCAGTTACCGGGATACGACTCCCAAAGCTTCATAACGACAAATAGCGATATGATATAAAATAATGCATACCCGGCGGTTATCTTTGCCCAATGGATCGATTTCTTTTTACGGAGCTTTCTATTAATTAACTGGACAATAACTGTAATCATCGTAACAATTAAGCACAATGCCAGCCATATACCCAGCCACATCAACGTGTACATAATCCTATAAACTAAATACATCAGCATAAACATTATGACACATAACGTCGCATACGCAGAAATTCTTATTGTCCTAAGATCCAGCTGTCTTTTTCTGATCCACTGAATAAGCATCACAACTGCCGAAACAGCACAGCAGAATAACAGCCATACCTGAAGACACATAAACATAAATATAATCAAAAAGGAAATACCATCCATAAATAAGTCTCCGTCCGTATCAATCCTTGCCGGATCAGAAAGCATCAACCCCAACTTCACATCAAACAGTACCTGCTGCAAAGCGTCTCCAATCCCCATTCCTCCGGCAGTTATATGCAAATATTGTTCTGCTGATTTTGTGAATCAGTGAATCTCCATGCGGATATCCTGTACATCTCCCTCAAGAAAATGTATTGTATAATACCAATCATTCCCCTGTTCATCCGTATAAGCATAATATCCCCCATAAGCAGCATACCCTCTTTCAAAAAAATCAAATTCTCCAAACACAGATTCTATACAATCTCTGCGCTCCAACACTTCCTTAATAATATAATCCGGGTATTTATAATATGTAGGACAGTATTTTTTATTTAAACCAATCCCCCATGAAGAAATCACAAACACAATCAATACAATGCTGATCAATATCCGAATCCAATTTGTTTTCTTTCCCCTCATTAGCACTGTAATAAACATTGCAAGCAACGATAAAGACATCCAAAAACACAGCACAATAATTTCATACTCCGGAATATATAATATTTCATACATATAAAGCCACCATTTTTCCGTAGGATCGATTAACACACAAAAGGCAATATATTCCACGATTTTGAATAAAAGAAAAAAGACAATACATTCAATAATTGGCAGGAACCATCTTTTTTTAATTTTGAATCCCGCATAAATTCCCAACCTGATTGCCAGAAAAGGCTCAATGATAACAGCTATAAAAGCCAATGGATATATATAATTAAAATCTAAAATTCCTAAAAGGAACATACTTTTAACCTCCGTAAAGAGATTTATTCTAATAATAAACAATTTCATGAATCTTTACTGCTGTTTTTTCACGAGGTAAAGATTTTTTGCACGAAATACACTTTCCTTAGCTACTTAGGTTTTCCAATGCTTTATATGTCTCACGCGATAAATATATAACACATGACCACTATCCGCTCCATAACGTTCGGATAAACCAAATTGCTTCGTAGATTTTTTCAAAAGAGTCTGACCTTAATCTTCCCGACCATCTTCAAGATCAATCCATTCCTCCCAGCCTTCCCCGAAAATCTGATTCGTCCACTGCTCATAGAACCAGGTTGACTTGATAACATCAATCGCATCATGAGATGGTTTATTGTAGGAATATCTCATCACTCTGTCCCACCATCCGTAACTTACTTCAAAAACTTCTATTTCATTATCTTCCACAAAATACAGACAATATGCATGACCTTTATATGCATCCTCGCCTATACTGTCGTCAGCTTCCAAACTATTTGTTCCTATCCCCATCAGCTTCTCCTCTGTCAGACTGGAATCGTAATATCCCCCATACCTGTCTCCGGTTCTTTCCGCCTGTTCAAGATAGTTACTGATCTGCTCCAGTTCCTCCTCTGACAGTCTTCCCCAATATTGCTGGTTTTCAACGCACTCCCAGTATCTTTCATCACGTTCTTGCAAGTACTGCAGACGTGTATCTCCTTCTATCCCTCCTTTAACAGAATAATTTCCGGAATAAATATCTCCATTGGAAAATACATAAAGTAAATACATCCTGTGATCATTACCATCATTTATATCGTATTCCATTTTGATAATTCGATGATATAAACTGACGCCTTCCCGGGTGCCCATATCATCAACATATTCCCCAGAACGAATTTCTCCATTCTGGAACAACCTTTCCTTTAAGGACAACTTATTCCAGAGAATATATCCCATCAATAGAAGCAGAATCAGAATTACACAGATGATCAGAATCGTAACATATTTCTTTTTCCATCCTGAATTTTTCATAATATCTCCTCCCTTATCGTGACAAAAGCCATGTGTCTAATTCACAAAATATACTTTATCAAATTTGAACTCAAGTTCTGCTTCATCGAATAGATTAATTCTCTTCTCCCAGCCTTCTCCGAAGATCTGATTAGTCCATTGTTCATAAAACCAGGTCGACTTAATGGCATCTATTGCCTCATGAGAATATGTATTATAGGAACATTCCATTACCCTGTCGCCTTCTCCATAACTGACTCCAAAAATACAAATCTCCCCATCTTCCTTATAGAAAATATTATATACATGCCCCTTATAATCACTGCCATCAATACTTTCAACAGAATCTGGACTATTTGTCTCCTCCCCCATCAGCTGAAGATCAGGCTCTGTCAAACTTGAATCAAGGTATTTCCAATATCTGTCTTTACTTTCAATCGTCTGTCCTATATAACCATTAATCTGTTCAAGTTCCTCCTCTGATAACCTGCCCCAGTATTGCGGATGTTCGATACAATTCCAATATCTCTCATCATAATCAGACCAATATATATGGCAATCACTAATCAATGTTCCCTCCTCAACAAAATAATCCCCTGAATAGACATCCCCATTGGAAAATACATATAAATAATTTCTTCTAAAACCGTTGTTCTCATTAACTTTATATGATATTTCAATGATACATTTTTGAAAGCTGACTCCTTCCCGGTTACTCATATCATCTATGAATTCACCGGACCGGATCTCTCCATTCCGAAACAACCTTTCCTTTAAGGACAACTGATTCCAAAGAACATAACCTACTATCAGTGAAATTACGATAACAACACATATCATCAGACTTATGGTATATCTCTTTTTCATGTTTTCTTTCTTTTCCATGCGCAGACTCCTTTCCTCTTACAGCCGGAAACAGTTAATAGCATTTCTTGTTGATTCCAATATATCCCTTGATTATTTACAGTATCAATGCAGAATATTCCTAAACACATTATCTCTGATATTTCAAAAAATTAAAACCCCCATTGCAGAAATCGACCTTTTTTTGCAGAAATCGCCCCAAAAAAGGACTCCCGGTCACACCGGAAGTCCTTCCTGATGATTCTTTCTGATTACATCGGCAGTAAAATCAAAAACTGAAATTGTTTATTTTCATTCTTGATCAGATAAGTTCCTTCATATTTTTCAACCACATCCTTGATATTTTCAATTCCCAGCCCATGGTACTGAACATTTTCTGTTTTTCTTGTTATGAATTTCCCCGCCTCCACGATCGGTTCCTGTTCATAGGAATTCGATACCGAAACCGTCAGCCAATCATGTTCTTTCACCATCTTTAGCTTAATCACTTTTTTCTCACAATGTTCACATGCTTCCATTGCATTGTTGAGCAGATTCGATAAGAGAATTACCAGATCCTGATCTTCCATTACAACTCCGGATAAATCATTTGCTTTGATCACGAGCAGAATACTTTTCTGACATGCCTCCAGATATTTTGCATTCAGTATCCGATTGATTAATTTATGATTCGTATCAATCAAATCATGTGCCTGATCCATGTTATCCCGGATCTTCGATATGTAATCATTAAGCCTTTCTATCTCTCCATGCTTTGCAAGAGATGCCATACAGGACATATGATTCTTGAACTCGTGTACCATCTTCCGCTGCTCATCATAGTTCTTTATCATGGACCGGTACATTTCCGTATCACTTTTTCCTCGCTCCTGAATGACTCTATATTCTGCCAGCTTGTTTTCTCTTTTTAATGCATCACTTAACAGACTAAAGATCAGGATATTCATGATGACCAGTCCGCTGACCACCCAGATTAAGATCATCCCCTGACTGTTATTCTCTACAAAATCAAATTGGAACATAAGAATCACTATTGTAACAAGGCTGAACAGGGGGAAAATTGAAAAACGTACCCATTCCATCTGCGTTAACAGATATCCCATCTTTTTCGGCATTGATTTTCTTATAACTGAGATTACACAGAAAAATACCAAATAGCAAAACAGACCCAAAATATAGCTACGCACATCGTTCTGTAATAAATCCGCAACCTCCAGTCTAAAAACATACTGTAATATTACAAAAACAAGATATTCAATCGCAATATCACACCCCTGAAATGACACGATTAAAACAAATACTTTGGGGAGTTTTACCGCATATATCATCCAAAGAATAATTGCATTGACAAAAATAACTGTTATCTGTTTTATCGCCACTTGATTTAAAAAAAGATGAGAAATAACAATATCACAAAGAACCAATATCACTTGTGCCAAACAAAACAAGTAATAACTAATATTTCGTCTTGATACAAAGATTCCGACAAAAAAGTTCAGTAAAATAGTATAAATAATTGTCAAAGCCAAAGTAGAAATATATTCAGTCATCATATTCCCCCTTACGCATTAAAAAAGCCTCTTTCACATCCGGGTATCGTGGCTTTGCAATACTTAATTTCGTCCCATCTTTCAAATATATTTTGTATCGTTCCATATTCTCCACATATTTCATATTCACAAGGTAGCTTTTATGGATTCTGCAAAAACCGGCTTTACCGATCGCCGTTTCGATAACATCAAGTTTTCCATACAAAAAATATTGGCTGTTCTTTGGAGTATTCATATGAAAAATCAATTTATGAAGATTACTTTCTATATAAATGATATCCGACAGATTTATTTCTCTTTTCCCTTCCTGAAATGAAAATGTATGCTTATTCTCCGGCACCTCCATTTTTCGGATAATAGAATCCAGACTTTCTTCCATGGCTGCTTCAAACATCAGATCATTCTTTAATATGTATCTGCTGGCATCAACCTTGTAGCCTTCTGTTGAATAAGTGATATAAGCGGTAACAAAAACCAAATATACCTTTTGATGATTCGCTCTGATGCGCTTAGCTGTCTCTATTCCATCGATCTCATCCATGGAAACATCCAGAAAAGCAATATCATATTGTTCCGTATTCTTAGATTTCAAAAAATCTTTACCGCTCAAAAACAAATCAATATTGTATTCATAACCTTTTTCTGTCATATAGCCGGAAATAATCGACTGTTCTTTCTGCAAAAATATTTCTTCATCGTCGCATACTGCAATATTAATCATATGTTTACCGCCTCAAAGATTTCATTTCTTATGATATAAAATTTTACCATATTTATTATATAAAAGCCACTGACTTATTTACTCCAAACCACAAAAAAAGCAGAGACTCTCCAAAATCTCTGCTTTCTGAAAACGAATCCTTTTTTATCTACTGATTGCTTACTTTGATAAACTTCTCCAGCGTCTCCATCGCCTTACCGGAATCAATCAGTTCTGCTGCCATTGCAATTCCCTCTTTCATGCTCTCTGCCTTTCCTCCAATGTAAAGCCCGGCACCTGCATTCATCAGGACTGCGTTCCTCTTATGTCCCTTTTCTCCCTTTAAGATCGCACGGGTAATTGCTGCATTTTCCTCCGGTGTACCACCGACGAGATCCTCTTTTTTGCAGCGTTCAAATCCAAATTCCTCCGGTGTGATCTCATAGGATTTAAACCATCCGTCTTTAAACTCACATACCTTCGTCGGAGCACTCATGGAAATCTCATCCAGCTTATCCATACCGTATACAACCATGCCTCGCTTCACACCAAGGCTAATCAATACCTGTGCCAGCGGCTCTACCAGATATTCGTCATATACACCCAGTAGCTGCAGCTTGGGACTTCCCGGATTGGTCAGCGGTCCAAGGATATTAAATACGGTCCTAAAACCAAGCTCCTTACGGATGGCTCCCACATATTTCATGGAGCTGTGATATTTCTGTGCAAAGAAGAAACACATGCCAACTTCCTTAAGCAAGGTCACACACAGTTCCGGGTCCTGCTGGATATTCACGCCCAGTGCTTCCAGACAGTCTGCCGTTCCACACTTGGAAGATGCAGCGCGGTTTCCATGCTTTGCGACCTTCATCCCGCCTGCGGCAATGACCAGGGCTGCTGTCGTAGAAATATTAAAGCTCTGTGCATTATCCCCGCCGGTTCCGACAATTTCAAAGATATCCATTCCGGTATCTACCTTTGTAGCATGATCACGCATAGCTGCAGCACAGCCTGCAATCTCTTCCGTTGTTTCTGCTCTTGCGCTCTTGGTAGACAGTGCAGAAAGGAATGCAGCATTCTGTGTCGGCGTTGTCTCACCGCTCATGATCTCATTCATGACGGTGTAGGCCTCATCATAATTCAGATCCTGCTTGTTTACAATTTTCACAATCGCTTCTTTAATCATTTTTCTTCTCTCCTTTGTCTATTGATAAAATTTTCTAACATTTTCTTTCCATCCGGTGTCATAATGGATTCCGGATGGAACTGTACGCCATATACCGGATATTCCTTATGCTGCACTGCCATAACTTCTCCCTCATCTGTCAAAGCCGTTACCTTTAAGCAGTCCGGCATGGTCCGCTCATCCGCTGCCAGGGAATGATATCTGGCAACCAAAGCCGTCTCAGGACATCCGGCAAACAGAGGACAGTCCTGATCAAATTTTACATTGGACTGTTTCCCATGCATCAGCTGTTTTGCATACGTTACTGCCGCACCATATGCCATACAGATCGCCTGATGGCCGAGACATACACCAAGGATCGGCATCTCCTTATCCAGTTCCCGGATTACATCCAACAATACCCCTGCATTTTCCGGTCTGCCGGGACCCGGAGAAAGAATAATGCATTCCGGCTTCAGTGCCCTGATCTCCTCCACTGTCATATGACCCGGCTCCACAATGACACCAATATGATG
>JBJELZ010000004.1:0-22313 GCA_051879415.1 Lachnospiraceae bacterium
CCCGAAAATAAAGGTTTTAGAAAGAAAAAAAGGTAGTAAATTTGACACTACCAATAGGATATGAGGGGTGATCATATGAAATATAAAGTTCTTTTAACGGGAAAAAATAATGCGATTATGGACGAGTTTTTCGACCATATGAAGGTGGCATTTCAAACTTTTACGTCTTCCATGCGTACAGTGGATCTGAATGGACATATAGATCTTTTCTGCCCGGATATCCTGGTTTATTGCATGTATAATGAGTCAAAGGATGATTACAATCATATTGCAGTTTTAGATAAAAAATTACGGGAAGATGAAATTGTCTTTGTCGTTATAGGTTCCAAGGAGGATTGTGAAGACTTCATGAAATCCGCTGTGATGGATCCTGATATTATTCTGACAAAACCTTTATCTGCCGGGATGATCCAGAAATCAATTGTGAATTATATGGAGGATCGGGAAGAGGAAAGGCGCAAGGCAGAAGAAGAGGAACGGCTGCAACAGGAACGGCTGCTTCAGGAGCGTATGGCGGAAGAAGCAAGGCTGGAAGAGATTATTCAGTCAGAACTGAAGCAGAAGGATGATCGGAGAAAACATGTTCTCGTAATTGATGATGATCCGATGATGTTACGGCTGATTAAAGAGCATCTGCAGGAGAAATATGATGTGGCGACAGCTGTCAGTGGAAAGATCGCATATAAGTTTCTGGAGAATAAAAAGACAGATCTGATTCTGCTTGATTATGCAATGCCGATTGAGGATGGACCGGCTGTACTGGAGAAACTGCGGGCGAATGAGGCAACAAAGGACATCCCGACTGTATTTCTGACAGGAATTACAGAGAAGAATAAGATACAGAAGGCATTAACTTTAAAACCCCAGGGGTATCTTTTAAAACCAATTAAACGGGATAAACTGATGTCAACCATTAAGAAGCTGATAGGATAGTGTCGGGGAGAAAAAATTGATTGATGAGAATGTAAAATTAACAGAATTGATTGATGTGGAGATTTTGCAGAAAATGCAGGATGCATTTGCAAAAAATGCAAGAATGGCCTCATTGACGGCAGATGAAAACGGAGTTGCTGTTACGCAACAGTCTAATTTCTCAGAGCTTTGTACAGAATTCTGCCGGAAATCACCAATTGGCAGAACCAGGTGTGAGTATTGTGATAAAATGGGTGCTGTTATGAGTCTGGAACAGCACAAACCGGTATCTTACAAGTGTCATGCCAATCTGGTGGATTTTGCAGCACCGATTATGCTTGGAGACAGGATGATCGGAAGCTTTATCGGTGGGCAGGTTTTATCCGAAGAACCTGATCTTGAGAAGATGAAACAGGTCGCAAGGGAAATAGAGGTTGATGAGGAGGAATTTGTTGAAGCTGCCAAGAAAACGCAGATTATTCCGCAGGCAGCGATTGACCGTTCGACAGAATTTATCTATGAATTTGCCAAGATTATGTCGGATATGGCTTATAATTCCTATGTATCAAAGCAGTTAAGCAAAGAAGCAATGCAGGCAGCAGTGCAGAAGGCTGACTTTCTTGCAAATATGAGCCATGAAATCAGAACCCCGATGAATGCTGTTCTTGGTATGGCTGAAATGGCTCTGAGAGAAGACATGTCTAAGGAAGCAAGAGAGTATGTCAGTCAGATTCAGTCTGCAGGAAAACATCTGTTGGTAATTATTAATGATATCCTGGATTTTTCCAAAATTGATTCCGGTAAAATGGAAATTGTGGAGACCCTCTATGAGACGGAAGAGATGCTGCAGGATATTTCCAATCTGATTAATAGCAGGATCGGAAAAAAAGAAGTAGATTTCCTTCTTGATATTCCATATGATATGCCGGTAGAAATGATAGGCGATAATGTCCGTATCCAGCAGATTCTGATTAACCTACTTGTGAATGCCGTAAAATTCATAACCAGAGGAAAGATTATACTCAGGATGCAGTATGAAAAAATTGCTGAAGATGAGGTTATGATTCAGGCGGATGTCATTGATACAGGGAAAGGAATCAAGAAGGAAGATCTTGATAAATTGTTCCAGTCCTTTCATCAGGTGGATAGCAAGCGCAACCGGAATATTGAGGGAACAGGTCTGGGACTTGCCATCTCCAAACAGCTGATTGAACTGATGCATGGAAGTATCTCAGTACAGAGCGAATATGGAAAGGGCAGTACATTTACCATCCGTTATCCCCAGAAGGTACAGACCTTTGATCAGACAGATATACAAACAGAAGAACCGTTAAATATTTATGTTCTGATTGGAAATGCAAATGTAAAAGAACAGATTTTAAAGGATCTGTCTGTTCTCAATGCAAATGTGTCTGATCTTGAGGAGTCTCATTTAGAAACGGTAAGCAGTGGAAGTTATTTTATTGTTGAAAGAGAATTGATGGCAGCAGAACTGAGCGAAGTATTATCCAGATTTAAAGAACAAACATTTATTATTATAGAACCCTATGATGCACCCAATGACCTGCAGGACAAAAATATCAGAATTTTACGGAAGCCTGTATACAGTAAGGAATTATTTGCCGCACTGGGAATCGGGGAGATGCATGGCCATGAAGATACGGCAAAAGACAGGGTATTTTCTTTTGTTGCTCCGGAAGCACACATTTTAATTGTTGATGATAATCCTATTAATCTATCTGTAGCAAAGGGGCTTTTGGAACCATTGGAAATGCAGGTGGATACGGCAGAGAGTGTGGCAGTATGTATTGATATGTTAAATACCAAGGCTTATGATATTATTTTTATGGATCATATGATGCCGGAAGTAGATGGAATTGAAGGAACCCATATTATCAGGAGGATGGTAGCCGGATATGAAGAAGTTCCCATTATTGCACTGACAGCCAATGCAGTAGGCGGTGTAAAGGAAATGTTTCTCCGGGAGGGCATGAATGACTTTGTTGCAAAACCAATTGAAACAAAGAAGATTGTGGCAAAGATAAAACAGTGGCTACCAAAGGAAAAACTGCTTCCTGTAAGTGAGAGGAAAAAGATAGATCATCACATAGAAGCTCAGGAAAGTCCGGAAATCCCGAAAATAGAGGGGCTGAATGTGGAGCAGGGGCTTGCGCTTCTTGGCTCAGCAAAGCTTTACATGAAAATTCTAAAGGAGTTTTACCTTGCAACAGACAGGCGTACAGAACTAATTCAGACCGCATTTGAAGAGAAAAATTATGAGAATTACACCATAGAAGTACATTCCCTGAAGAGTATTGCCAAGCAGATCGGAGCAGGATCTCTTTCGGAATTTGCTGCACAGCTGGAAAAGGCCGGTCATGAGGGGAATGTATCTTTTATTGATGCCAATACAGAAGCACTTTTGGCGGATTACAGGGAGCTTAAGAAAAAACTGCGTCCATTGTTCGCAGATGAAGTTGTAGTGTCTGTGGGAGAGAAGATTGCAGACAAGGAAAGTATAGCGGCATGTCTGGAACAATTGATTGCGGCTTTGGAGGAAATTGATTCTCTGGCGATAGAAGAGGCATTGGAGCACTTTGATCAATATACATATGGTAATGAGAGCGAAAAGGAATATCTGGAGCAGATCAGAAAGGCATCTGAGGAATTTGATATTGATCTTTGCATGGAACTGGCAGTAAAATGGAAAGAGGAAATCTTATAATTGGATAGAGGATATCTGCAAAGAACGGAGCATAGATAGTGAAGAGAAAGAATCAAAAAATCATATATTTTGCATTGATTCTGTTTTTCCTTGTTACAGGGATGTATTTTGATAATGACAGGATCCCTGTTTGTTTTGCTGATGGCTCTTTGCAGACAGCCGGTGCCTGTCTGGAGGTCCCGGATGATGTTTATTTGTCTGAAACGGCATGTACTATAGAAATGCTGTCCCAGCAGAGAGCCACGATTCAGAAACCGGTATCGGGGCAGTCATGCAATCAAAAACGGGAAATCAGAATATCATTCGATGTTCTGTCGCAGGATATCTATCGTGCAGAACAGAAAAATCATGTCTTAGATTCAGGAGTGTTGCAGCTTTCTGAACAATTACCCAAGGAACGAATCATGAATTATATTCATAAAACGGACGGAAAAAAACGTCTCTAGAAGTTCTTCATAAAAATCCCAATCAATTGAATAAAATCTTTGAAGCATACAGAAAGGGTATGCTTATTTCTGTATGTCTGTAAATGGAGGTAAGAATGATTCAGGACATTATTGCAGGAATCTTATGTGTGATTGCCGTTGCAGCCGGTATATGGGGCTACTGGGTAGAAAACGGCGGAACTCTTAAAAATGAGAAGATAAGAAATGAAAGTGAGGAAAATAGAGATGAGAAAAACTAAAATTATATGTACGATAGGACCGGCTTGTGAGGATAAGGATGTGCTGACAGAAATGTGTCATGCAGGGATGAATGTTGCAAGATTAAATTTTTCCCATGGAAGTCATGAGGAACATCAGAAAAAGATTGATTTGATCAAAGAGACCAGAGAAGAATTGGGAATGCCGATTGCAATTATGCTGGATACGAAGGGACCGGAATATAGAATTAAAACCTTTGGATATGGAAAAATCCGCCTGGATAAAGGGGATATATTCACCTTTACAACGGAAGATATTATTGGAAATAAGAGTATTGTAGCCGTGAATTACGACCGGCTTATGGAAAATCTCAGCATTGGAGATACCATACTGGTGAACAATGGTCTGGTTGTTTTCAAAGTAATCGACCTGAATGAGAAAGAAGCAAAATGTGAAGTTATTGTTGGAGGAGAATTAACGAATCGCAAAAGTATGAATTTTCCTAATAAGGTAATGAATCACTGTTTTTTAAGTGAGCAGGATAAGGAGGATTTATTGTTTGGTATTCAGAATGGAGTAGATTTTGTTGCAGCTTCCTTTGTTTCCAAAAAGCAGGATATTGAAGATATGAGAAACTTTCTGGATCAAAACGGAGGACGTGATATCGATATTATAGCCAAAATCGAAAACCGTTCCGGCGTGGACAATATTGAAGAAATCTGCGAAATTGCAGATGGTATTATGATTGCCAGAGGAGATCTGGGAGTGGAGATCCCGGCGATGGAAGTACCCATCGTGCAGAAATATTTAATTCAGAAATGCAGGCTTTTGGGAAAACGGGTCATTACCGCAACGGAAATGCTGGAGTCAATGATCTATAACCCAAGACCTACCAGAGCTGAAGTATCGGATGTTGCCAATGCGGTATATGACGGAACTTCCGTAGTCATGCTTTCAGGGGAAACAGCCACGGGGAAATATCCGGCAGCAGCCGTGAAGAATATGGTTGAAATTGTGGAATGTGCAGAAAAGAACATAGATTATACGGAACGATTCAAAAAGACTGATTTTACCATCAAGAGTAATCTGGATGCGGTTTCTCATTCTACCTGTTCCATGGCGATTGATGTGAATGCAAAATGTATTATTGTAAATTCCCTGACAGGTCATACAGCAAGAATGGTAAGCAGATTCAGGTGCCCTGTTGATATTATTGGTATGACAACTTCTAAGAAAGGCTGGAGAAAGTTAAACATGAGCTGGGGTGTGACGCCGGTTTTATGTGAAAAGTTCCGGTCCATGGAAGAAATGTTTGAAAACAATATGAGGAAAGCCACCGAATTATTATCATTAACACACGGAGACAATGTTGTTCTTACAGGTGGAATCATGGATGGACACACCGGGAATACCAATCTGATCAAAGTAGAAAGGATTTAGCATTATGGATGTTACATATATGATGGGTCTTTTAGGCGGATTAGCATTGTTCCTTTATGGAATGCAGATGATGAGTTCCGGATTGGAAGCGGCTGCGGGCAATAAGATAAAACTTATTTTGGAGAAATTGACAGCCAACAGACTGATTGGTGTTCTGGCAGGTGCAGTAATCACTTCGATCATCCAGTCATCTTCTGCAACCACTGTTATGGTGGTTGGGTTTGTGAATTCCGGTATGATGACACTGAATCAGGCAATCTGGATGATTATGGGTGCCAATATTGGTACAACAATTACGGGACAGCTGATTGCCTTGAATATAGGTGGAATAGCACCGCTGGCAGCCTTTATCGGTGTGGCAGCAATGATCTTTCAGAAGAATGAGAAGGTTCGGCATATCGGAGAAATCCTCGCCGGATTAGGTGTCCTTTTCATTGGAATGGATATGATGGGCAGTGCCATGAAACCATTGGCAGAAAACGAAAGCTTTATCAACATACTTACGAAGTTTGATCATCCGATACTTGGTATTTTGACAGGTACTGTATTTACGGCGCTGATTCAGTCCTCATCGGCCTCTGTTGGTATTTTACAGGCTTTGGCCGGTAGTGGAGCTATCGGTTTGGAAAGTGCTGCATTTGTACTGTTTGGTCAGAATATCGGTACCTGTATTACTGCTTTTCTGGCATCTGTAGGAACCAATATCAATGCAAAAAGAACAACCCTGATTCACGTTATGTTCAATGTATTCGGAACGGTTGTGTTTACCATCTTATGTCTTGTGACTCCGGTGATATCCATGGTGAAAAGCTGGACTCCCCTTAATGCACCGGCACAAATTGCCAATCTGCATACGATGTTCAATGTCGTTACGACACTTTTGTTGTTACCGGTAGGAATCTGGCTTGGAAAGATTGCAACGGTCATACTCAGGGATAAAAAGGGGGAAGCCGGAACAGAGGAAATGAGAGTGCAGTATTTGATTGATATCAAGCATATCAATACGGAGAAGTTAGGAGTTTCTGTTGTTTGTGTGGAAGGCATTAAAAAAGAACTTTTGCGAATGATGGAGATGACTAAGAAAAATGTATTTGAAGCGTTTGAGGTGTTTGCCGATCAGAAAAAGAATGTTTTAGGTGAGATTGTAAAGCGGGAGGAATATGTGGATTACCTGAACAAAGAAATTTCAAAGTACATTACATCGGCAGTTTCATATGAAAAAACAAGCGGAGGAAGCAGAATTTTTAATTCGCTTTTTACTGTTACAAGTAACATTGAGAGAATGAGTGATCATGCAATTAACATAGCAGGATATTCCAAGATCATAAGAGAAAAAAATATTACATTTTCGAAACAGGCTGACAGCGAGCTGGAAAGCATGAAACAGACCTGTATAAAACTATTTGACCTTCTGATGGAGAAAACTGCTGATTTTGTGACATGGCATGAGAAAATTGCATGTATGGAACAAAAGATGGATGACATGACCGCCAGGTATCGTGATAATATGTACGAGAGAATCAAATCAGGCCAGTGTTCGGACGAAGGAAGTATCTTATTTTCTGAGGCCCTGACTGATTTTGAACGGATTGGAGACCACGCACTTAATATTTCCGGTGAAATGCTGAAGATAGAAATGGTGAATCACTGACGATGATAAAAAGTGCAGGAAACTGCATCTTGTTTAAGAAAAAACGCCCAGTGTTTTCAGAAATTCTATGGAACGAACCTGATTTTCAATAGAGGTTGTTTCAATTAAAATGGAAGCACCGGGAAAGAAGCTTTCTCTGGCCTGCATGAACTCCTCCCAGTTGATGCGTCCGGCTCCTACAGGAAGATGTAAATCAGCAACCAGGTCGTTGTCATTGATATGCATATGCCTGATAAAGGGGGCAAGAGCTTCTGTCCAGACACGATTGGGGACACGGGAAATGGCAGCATGAGCGTAATCATAGCAGACTCCAAAGTTTGCATAGGAAGACAATCGTTCTGCCAGTTTCCGTAACAGGTCAGGGCTGTCATCAAACATATTTTCCATATAAATATTAATATCCGGATATTCTGAAAGAATCATGGAAAAAAAATCCTCATTTTTATCCAGCCAGTTGTTCAGGTAACTTTCTGCCTTTAAAAAGGGGTTATGGTTGGTATGCAGGATGACGGCTCCGGCACCGATCTGAAGGGCTATTTCAATGCTTTGGCGGATTCTCATTTCTGAAATCCGGCGGATTTCCTGATCTTCACTGAAAACCAGTACGTCGAAAAAATCACCGTGACTGGTTAGAAACGGGGGAAGAGGGGAGGATTTATACTGTGTAATAATATCCCGACAAAGCACCTGATTGTCCAATACAGCAGGAGAAAAGAAATCATTAAACTCAAAGCCAAGCTGATATTGGTCGGCCAGTTTGCAACTTGTTTCGATATTCTTTCGATCAGGTATAATCAGAAACTGATTCATTTCTCTTAGAATCCCCCTTAATATTATGAATTTTATAAAAAATAATTTACTATTATACGGAAAATTGTTATTATTATACTATATATTCTATACCATTTTTGTAAATTGGGAAAGGGGATAATCAGGATGGAAACAAAAAAAACCGAAAGAACTGCAGAAGAACTCTTAAATCAGATATTTGAGATTACCAGTAACTTATATCAGGAGATGTCAAAAGATGATGATACTGCTGATAATGATCATGATGCAATCTTCAGACTCCTTACAGATTTGGGAAGAACCCTTGTAAATGCTGACAGGGCTAGTTTCTGGAAATGGGACAAAAGAAAAGGAGAACTCTGGACAACGGCCGCAGTGGGTACAGGCAGAATTACGATTCCGGAAGGTACCGGGCTGGTTGGAAAGGCACTGGCAGAGAAAAGAACGATTATTACCCATGATCCCTATAATCATCCGGATTTTAATGCCAATGTGGATAAGAGTACAGGTTATGTGACAAAATCTATCCTTGTTATGCCAATCTCTAACTGCAAAGGTGAATTTATCGGTGCTTATCAGGCAATCAATAAGCTGGATAATGACGGAAAGTTTGATCTGGAGGAAGATACCAAACGACTCTCTCTGGCGGCATTTATCTGCGGGATTACATTGGAATCGGAAAGTTTTCTGGATGATTCCCTTCATGATAAGCTTACAGGCATTAAAAACCGTATGGGATTTTATAATGATTATAATAAGACCTATGCTAAAATATTATCAGACGTTACGTGTGTAAGATCTGTATCCCTCTTTATCTGTGATATTGATTTCTTTAAAAAGGTCAATGATACTTATGGACATAATGCCGGTGATGCTGTTCTTCGCAATGTATCCGGAATTCTCAGTCGGAATGCCAGAGGATGTGATGGAGTTTATCGATGGGGTGGGGAAGAATTTATCTGTATCCTGCCGGATACGGACAAGGCAGAAGCTGCAGAAATTGCAGAACGTATGCGTCTTCTTGTAAAGGATTCCGTATGTAAATTTGAAGATCTTGAGATCAAGGTAACCATGAGTTTTGGTGTGACATGTCTTGATAGGAGTCTTTCCATCGAAGATAATATAAAAGTGGCAGATGAAAGGTTGTATCAAGCAAAGGAAAGAGGAAGAAATATCGTAATTTCAGAATAAAAAAAGAGCAGCCTGCTTGCAGGCTGTTTTTTTAATAACTATACATTAGCGCAGAAAATACTGCATAAATACTCAGTAGAAGATGAAGATAAAATGATCTTATCCTGTGAGTTTCTGCGTATTTCCCAAGTAATATCCCCAAAGGGACTGTCAGGAATGTCATATAGCGGAAATCCATACTGCATCCGAAGGGATACTTTAGATAAAACAGGATGCCGCTTCCGTAAACAACCAGTGACAGGATAACAGCAATCATGATTCTATCGTCTCTTCTGAACCGCCGGTTTTTGATGGAACAAATTACTGCACTGATACAGCACAATGAAAGGACAAATGCAGTAAGCAGAAGAAGCACCGGAATAAAGCCGGGAACATCGAATGAGAACTCTCCAAAAAGAGCAGATTTCAGATAATATACCGGCAGGTTATAATCGGACCATACATCGGTATAGGGTCCTTGCAGGAGGTTGTCGACATCAATCAAAAGGATTCTTTGGATGATTGGATGAGAACCGGTATATAATTCGGACTGTTCTCCCAGCCATAAAACATAGGTAAGTGGCTGCTTAAAAAGAATATAGTTTCGTATACTGTACCACATCCCCAGGGGAATGCTGATAGAGCCAAATACCAGATATTTGAGCAGCAGTATTCCTGCCTTTTTTTTATGCAGAGCAATGACAAACTGCCATAGAAAGATACCCGCTGTAACCAGTGCCACTATACCGCAGGAAATCTTGGTCATCATCGCCAGACCAAAAATAATAGCCAGCACGATCGTATTTTTCCAGCTTTGGTTTCGGAGCCATCTCAAAGTGAAAAGATACGCATAGAGCATCATCAGGGCAGCCAGTGCATCCGGATTAACCGTACCTCCGGTAAGATAAGACGCCGGAAGAAATGCTGTCAGCATCACAGTACAAAGAATTCCCTGTTCTTTTAGGTTGCTTTCCTGTGCAATTCTGCGGCATAGAACCAGACTGAGGCAGGATGCTATACAGGATACCGTTTTTGCAGCATCTACCAGATCATAATAGGTCACATCATGAAAGAACAGATTAAGAAACTGTGATGTTACGGCTCCCAGTATATAAAACAAAGGTTGCTGATAAAACTGCAGAGTATTGGTATCCGGGAGCTGATGCTTTGCTAAAAGCTGCAGAAGATATCCTGCATGTCCGGCTCCGGCAGGATCAATTTCCCATAAATCATGGCTTCGCACATTGCAATCGGTAGAAAGCATATAACCGATGCGCATGACAATTCCCATGATCATGACAGCATAAACACCATTATTATACCGATTCTGACCGGTGCCGGATTTGCGGCCTGACCATATCTGCCAAAGCAGGGCAATGGAAACAAGAATCAGGAACAGCATCATTGCGGTATGAATCAGATGTTCGTTCCCCAAAATGCCGGTTGCACGAGCCAGGAGATAGGAAATAAGAACGATGATAATAATATATATTTCTTCCAACCATTCTTTTGTCTTTTTGTTTTCTTCTCTTCTTATGTTGGCTGAAGTGTTGGAAATTTCTGACACGCCTGCTTATCGTTTCCTTTCTTAAACTATTTATTTTATAATGCAAATGACCAGCTGTTAAGCCATTCCAGCGATTGATTTACAAAATTGTAATCAATCCGGGCTCCTGACAGAACCGGATAAAACAGGATAAAGATGGCGATCGAGGCTGTTGCAACAATCCCCATGAGCAAGGATGATTTCTTCATATGGCAAATGGAATTGGTAATCATCAGCAACAGGATTAAGGAGCCGATAAAATACTGGTAGATAAATACCGTTCTATGTACCAAAAGCCATGGGAGAACAACGGAACCATATGCTATCAGTAGGAATTTGGCATTGCTGCACTGACGGCATCGGAACAGATAGAACTGGTGCACCAAGGATGCCAGCCCCAGATAACATAGCAGGGGATTGATAAAGGTTGCAATGGTAGAGATGGTTCCGTCCGGATATACAGCATAAACATCCAATAATGGTCGTTTATCAATCAGCCAGTCGTACCATGGAGAAGAATACGGATGATCAAATACAGTGTTGGAATGATAGTTAAGCATCAATTTTCCATTGTCAATGGCTGTCTGAATCAGATTTTTATCGGTGTATACCCGGGTAAATGGAATGTAGGATATTACATAGACACTAAGCGGTAGTACGCAGAAACAGAAAATGCATACAATGGAAAGCTTTATCAGATAGTTATGATGTTTTTTGCAATTATTTATTCCATTCATTTTTTGTAAAAGAAAAGTAAAAAAGATAACAGCAATTCCGATTGCTCCATAAACGCCGGTCCATTTGATGGAAATGGAACATGCCATTGCACATCCACAGAAAAGAAGCTGACCAATCTGTCGGCAATCCAACTGCCCGACAGAGAGATTTCGGATAAAACAGTACATGAAATAGAACATCAGAAGAACAAAGAAGGCTACCAGAATATCAATCGTTGCTATTCTGGAGAGCGTAAAATTCATAAACTGGCTGCCTAGCAGAAGAGTCGTGAAAACAGCCCCGGAGGTACGTCCGAACATGCGGTGAGAAAAGAGGTACATCACAGGAATCATTATGACACCAAACAGGGCACAGATACACCTCCAGCCAAACGGATTCATGCCAAAGGCACGGATTCCAAGAGAGATCAGGGTTTTTCCAAGAGGCGGATGGGTATTTTCATAAATGGGGAGCTGATGAAGAAATTCGTAGGCTGTTCTGCCGTGATATATTTCATCGAACATGGTCTGATCATAGTAGGTTCTGACAGCAGGATATAATCCTTGCTCATCAAACAGGGTGCGGTAGTAGGAAGCGTTATAGGGAAGGATGTAATTGCCATTGATATCTTCACAGACAATTTCCAAAATGCTGGCATTACCCTCCATCAGTACCATGCCAAGGCGGTCCAGCTTCTGATTGATTTCAACCGTATTCCACGCAAAGGCACTTTCAACGATATGGTCAGCTTCAATCATCTGCCATTCCTCTATATCTTTTGTAAGATAGGAAAATGAGATGGAACGTTTACTGTTATAGCCCAGAAAGATATGTACCTTTGCCAGTTCAACTTCATCGGAAAAACCAAGGATGATTTCATTGCTCCCGCTTTCTCCTGAACTAAGCGTCCATTCTGTTTCCGGGACACGTGTACTTCCTAAACGGTAAAATACTAAGAAACCAAAGATAGTGGTAAGAACCAGCATCCAGATGACATCCTTTACTTCAATAGGAGTGTGTTTCGTGCAGGAAAAACCGTTACAGGTTTTTGAACTGATATTTTCCGGTAAAGCAGATGTTGATTTTGAGAATCGTGGTACCCACAACTTGTTATTGCTTCTGAAAATATATCTGAGAATCAGAGACAGTATGCCAAAGCCTCCAATTCCAAGAGAAACGATATACAGCACAGGGATATTCCGGGTGTTATTCAGAGCAGAAAGGTGTTGCCCGGCTACCCGGACGGCAATATACCAGCAGAAGAATCCTGTCTGGAGCATCAGAAATTCCGGGATAACACTGATCCACCGGAAAGGACGCTTTTTCCAGAACAAATCAGTAACATAGAAAATACCAAAGAGAAGTACAGGTAAAAGCTGTAAACCTGACTTTTCAAAGAGAATCAGAATAATACTGAATGGCTGGAACAGGTAGCAGGCATAAAAAAGCCGGGAGATGTTCCTTCCATATCTGCAAAAGATGACATATGCCATTGCAATTGACAAAATGAAATCCAGTATCAGATGCATGGCTGAAGTTGTGGAAATCTGTTCCTGCATCATAAACGGAAGAACTCTGGCAAATAGATAGAAGATCACCAGATCACTGATGCGGTAACAGGGAAGCCCGTTTCTTTTTTTCAGGAACAGAATGCACCAGAACAAAACATCCATGATTCCTACTGCATATAAAATTGATATCATACCTGTATCCTCTGCTTTCCAAATCTGTTTTTTATCATATCATTATTTCAGGTGTTAGAAAAGAAAATATTGCGTTATTCCATTTTATGCATTATGATGGAAAAAAATAACCATTATCTGTGAAAAGAGATGTTATGATGGAACTGGAATTACTGGAGGGACGTCCTGAGGATTGTACCGGAAGACTGGAAAAAGAAATAAGGACGTATGATCTGTTGGATCGTCTTGGCATTGTATATCAGCGTGTGGATCATCCGGCAGCTATGACTATGGAAGTCTGCGAACCAATTGACCGGGCACTGCAGGCGACAATCTGCAAAAATCTTTTTCTTTGTAACCGGCAGGAAACGGATTTTTATCTTCTGATGATACCGGGAGATAAAAAATTTAAAACTAAGGAATTGTCAAAGGAGTTAAATGTGTCCAGACTTTCCTTCGCAAAAGAGGAATTTATGGAGGAATTTCTGGATATTACGCCGGGCTCCGTCAGTGTCATGGGACTGATGAATGACAGGGAGCATCGCGTAAAGCTGGTGATTGATGAGGATGTGTTAAAGGGAGAACGAATCGGCTGCCATCCGTGTATCAATACGTCCAGTATCAGATTCGCAACGAAAGATTTAATAGAAAAAATCATTCCTGCAATGGATCATGATTATACGGTGGTTCATCTGCTGGGAGAGGACTGAAGCTGTAAGGTGGAATGGCCGGCTTTCGTAACTGACAGAGTATTATTTATTAGATGGAAGGAGAATCGTTATGGGACTTCGATTTCGGAAAAGTATTAAGATTGCACCGGGTGTCAAGCTGAATATTGGATTAAAGAGCGTGGGTATCAGTGTTGGTGGAAAACATGCCGGGATTTCAATCAATTCAAAAACAGGTGCCACGGCCAGAGTTTCTGCCGGACACGGAACAGGTCTTTCTTATGTAACAAAGATTGGCGGCGGAAAGAAGAGCTAAAGGTTAAGAGATTTGCTCTTGACAGCATAGGCGACATTTGATAATATAATCCGGTGAGCGCAAACGTGCTCACGAAGACGCTGCTGTAGCACAGTCGGTAGTGCGTCGCATTGGTAGTGCGGAGGTCACGGGTCCGATTCCCGTCAGCAGCTCTGATAAGAAAGTGGAAACCCTGATAAATTCAAGGTTTCCATTTTTTATTGCATAAATCTTTTTTGACGGTTCATACTACTAAAGAATGGAAACGGAAAATTTTTCCGTCCCAAATTTTAGGAAAAGAGGTAGGAACATGGCATTAAGTCAAAAAGAGATGGATGTAATCAAGGATCTGCAGACACAGGAACAGTGCTGTATTGAAAAGTACAAGAGATATGAAAAGGAAGCAAAGGATCCTGTTTTAAAGGGGCTGTTTGGAACCCTGGCACAGAAGGAGCAGCAGCACTATGACTCCCTGGTGCAGGTAGCTGCCGGTAAGACACCCTGCTGCGACTGCAATGATCAGGATGGTAAGAATTATTCTCCAATGGCAACCTATGATTCGATGAGTGAGTCTGAGGATAAGAAAAATGATGCATTTCTTGCAACTGACTGTATCGGTACGGAGAAAATGGTTTCTTCGGAATACAATACCAATGTTTTTGCCTTTGCAGAAAGTGCGATCCGCAAGCTTTTAGCTGACATTCAGATTGAAGAGCAGAACCATGCGGAGATGCTTTATAAGTATAAAACAGTAAATGGTATGGTATAAAGAACAGAAAATAAATAAATCTTCGGGAAAAGCAGTGTCTGTGGGATGCAGATGCTGCTTTTGTTCTGATGGTAAAAAGCAGTAAAAATCTTGCCATTTCATAGGTTAGTAGGTATAATTATGTCGGCTTATTATTTTAAGAAAGCTTTCTGATAAAAATAAACAAGACAGAGGAACAAGAGATGAATTTACAAGGTACGTATACGGAGATTGAAGAAATTGGTGCCGGAGGCGGCGGTACCGTATTCAGGGCATTTCATGTCCGAATGCAGAAATATGTGGTTTTGAAGAAAATTCATGTTTCATTGCAGGATAACGTGGATATCCGGGGTGAGCTGGATATTCTTAAGAACCTTAGGCATTCCTATCTGCCTACTGTGTTGGACTTTATTGAAGATGAGGGTGCCATCTATACGGTTATGGATTATATTCCGGGAGAATCGTTTGAAAGCCTTTTGAAAAAGGGTGTCCGGTTTTCCCAGGCACAGGTCATCAAATACGCTTCACAGTTAGGAGATGTATTGTCTTACCTTCATGGACAGAAGACACCGATCGTTCATGGAGATATTAAACCGGCTAATATTATGCTGACGCCGGAAGATAATATCTGTCTGATCGACTTTGACATTTCTCAGATTAAGAATAATATTTCCACAACAAATATGGGATATACACCGGGCTTTGCTCCGCCGGAACAGGTGGCATTGGTAAGAGATCTTGAAAATTTCCTTGCAGCCAACGGTAATATGGGAGCAGCTCCTCAGAGTATGCCGGCACAGGCAGGCGGCGGCACCGGGACAGTGATGTTGAATCGCCAGCCGGAACAGCCGACACAGGCAGTTGGAGGAACCGGGACAGTGATGTTGAATCACCAGCCGGAGCAGCCGGCACAGGCAGTTGGAGGAACCGGGACAGTGATGTTAAATCACCAGCCGGCTCAGCCGACACAGGCAGGCGGAGGTACCGGGACGGTGATGCTAAATCACCAGCCGGAGCAGCCGGCACAGGCAGGCGGAGGTACCGGGACGGTGATGTTGAATCATCAGCCAAATCAGCCGGCAGCACCTGCGGCACAGGTAAGTGCGCCTATCCCTATGCAGGCACCGTCTATGCCGGCGAATCTGCAGGGAAGAATGGATGAGCGTTCCGATATTTACAGTGCCGGTGCAACATTGTATGCATTGCTTTGCGGTACAATACCTGACGGTGATTTTTCAAAGATTGTTCCGTTGGAGCAAATGGGAAATTTCTCCGAAGGTCTTATTAATCTGATTCAGAAGTGTATGGCATATCAGCCGGAGAAGAGATGGCAGAGTGCAGCAGAATTTGTCAGGGCAACCGCCAATATTACGAAGGCAGATAAGCGATATAAAAGACTTCTTCACAGACAGGAATTTACGATTGTTTTGTGCATCCTAGGCATAGCAGCCGGTATCATAGTCGCAATTCTTGGTAAGGAGAGAATCGGTGTTGAGCATAGAGAGGCATATGATGAACTGGTTGCACAGATGGAAGAGCTTGTAGAAGAAGGAAACTATGCTGAAACAGATGAATTAGAGGGACTTTACATAGAAGCAATTACGGCATTCCCGGAACTGGCTGGGGCTTATTATGAAAAAGCTGTCTTTTTATATCAGGGAAGGTTTTATGAGGAATTGATTGACTTTCTGGAAGAAGATGTACTTTCTCCGGGAAAGAGCTTTTCCGGTGAGGAAACAGGAAACTTCTATTTCCTGCTTGCCAACTGCTATCTGGAACTGGATGAGATAGACGAGGCGTTGTTATATTATAAGACGGCAGTCGGATACAATGTTCTGGATGGAACATTTTACTCTGATTATGCTATCGCATTGGCAAGAGACGGTCAGCTGGAGAAGGCGGAAGAAATCTTAGAGCAGGCAATCGGCTATGGACTGGCTGATGATAAGATGTTACTTGCAAAAGGTGAGATTCTTGGTAAGCAGGGAAATATCGAAGAAGCAGCAACCTGTTTTGCAGAATGTATTGAGAAGACTTCTGATGCTTATGTTATGGCAAGAGCTTATATTATGTGGGCAAAATTGTATGATGCTGATCCGGAATCAGCAGAGATGTTTGCACAAAAAGCTTCCATCTTAGAGGAAGCCAATCATAAAGTGGCAGCAGAGTATCAGGCAATGATCCTGGAACAGCTTGCACAGGCATACATTGATCTTGCAGGTGTTACCGCTGATCAGAGCGTATATCGGCAGGCAATCGACTGCTTACAGGAAATTGTTGAGCTTGGATGGGATACTTATGTGACCCATACGAATATCGGTATTCTTTATGAGACCATTGATGAACTGGCATTGGCAGAAGAAGAATTTCTGGGAATGCTGGATACTTATGGAGAAGACTACCGTACTTATAAGAGACTGGCATTTCTGGAAATCAATATCCAGGGAACAAAAGAAAATCAGGATAGGGATTACAGTACTTTCTTAGAGTATTATCATAATGCCAAGGAACTCTTTGAGTCGAGCGGTGCCCGTGCAGACTCTGATATGGAAATGCAGCTTCTGGAGCAGACCTATGGACAGCTGAGGGATGGTAATTGGATCTCAGAATAGTTTCGCAATTACCTGGAGGATTTGTATATGTGGGAGAAACCGACTATGGAACAAAAGAAAACAATGAACAAGAAACTAATCGCCATTATTGCCGGTATTGCAGCGATTGTATGCATTGTGGTAGCTGTTTCCGTTATCGTTCTTGGTGGAAACAGCGGAAAGAAGCTGGCAGAGCAGTTGGAACTGGCAGACCGGTATATGGATGAACTGGATTATGAAGCAGCTATTGCAGCATACGAAGCAGCCATTGAGATTGACCCGATGTGCGAAGAGGCTTACCTTGGTATGGCAGAAGCATACATAGGCTTGGGCGATTATGAAGCAGCAAAAGAGATTTTGGAGAAAGGTCTTGCACAGATAGAATCAGATGCCATCCGGGAAATGCTGGAAGAAGTACAGACCTTGATAGAACAATCTGCTGTATTAACGGATGATACGGTTATCGACTGGAGAGATGCAAATCTGGAAGCTGCTATGCGTGAAGTTACCGGAATTACAGACAGAGAAATTACCTATGGTGATGTAAAGGATATAACAGAATTAAACATATGCGACAGAGGAATAGCAGATATAACGGCGTTGAGATATCTGACCAAATTAGAAAAGCTCTGGATGAGCGATAACGAAGTAAGTGACATCAGTGCATTGAGTCAGTTGATAAATTTGAGAGAACTTATAATCAGGTTTAATAGGCTGGACAATATCAGTGCATTGAAAAATCTGGTTAATTTGGAATATCTGGTAATCGATAGTAATGAAACAAGCTGTGATGGCTGGGATTACTGGGATTTAAGTGGATTGTCCAAGTTGCATACACTTTATTATAGTAACGCTGGCATTAGTGATTTAGAGGACTTTGTTGACATGCTGAACATGCTGCCAAATATGCGCTACCTGGTTTTGTGTGATAATGGAATTAGTGATATCAGTGCCTTGGCAGAATTGGCGACTCTGCCTAATCTAACCAAACTTTATTTGGGAGGAAATAATATTACCGATATCAGCGTATTGTACGGATTGACTAATTTAGCGGATTTGGCTTTGTATGGAAACCCTATTTCGGACGTCAGTGTTTTGGAAAGTTTGACGAATTTAAATTGCCTTATACTGGATAATTGTGATATAGATGAAAGTGAACTGGAGATCATCTGTGGTCTGACAGAACTGCAGTATTTAAATTTGTCTGGTAATGGATTGAGTGATATCAGTGCAATTGGCAGACTAACAAATTTGACATTTTTATTTTTGGAAGGGAATAATATCAGCGATATCAGTGCCTTGGCAAATTTGACACAATTGGAACGTCTTTGGATGGGAGAAAATCAAATCAGCGATGTCAGTGCATTGAGTGGATTAACAAATCTGACATACCTTTATCTGGATGGAAATAATATTAGTGATATAAGTCCTTTGAGTGGGTTGTCGAATCTGACATGTCTTAGCTTGGGAGATAATAATATCAGAGATATTTCTCCGGTATCATTTGTTCCGGATTTGGTATATTAGAGGTTATTCCTTATGCGAAAGGTGTGATAAGAAACGAATTGCAATTATTGCCGGTATTGCTGTAATTGTATCCATTGAACTTGCTAAAAAATAGTATCAGTGCTTATTTACCAGAATCTGTTTATTGAATTGTCACTAAAATGGAGATATTTTGTATAATAAATAACAAATAAGTAAATATAATATTGACTATATGCTGCGCGAAGAATATAATGGAATTGAAAATGAAGATTTTACGTTGATTGGAGGAATTTGAGATGATTAATGTAAATGCAATAATTGCCGCCAATATTGTAGCAATACTTAAACAGCAAAATAGAAAGCAGATAGATTTGGCAGAGGCACTACAGACCAACAAGCAGACAATCAGCAAAATGCTTAATGGTTCAAGAATGATTAATGCAATTGAATTAAAGCGAATTGCAGAATTTCTTGGTGTTAAGATGGAAGAACTTACGAAACTTCGCGTGAATACTGTTGATACAGACATTGTGCATGCATTTATGGGAAAAGTAGAATCTGAGCAGGCTAAAGAGGCACTACAGATTGCAGATAGGCTTTCTGATATGATTTTGTTCCACAGAAAAGTCAGAGAAAACGGAATGACAATGATGGATTCCTGGGAGGCATAATGGAAAATGTATTGAGTGAAAGCTTGTTTTATAAGCAAAAAAAGCAGTATGAGAAAATAAATGAATTGTCAAAGGCTTTTGCAGCTAACTACTGTGGCAACACCATCGTTAGAGAATCTATATTTGGTATTGTTTCGAATTATGCACGAAAAAGAGAACTTTCTCTTGAAGTACTGCGCTATCCATTTAAGGATGATGAATTGTGGGCATTTACTTTTGTAAAGAAGGGTACTATTTTTTTGTGTGTGAATACGGAACTTCCAATGTGTAAGCAGATATTTGCAACAGCACATGAATTATATCACATTCATTGTTATGCAGAGGATATTAATACCAGCACCATTACGGCAGGTTCTTTATTGGATGCAAAGACATTTGATGAAACAGCTGCATCTCAAGAAGACCTGGAGGCAAATGCCTTTGCTGGTTTATTGTTGATGCCGGATTCAAGTTTGATTGAGCAGTTTAAGATGTTTGGACTCTCAAAGGACGATATGAACATTGATGATGTGCTTATTCTTATGGACTTGTTTGCACTTCCTTATAAAGCAGTTGTGTTACGTTTAGTAGAGAGTGGTTTAGTAACTGAGGCGAAAGCAAAAAAACTTTTGAAAGAGGATAGCGATACTATTACTGTCAGAATTGAATTAACCGGAAAAGCAGAGCAGTGGCAGCAAAATAGTGGTCATCTGCTTCGATATGGAAGTTTGTTAGATAATCTTGTTTTTAATTCTAAGCAGGAATTACTTGTGGACAGCAGAGAAGCATCTGACAAAGCATACTTGGAAAAAATCGGGAAGGAATTTCGGAAACGAAAATAAGGTGAGTATATGGCAGATGTGAAATATGCCTTACTGGATACTGACTTTATATCCAAGATGCATTTGATACGCAAGGATGAACAAAATAAACTAATTGATAAAATTATGTCTATGCCAAACTATACATTTTATTGCCATAAACAGATTTCTGTGGAGTTGTTGCGACATAATATCGTCGGAGCACCGGAATGGTTCGAGGCGAAGGTTACGGAAAAAGCCATCTGTATGTATGATGATGAAATGATATTGGATGAGCTTTCTAAGATTTATGGAGATTTGGCTATCAGTGCTTATACAGAAATGTTAAAAACTGCTTGTGATGCATATAATGAAAGATATTTTGAAGAAAAGTTTCTTCTGGTTTCTAAAATAGATTGTTTGCGCGTAAGTAAAGAAGAATTTTTGAGACAGCTACAAAAAGACTGTGATACGATTGGTGAAGGATATAATCTTGGAGAATTAAAATCCTATGTCTTGTTGCAAGTATTGAACGTAAAATATGGGAAACAAATCTACGTTTTTTGTTCGGATGATAAAAATGCAAGAAATGGCGTGGTTAGCATAGGTGGTGCCGGATGCATTAGTGTATTGTCTTCCTTTGTGAGGCTGAAAAAGGAAATCGGATTTTCAAAAGAAGATGCAGAGCCATACATCCAATCTTATATGAGCAGATGTTTAGGAAAAGACCAAAAGACTTTTCGGGTACAAGATACATCAAAAGAAAAAAGAATGTGTAAAATACCATGCGAGCAGGTATTTGTTGAAATATTTGATGGAAAAATTGAAGAAATGAAGACAGGAAATTTGAAGTATATATGATATACATAGGTTTGCATGCCGGAAGAACAATATCATATCATAATGAATGTGGAAACTGAAAGGAAGGTCAACACAATGTGCAATTTAAGTGAGGCGCTTGTCGAGAGAACAATTGAACAGGGACTGGCACAGGGAATCGAGCAGGGAATCGAGCAAAAGATAATAGACCTGGTATGTAAAAAAATAAATAAAGGATATAATCTGGAACAAATCGCAGATATATTGGAAGAAGATATAGCAGTGATTCAGCCAATCTATGATGTAGCAATGGAACAGAAACCAAATTACGATATAGATTTAATTTTACAGGCGTTGAAATCTTAAACCACTTTGAAAATCAGAGTAACAACAATAGATCCGTAGAAATTTTGGTATTGTGAGGAATTGTGGTATGAAAACGATTAGTGACCGGATATTTGAATTATTGAAAGAGCGGGGGATGTCCCAGAAATCATTTTCCCAGAAAACGGGAATCGCAGAGAGTACAATTAGTGACTGGAAGAAAAAAAAGACCAATCCCGTCTCGGATAAAATACTGATTATCAGCGAGACGCTTGGGGTGACACCATATGAACTTTTATCCGGAGCGGAGCATACCGGTTCGAGAAGTAAGAAGAATGCAACCTATGTAGTTGATAAGGGAACAGAGCTGGGTTCTCTGATTGAAACATATCAGAGTATGGATACGGAAGATCAGAAGAAACTCATAGGATATATGCAGGCACTAATAGATATGAAGAAATGATGATATTCATTGGTTTATATAATAATAACAACATAAGTCGCTACTCTCCGGTATCTTTTATTCCAGTTTTAGAATATTAAAACTGGAATATTCCAAAGATTTCTCGAAGATTTTTGACTTAAATTTGTTGCGGAAATAAGTTAATGAACGTATAATATCAGTTAAGAATACTGTAATTTGGTATGTGCCAT
>JBJELZ010000005.1:0-4381 GCA_051879415.1 Lachnospiraceae bacterium
GTGTTCCCGCTTCCTCCGCTGCCCCCTGCTCCGCCCGTCAGTTTGGAAAAGGTCTGGGTCAGGTTGCTGATGCCGGAACTGGTCACCGAAAAGGCCGCAAGCTGAAGGTCAAAGGATGAATTGTTATAATTCACATCCGCATCTGCATCCAAAACGGGAAGTTCCACCGCAGTATCCCCAAGGAGCATGATGGGTTCATCCGTATTGGAAAGATCCATGTGGATATAAATCCTTCCGTTCAGGGTCTGTCCGGCATCCGCAAGCTGCACGGCAATCTCCGATTCATACACTTCAAAAAAGCGCCCCTTAATCATGCCGAATCCCTGTGATACCCGAAGCACGTTTCCCCTTGCATGGGACACTTCGCATCCCTTGAAAATCCCGTTCATGGGGATGGCAGTTTCGTGAATGATGGCATCATCCTGCGGTGTCACGTTGCCGCCCTTATAGGTTTTTAATACGATATTGTTTGCCATCAGCTGTTCCTCCTTAAAATCTTGGTTAATTCCAGTCTGACCGTTCCGAAAATCAGCTTGGTGTTTTTCCCGATTTCCCGTCCGGTCAGAATGCTCTGATAAGATGTCCCGTCCGAAATCACGTTTACAATCTGTCCGAACTGCATCTCATCCGGTTTTATCAGTTCATCCCCGTTTAGCATGGTCAGTTCAATAAGATTGGAAAAAGCAGCACGGGAAAAGGTATTGGATGCCTCTGTCTGTGCCAGTGCATCAAACCCTGACTCCTCACTGCTACTTACCGCTCTTATGTCACACACCACGGGTAAAATCCTGTCCTCATCCCTGGTGTCATATCCCAGATCCGTATGCAGGTAATACACCTTTTTCGTGGTATAATCATCCGTGGTATCATAAATAATCAGCTTATTCACATCGGCACTGACCTGCTTGATTACCACGTTCTTTTTCAGGATATTGGGCAGGTCGCTTTCAATGGTAAGCACGTTTCCTGCCACTCTTCCGATGGTAACAAGCAGCTGTTTATTCTGGATATCCAGTGAAGCACCAAGAAGGATGTTATACTTCTGCAGGGCGGGAATGATCACGGAATCCATCAGATTTACGATGTTGTAATGCCCGCCCTTCTCTGACGGAGTGATATGAAGGCTCCAGTTCTCTGTATTGGTAAGCACCTTCACGCTTAAGCCCCTGATATTCTGCAGTTCATCCTCATTGGAAACATAAAGGGCAGTGATGGCATCGGCAATAAACTGCTCCATGCTCCCCTGCCCCTGTGCATTCACATCAAAAAGCATATCCATGTTAAACAGTTCCATTAAAGGTTTATAGGAGATGGTCTGCAGGTTCTTGGATTTATCCGTTCCGTAGGCAATCTCCGTAACCACTCCGGCATACTCTTCCTTTCCCCTGCTGATCCGGATAAAATCCTGTTTTTCAATGCCGGGCATGGCAAACACCGTAATGCTGTTTTCATCCGAAGACAGGTAATCTTCCTTATAGGAAATTTCATGGATGTTGGTGTGTCCCGCCATCTGAAAATCCGGGGTAAATATCTCCACGTTATACGGTTTCATAACTGATTCTTCCTTCCACAATTACATTCAGGGTATTGATGCCTTCATGGGAGACGGAAATACGGTTTGCACCATGCTGCAAATGAAAAAACCGCTCCGTGGTAAAATCGCACAGCTGATACCTGTCTGCCACCACATCATCCCCGGCTCCCCTCTCCGTAATGCTGTAGGGAAGTTTTGTGGTATCGATTACCAGCTTATGATCCGCAGACACCGTTCCCATGTAGGCTCCCGTCTCATACAGAACGTTATTCACGTAATGTTTCCATACCGGATTGATGCACGGACCCTGTATGGTGATTTTGCAGGGGCTGTCCTCATAACTGTCACTTTCAATTTCCACGGAGTTGTAGGAAACATCCGAATAGGCATAATCGTAAGTATAAGGATAGATTTTACCGCCTATGGACAGGGTATTGCTGTATTTATTCACGCTCTTATAGTAAAGACCCTGTGCAGCAAACACGATTTCACAAACCATTGCCGCCCCGCCATTAGATAGTTCCGCTTTCCCCAGAGATGCAATCCGGACAGGAACACGGAATATTTCATCAATCTGGTACACCAAAGTTAAGGGAGTGGAACGGACAAACCGTGCAAACTCCCTGTAAGTTTCATAAGGCTTTTTCCCGCCAAACAATATCTTTCCTTCCATCTTGCCCTGAGAAAAGATTTCTTCAAACGGATAAAAATCCCTTCCTATCTGTTCATACTGGGTGGCATCCTCATAGCCGAACCCTTTAATATCATGAAGGAAGGAGTCCTTCCTGTTTAGGTCAAAACTCCCTCCCTGTCCGTTAATCAGTCTGAATTTTCTCATTACACATACGCCTTTCCAAGCTGCCTGTTAATGCCGTCCGTAAGTTCGCCAACAAGAACACCGGAGTCAAGTACAATCTTACTTTCTGCCATTCTGGGCAGATACCTTGTAATGGCATCACTCATGGCATCCAGCTTTGCATTCCCAAAAGAAGTGTTTTCTCCACTTCCCGTCATCTGCATACTGCCCGTCATGGGTACTAAGGAAGAAGACAGTGCCATCATGGGTGCTTTCAGGTTATGGATGTTATCCGTAATGCCTCTGCCAAGCATCTCAATCATATCAGGCATATAGGTGTGGAAATCCGAAAGCGGACCTTTCTCCGGTTCAGAAAAGTGCAGGTAGTCCCAGATAGTGGAAGCCACATTTTTGACCGAATCCACCAGATGCCCGATTTTGGAGGTGATACCGGAAATCAGGTTTCCGATGATATCCTTTCCCCAGCTGAACGCATTGGAAACGATATTGGAGAACACGTTCTTTACCGCATCGAATACCCCGGACAGGGCATTTTTAATATTCCCCACGGCATTACTCACACCGGATACGATATTGGAAAATGCCTGTGAAAATCCGTTCTTTAATTCTTCCAGTCTGCCTCTTGCATCAGACACCATATTTCCGAGATGGGTTTTGGCATTGCTCACCAGTTCCGTCAGCTTATTGGATGTCAGGTCACGGATAAATTCAAGGCCTGACCGGAATGTCCCCTTCATGGACTCCCATAAGGAGGACGCCAGATTTTTCACGCCCTCACTGAAATTGGAAACCGCATCCTTAATGGAGGAACTGATCGACACGACCGTGTCCTTAGTTTCACTCCACAATCTTGCCGTATTCTCTTTCGTGGCAGACCATGCTTGAGAAACGGTCTCCTTTACGGAGGAAGCTGCCGAAGAGACACCTTCCTTTATGGAACTCCAAGTGCTGCTGATATTTTCCTTCATGCTGTTCCATGCTTCGCTCGTGTTCTGCTTCAGGTTCTGCCATCCTTCCGAAACACTGCTTCTTATATGGGACAGAGCTTCTCCCGTACCGGACTTGATATCCGACCATGCAGAACTGATTCCCTGCTTCACACTGGTCCATGCTTCCGAGGTATGAGATTTGATGGAAGCCCAGCTGTCCCGCACGAAATTTTCTACTGAGGAAGCCGCTGAACTTACACCGGACTTGATATTCGACCATGCAGAGCTTACCGTTTCGGTAATTCCCGACCAAGCAGACGAAGCAAGGGAACAGATGCCCGACCATGCGGAGGAGCATACCTCCTTGATATTCGACCACAAATTCAGCCAAAATTCACGGAAACCCTCACAGTTGTCCCACAGTAACTTAAAAAATCCCGCTACCGGATTTACCAGAAACAGGAACAGCGACTGCCAGTTATTTTTGATAAATTCGGTCACGGACGAAAACACGGACTGTATGCCCTGCCAGATATTCACGAAAAAATCCTTGATTCCCTGCCACAAATTGATCCAGAATTCACGGAAGCCATCACACTTGTTCCAAAGTGTCACAAAAATGGCAATCAGTGCCGCAACCGCAGCAATCACCAGTCCGATGGGATTGGCCGCAAATACCGCACTCAGTGCTGCGAAAGCAGTCTTGACTGCACCGAATGCGGAGGCAACTTTTGGTACGATGGTCAGGATAGTACCTATTGCACTGATGACCTTTCCGATCACGATAAGCACCGGACCCAAAGCTGCCACAAACAACCCGATCTTCAGAATCATCTCACGGGTTCCTTCATCCATGCTGTTTAATTTATCTACAAATCCCTGTATCCATGTAACTACTTCACGGATGACAGGCATCAGCATTTCTCCGAAAGAAATGGCAAGTTCCTCAAGCTGGCTTTTCAGTATGGTCAGCTGACCTGCAAGATTATCCTGCATGGTTTCTGCCATGCCGAGAGCCGTTCCGTCACAGTTTGAAATGGCATTACTTAACTTTTCTATGTCTGCCGGAGCAGCATTCATAACGGCAAGGAAACCTGACAT
>JBJELZ010000006.1:0-22142 GCA_051879415.1 Lachnospiraceae bacterium
GGTCATCCCCAGAACAAGATGAAAGGTGAAGCTTTCAAAACAGAACTGGCTACTGCATACCCGGATAGCAGATTGGTGGTTACGAAAGAAACCATGACAGTTGAAGGTATGATTAAGATAGTATATGAGCTTTTGAAAGATAAACTGAATATTGCAAAGATTACATTTACAAGTGGTGTAAATGCTGCTTCCCAGGAATATGCTCCTTCAACAGAGATGGATCGCTGTCCGTTATGTGGTATCGCATTGGATGAAAATGGGGTATGTCCCAAATGTGGATATAAGAAATAAAATTTAATTGGGTGGAGCATTGTCACTCATGTAGGATGCCTGTTTTATACAGGCATTCTTTTATATAGAGCGAAATTTTTGGTATTATCTTTGTGGAGATGCAAAGAAATGTATCCTTACATACGCAAAGGTTTTTTATGCAAAAAATAGCTGGACTTCCCATGATGAAATGTGATATAATCACATGGTTATAATAACGCTTTAGGAGGAATAGTTAGAAATGGGATTACAGATTGAAAAATTGGAACATAATATGGCAAAGCTTACCATCGAGGTGCCTTATGAGGAGTTTGATAAGGCCGTTGATAAGGCATATAAAAGAAATAAAAACAAAATCAATGTTCCCGGATTCCGTAAAGGAAAGGTTCCCCGTCAGGTGATGGAGAAGATGTATGGCAGGGAGGTATTTTTTGAAGATGCAGCGAATATCATAATACCGGATGCATACAGCAAGGCTTATGACGAATGTGAGGAGGAGATCGTATCTTCTCCGAAGATTGATGTTGTACAGATGGAAGCAGACAAGCCGTTTATTTTTACTGCAGAAGTAGCATTGAATCCTTCTGTTAAGCTGGGTAAATATAAGGGCGTAAAAATTGACAAGATTGAGACAGAAGTAACAGATGAAGATGTTGAAGCACAGATTGAAAAAGACAGAAATGAACAGGCAAGAATTGTTGCAGTAGAAGGAAGACCTGTTCAGGATGGCGATACAGCAGTAATCGACTTTGAAGGTTTTGTTGATGGAGAAGCTTTTGAAGGCGGTAAGGGAGAAAATTATTCTCTTGGTATTGGTTCCCATTCCTTTATTCCTGGCTTTGAAGAGCAGCTGATCGGTAAGAATGCCGGAGAGGAATGTGATGTCAATGTTACCTTCCCGGAAGATTACCACGCAGAAGATCTTGCAGGCAAGCCGGCAGTATTTAAGTGTAAGATCCATGAAATCAAAGAAAAGCAGATTCCTGAACTGGATGCTGATTTTGCTGAGGATGCAGGCTTTGACAGTGTAGAGGAATACAAGGAAGAAGTTAAGAAGAAGCTTGCTGAAAGAAAGGAAAAAGAAGGTAAGGATCAGAAGGAAGAGGCTGTCATTGATGCTATTATCGAAGGTGCAGAGATGGATATCCCGAAGGCTATGATCGAGACACAGCAGCGTCAGATGATCGATGAGTTTGGCCAGCAGCTTTCCATGCAGGGACTTTCTCTTGATCAGTACTTTACCTTTACAGGTATGACAAGAGAAATGATGATGGAACAGACTGCACCGCGTGCAGAGAAGAAGATTAAAGCACGTCTTGTACTTGAGGCAGTTGCTGAGGCTGAAAAGCTGGAAGTAACAGAAGAAGAGTATGAAGCAGAACTGAAGGAAATGGCAGAAAACTATAAGATGACAGTTGAAAAACTGAAAGATATTTTTGATGAATATGAAGAAAAGCAGGTTAAGAAGGATCTCAGAATTAAGAAGGCAATTGATTTTGTAGTATCCAATGCCAAAGAAGCGTAATCAGACAACGCTAAGGGTCTGATGCACTTGGAATATTTTATAAAAGGAGTGTGTTGTGATGAGTCATTCTATTTATAATGAACTTGTACCTATGGTCGTTGAGCAGACAAGCCGTGGGGAAAGATCCTATGATATTTATTCAAGACTGTTGAAGGAAAGAATTATCTTTTTGGGAGATCAGGTTACTGATGTGACAGCAAGTCTTGTGGTGGCACAGTTATTATTTTTGGAAGCAGAGGATCCGGACAAGGATATTCAGATGTATATTAATAGTCCCGGCGGATCCGTGACTGCAGGTATGGCAATTTATGATACCATGCAGTTTATCAAATGTGATGTATCAACCAACTGTATTGGTATGGCTGCCAGCATGGGTGCATTTCTGCTTGCAGGTGGAGCAAAGGGAAAGAGATATGCACTTCCCAATGCCGAGATCATGATTCATCAGCCTTTAGGTGGTGCGCAGGGACAGGCAACTGAAATCGAAATTGCTGCAAAGCATATCTTACAGACAAAGGAAAAACTGAATCGTATCCTGGCTGAAAACTGTGGTCAGCCATATGATGTGATAGCAGCTGATACAGATCGTGATAACTGGAAAACTGCAGAGGAAGCTAAGGCTTACGGTCTGATTGATGAGGTTATTACGAAACGTCCTACTGTAGAGAAGAAAGATTAATGATTGGATGATTTCAGGAGAAAAGTAAAATATGGCAGGAAAGAGTATGGATAACAAGATACGCTGTTCCTTTTGCAATAAGACGCAGGATCAGGTTCGTAAGATGATATCGGGTCCTAATGGTGTTTATATTTGTGACAGCTGTGTGGATATCTGTTCGGATATTATCGAAGAAGAACTGGATGATTTCGATATTGAAGAGGAAGAAGAACAACAGAATGATATTAACCTTTTGAAACCGGTACAGATCAAGGAATTTCTGGATGGGTATGTGATTGGTCAGGAGGAAGCTAAGAAGGTTCTCTCCGTTGCTGTTTATAATCACTATAAGAGAGTAACGGCTCCCAAGGATCTGGATGTTGAATTGCAGAAGAGTAATATTATCATGGTGGGACCTACCGGATCAGGAAAAACCTATCTTGCACAGTCTCTTGCAAAAATTATCAATGTCCCGTTTGCAATTGCGGATGCAACGACATTGACAGAGGCCGGATATGTGGGTGAAGATGTAGAGAATATTCTTTTGAAGCTGATTCAGGCGGCGGATTATGATGTAGAGCGGGCACAGTACGGTATTATCTATATTGACGAAATTGATAAGATAACGAAAAAGAGCGAAAATGTTTCAATCACAAGGGATGTTTCCGGTGAGGGTGTTCAACAGGCACTTTTGAAAATCATAGAAGGTACCACTGCATCTGTTCCTCCCCAGGGTGGAAGAAAGCATCCGCATCAGGAACTGATTCAGATTGATACAACCAATATATTGTTCATTTGCGGTGGTGCATTTGACGGATTGGAAAAGATTATCGGAGACAGATTGAATAAAAAATCAATTGGTTTTAATGCGGAGATTGGCTCAAAGTCTGAAAGCAGTCTGTCAGAGCTTTTGCATGATGTGACTTCACAGGATTTGATTAAATTTGGATTGATTCCGGAGTTTGTAGGACGTGTACCTGTTACAGTATCTTTGGAAGGACTGGATCAGAAGGCTTTGGTACGGATTCTGGAAGAGCCTAAGAATGCATTGATTAAGCAGTATCAGAAATTGTTTGAAATGGATTCTGTAAAATTATCTTTTGAGCCCGGTGCTGTGGAGGCAATTGCGGAAAAAGCATTTAAGACCAATACCGGTGCAAGAGGACTACGGACGATCATGGAAAGCATTATGATGGATGTGATGTACAAGATTCCGTCAGATGACACCATTGAAAGCTGCATTATCACGCAGGGGGCAGTGAATGGCGAAAGTGAGCCGGTTGTGGTTCATCGTCAAAGCTCCAAAAAAACACAGAAGAAAAAAGCAGAATGATGTTATGAAGAAGGATAAAAAAAGACCGCAGCTGATGCGGTCTTTTATGTCAAAGGAGTATACGGCTGGAAATGAAAAGCGAGAGAATCATAAAACAGGAAATGCCCTTGGTGGTACTTGGGGCTGAGGTGCTGCTGCCCGGGATGCGGATGCATCTGGAACTGGATGGCAAGGAGACAATTGCCGGTGTGGAGCAGGCAATGCTTATGGACGATCTGATCTTTTTGACCTTAAAGAAACCGGATCGGTCAGAAGTAAATGATCCGGATGATCTTTATCAGATCGGTACCATTGTTAAGGTGGAACGATTGACAAAAGTAGCGGAAAACAGACTCCATGTTTTATTTGCCTGCCGGCAGAGAGCAAAGATGATAAATGCATCTTTGGAGGAAGGAGACTATCCTTCTGCAGTGATTGAAGCTGTCAGGGAGGAAGCTCCGGCAAAAAGGGACGTACTGCGTTATGAAGCAATGCGCAGGGAAAGTATGGAACTGTTTGCGGAATACTATGAGGATAATATTTCAGGAAACTTAAGTAAGGATCATTATCTTCTGGAACAGTTGGAGCAGGCCGAGACACTTGGAGAATTTCTGGATCTTTTAGGTGGAAATTTTCCATTGCCGCCTGAAAAAAGATTAAGTCTTCTGGAAGCAGTGGAGATTCCGGAAAGATATGAGGTACTTTGTGATATTCTTCGTAAGGAAATTGTAATCAATCGAATCCGAAAGGAACTTTCCAATAAATTATCTGATCAGATTGAGGAAAATCAGAGAGAGTATCTTCTGCGGGAGCAGCTGGCATTTATTAAGAAAGAGCTGAATAAGGATGCAGGAGAGGATACGGAGGAAGAGAAGTACGAAAAGGCTGTAGAGCAGCTGACAGCTTCTGAAGAGATCAAGAAGGCGATTCGTAAGGAAATTCATCGTCTGGAAATGATGAGTGAATCTTCTTCTGATGCAGCAACACAGAGAATTTATCTGGAAACACTTCTGGAGCTTCCCTGGGATAAGACATCGGAAGACCATATCAGTCTGGAGGAAGCCAGAAAAATATTAGACAGAGATCATTATGGTTTAGAGGATGTTAAGAAACGTATTGTTGAATATCTGGCTGTAAAGGCATTGACAAAAGAAGCACAAAGTACCATTCTTTGTCTTGTCGGACCACCGGGAACCGGTAAGACTTCCATTGCACGATCAGTAGCAGAGGCAACCGGGAAGAAGTATGTACGTGTCTGTCTTGGAGGTGTCAGGGATGAAGCAGAGATCAGAGGACACAGGCGTACTTATATTGGAGCAATGCCGGGACGGATTACTGCAGGTCTGAAGCAGGCAGGGGTAAAAAACCCGATGATGCTTCTTGATGAACTGGATAAGATGAGTCAGGATTATAAGGGGGATGTGGCATCTGCAATGCTGGAGGTGCTGGATTCGGAGCAGAATTGCAATTTCCGGGATCATTATGTGGAACTGCCCATGGATCTTTCCAAGATCATGTTTATCGCAACAGCAAACAGTATGGAAACCATTCCAAGACCGCTGCTTGACCGAATGGAAATCATTGAACTGACCGGTTATACAGATACGGAAAAGTTTCATATTGCGAAGAAACATCTTTTGCCGAAGGTCTGGAAACGCAATGGAATTACTGCGAAGCAGGTGAAAATACAGGATAGTGCCTTACGGGAAATTATCATGGGTTATACCAGAGAGGCCGGTGTGCGTGAACTGGAACGAAAGCTGGATGAGATCTGCAGGAAGACAGCGATTGCCATTGTAGAGGGAAAGAATCCAACAGGGATTACTATTACGAAAAAGAATCTGCCGGATTATCTGGGCAAGGAAAAATATCAGAAACTTCGCCGCAATTCCAGGGCAGAGGTCGGAGTTGTACGAGGCCTTGCCTGGACCAGTGTTGGTGGAGATACGCTGGAGGTGGAAGCAGGTATTCTTCCCGGCAAAGGAGAAGTAAAACTGACAGGACAGATGGGAGATGTTATGAAAGAGTCGGCCATGACAGCAATTAGTTTCCTTCGTTCCATTGCCGGTTCCTATCAGATTAGGCAGGATTATTTTAAGGAACATGATATCCATATTCATATCCCGGAGGGAGCAGTGCCAAAGGATGGACCAAGTGCCGGGATTACCATGGCCACAGCTATTTTTTCAGCTATGACCAATCGAAAGGTACGGCCTGATGTTGCCATGACGGGAGAGATTACATTACGTGGAAGAGTTCTGCCGATTGGCGGATTGAAGGAAAAACTTCTGGCTGCGAAACAGGCAGGAATGAAAATGGTGCTGGTTCCTTTGAAAAATGAAAAGGATGTTGAGGAAATTCCGGAGGAGATTAAATCGGGACTGGAGATTGTATACGTGGAAGGTATGGAAGAAGTGCTCCGGCTGGCCGTAAAGGAATAACCAGACAATTGATATAGTATTCTGAGTTTCGTAATTGACTAATAGGAATAAGCTAAGAAAGGAAAATGCATGATTATCAAGAGTGCCGAGTTAAAAACAGTCTGTGGAATCACAAGTAAGATTCCGGAAAATACCGGAGCGGAATTTGCCTTTGCAGGGAAAAGTAATGTGGGTAAATCATCCCTGATTAATGCATTGCTGCAACGAAAATCTCTTGCCCGTACCAGTGCACAGCCGGGGAAGACACAGACCATTAACTTTTATGAGGTCAATCAGGCGTTCTATTTTGTGGACCTGCCGGGATATGGATATGCAAAGGTAGGAAAAGAGACGACTGCAAAATGGGGACAGATGGTAGAGCGATATCTGCATGGTTCAGGGCAGTTAAAGGCTGTTTTTCTACTGATTGATATCCGGCATGAACCTTCCGCCAATGATAAGCAGATGTATGAATGGATTCTGGCACAGGGATTTGCGCCGGTCATCATCGCAACAAAGGCGGATAAGATTAATAGGAGCCAGATTCCCAAGCAGTTGAAATTAATCCGGACAACGCTTGCATGTGAGAAGGATACCGTATTGATTCCGTTCTCTGCACAGACAAAGCAGGGCAGGGAGGAGATCTATGAACTGCTGGAACAATACCTTTGAAATTACAGTATTGGCTAAGGTAAAAAAGCAGGAAAATGACAAGACTGAATAGAAGCTTCCGGTGACCGCCGGAAGCTTTTTGCATAAAATATCATTAGAAACATAGCAGGGAGGGGTGTATCAGATGGAAAAGGTTATTGTATTGGGCGGGGATCACAGGCAGTATTATCTTGCGGATACACTACAGAAAAATGGATATCATGTGTGCAGCTATGGTGTACTGATGCCGGAAAAGAACAATATCGAATGGATCAAACCGGATAAGGTGAAGCAGGAGATACGTGAGGCAGAGATGATTGTGCTGCCGATTCCGGTCTCGGTAGATGGAAAGACTATCCGGCAGGAAACAGCGGATGATGTGCTGTTGTTGTCAGAAGTATATGATGGTATCAGAGCCGGTCAGAAAATTTATGGTGGTATTCTTACAGAGCAATTGAAAGAGATATGCCGTGAGAAGGAGGCATTCTGTTATGATTTTATGGAAGATGAGTCTGTTGCAGTAGGAAATGCCGTTGCAACAGCAGAAGGAGCGGTCGCAGAAGCAATCCTGCTGGGTGATGAGACGATTCATGGGAAGGATTGTCTTGTGATTGGTTATGGAAAATGTGGTGCAGTCCTTGCGGATAAATTAAAAGGACTTCAGGCTAGGGTTACGGTCATGGCTAGAAATCCGGTCAGTCGTTCCAAGGCCCGTTCTATGGGTTATGAAGTCAGACCCATGTTTTCCCATCAGGAAGTACAGACAGAAAAATATACGTATCTTTTTAATACCGTACCGACCCTGGTCTTGACAGAGCAGGTGCTGTCCAGATTCGACGGTAGTACAGTGATCATTGATATTGCATCCAAACCGGGCGGAACGGATTTTGAGTATTGCCGATATGCAGGAATCAGGGCAAAGCTTGCACTGAGCCTGCCGGGAAAATATGCACCTAGAAGCTCCGGTGAAATTCTTGCCCAGGCAATTATGAATTCATAGTATGATGTGGTGTAAAAAAGGCACCGTTTTCCTCTTTAAAGCATATGATAATTCATCAATGTATATTCAGAAGGGAAGGGATATACCAATATGAAGTTATCAGGGTGCACAGTGGGAATTGCGATTACCGGTTCTTTCTGTACGTTTGATAAAGTGTTGAAGGAGATAGAAGTACTGAAAGAGGAAGGTGCCGATCTGATACCGATTTTTTCAGATCATGCGGCAGGTCTTGATAACCGTTTCTGGAAAGCAGAAGAATATCGGAAAAAGGTTCAGGAGATTACAGAACATCAGGGGATTTTTACAATTCCTGAAGCGGAGCCGATCGGACCCAAAGCTTATCTTGATGTGCTGCTGATTGCTCCTTGTACAGGAAATACATTGGCAAAGCTGTGTAATGGAATAACGGATACGGCAGTACTCATGGCTGCCAAGGCACATCTGAGGAATGGAAAGCCGCTGGTTATCAGTGTGTCAACCAATGATGCACTGGGCATAAATTTTAAGAATATCGGCGCATTAATGACAATGAAGAATATTTATTTTGTGCCATTTGGACAGGATGACTGTGTGAAAAAACCGAATTCCATGATTGCTAAGGTGGATCTGATTGAGGATACTCTTTTAGCAGCGATGGAGGGAAAACAGATTCAGCCTGTATTGGTGCCACTTAAATAAAAGACTGCCCAGCAAGCCGGGCAGTTACATAGTATTCTATATTCTAAGATCAATCTGATATTCTCTGATCCAGAAATCTATTTGTAAGAGATAAGCAATCATTTGCGGTCCACACATCAACTGACCATACCACGGAGCACCATAATCCTTCGGATTGGAAAGAAATTGCAGAAGTGCCTCCCTGTCAAGAAAGTTATGCAATGGTGATGCACTGTCCTCCATAACCTTGCTAAGGAGATCAGAAAGCATTTTCTCATAATAAGGATTGTATGTTTTGGGAAACGGACTTTTTTTGCGAAGCAGGATCTGTCTAGGCAAAAGGTATTCTGCTGATTGGCGGAGCAGTGATTTTACCAGGCCATTTCTCGCTTTCATACTCCATGGAGCATTATATACATATTCAGCAAGCCTGATGTCGGCAAATGGGATTCTGGCGGTCAGTCCGGTGGAACGTCCACAGCAGTCCATTCGTTTCAGCAGTGTCTGCATAAACCAGTAGATGGTCAGACTGGTATTTCTTCGTTTTTTGGCATCTGTTACAGATTCATCCGGAAGCACATTGATTTTACGGATGGCCGAATGATAGGTTTCTTTAATATATTCATCCATATTTAAAAATTCCAGAAAATCTTTTTTTAGGAGCTGTTTTCTTGGCGTTGTTTCAGGTGCCCAGGGGAAAGTTTCCGCATTGATCATATCGTCGCGGTGGAACCAGGGATACCCACCGAAAATTTCATCGGCACATTCTCCTGTATAGGCAACATTCTTGATTTCTTTTACCTTTCCGCAAAAGAATAACAGGGAAGAATCTACATCTGCCATGCAGGGAGCGTCGTGAGAGGTAACGGAAGCATTTAACATTTCGGCAAGTGTCTGTTCGTTACATTCCAGATAATGATGTTCACTTCCTAAAAATTTTACCATTGCTTCCACGTAAGGACGGTCCTGGGAAGGCTGGAAAGAAGAAGCTTTAAAATATTTATCATTCTGGCTGAAATCGAAAGACACGGTAATAAGACGCTGCCCGCGTTCCTTCATTTCTTTAGCGAGATAAGCAGATACAATGCTGGAATCAATTCCTCCCGATAACAGGCAGCAGGGATCCGGATCTAAAGCAAGCTGTTCGTGGATAATTTCCGAAAGCAGATCCGCAGTATGTCGGACCGTCTTTTCATAATTTTCAAAATGAGCAAGACAAGGAAGCGACCAATATGGTGTGGAGCAGTGACCGTAGCGGTTTACGGAAAGACAGCAGCCCGGTTTCACTTCATTGATGCCATCGTATACAGTTTTGCCGGGAGTATGGGCAGGACCAATACCAAACAGCTCATTCAGACCTTCTCTGGATACGACCGGACGTTTGTCAGAATAAGTAAACAGAGACTTTATCTCTGAGGAGAAGAGAATACAGTTTTCCTGTATGCTGTAATAGAGTGGCTTACTGCCAAAGTGATCCCGGAAGAGATAAAGGATTTCATGGCGTGCATCAAAAATCACAATGCTGAAATTGCCGTAAAGATTCCTGATGAAATCTATACCATACTCCATAAACCCTACAAGGACTAACTCGGACAGGCTGATGTCAGAAGCTTCGAAGCCACGTGGCTTTAACAGCTCCTTTAACGCGGATTGATTGAAGATATCTCCGTCAATGGCAATATAACAGCAGCGGTCTCCCATGCACAGATGATAAGAGTCCGGACTGATGATGCCAAAATGCTCTGTATTCAGTGCAACACCGGGAGTATCATCGACTCTGCAAAGCGGAACACTCATATCATAGAGTTTTGTTTTTATGTAATCATCTCCGGGGGACTCTTGTAAGGTATGATAAAAAAAACCTGAAAATCCAATCATAATTAATGCACCTCTTTTTTTAAATGTATTTATAAATATGAAAAATTTTTCTCAATTATTCCATTTCAATATTACGAGTGTTAAAGATGAATTTTATACGCTATCTTGGCAGGTTGAACAAATAAGACTGTTTGATTTTCCTTGTGCTAAACGTTCCAATGAGCCTCTAACGTGTCAATCGTGTTCAGCAATGGCTTCCACGATTGACAGAGTCTCATTTCCACAGCACAAAAGTCAATCAAACAGTCTTATTTGTCCAACCTGTCATGAAGGGTTATGAAATGAATATAAACATTCATTTATATACCGAACATTCAATAGCGTTCTGCATATATTCAGGATACTTTGTCAAAAGCCTGTTCAAAATTTGTAATTTTGAACAGGCTTTTGTTCCAGCATACATTCAGATGGATACCTCAAAAACGATTAACGATGAGTTTGTTTCCCCGGTATCCATCTGAAATAAGAGAATATAAGAGAATATAAGAAAATGTATAAAAATAAAAAGTGGAAGCATAATAAAAACAGTAAGTTAGTCTTACATTGAAAGGAGTAGTTACAATGGAAGGAAAAGTGATTGTTACGACGGAGATAATTCTGTCTGTCATTTTAGTATGGCTGGGTCTTGCAAATATCCACTTTTTGTGGATTGACAGTGCCCGTTCTGCTGCGATTACTTTAGGAGTGATTGGTGCTATATTCTGTGCCTCCAATTCCTATAAGTTTCTGATGAGCAGACCGGGACACCCGATTTCCATTATTGGAAGTATCATAGGTGTAGTGGCAATTGTAGGCCTGCTGGTACAGATTTTTGGCTGGGAAGGTTTCCCGATTTTGGGAAATGCTAAGGTTACCCTTGTAATCCTTGGAATCGGAATTATTGCAAAAGGTATCATGGGAAGATTTCAGGGTGTTTTGGGACCTGAGATGGAATAGAATGATCCTGAAAAGAAAACGGAACTGCTCTTTTGCATTGCGCTATGAGAAGCAGTTCCGTTTGTGTATCATGTATTATTTGTAATTTATAATCTCATCTAAGAGAAGAGGTACTTTTTCGTCCATGTTCTCGTTGGTGAACTGGCAGGTGCCGACAGCTTTATGACCACCACCGCCATATTTTAACATTAAAGATCCGACATCAACATTGCTGGTACGGTTTAAGATGCTGTAACCAACAGCACAGGAACATCCCTGACCACCTTTGCCGCTGACAATCCATACGGAAATATTCTGTTCAGGATACATACTGTAGATCATAAAGCGGTTTCCGGAATAGATTGGATCCACACCGCGAAGATCGGTAATAATGACATCTTTTTCAACACGGGTATGTGCCTTTACCATTTCCTTGAATTTTTCAGCCTGTTCATTATAAACTTCAATACGTTCTACTACATCAGGAAGAGCAAGAATTTCGTCTGTGTTCATGGTACGACAGCAATTCATCAGTTCTTCCATCAGCTTATAGTTGGGAATAGTAAAGTTACGCCATCTGCCAAGACCGGTACGGGGATCCATCAGAAATCCCACTAAAATCCAGCCGGTAGGATGCTGGATCTCATCGATGGTAAGGTTACCGGAATCTACTTTGTCAACAGCCTCCATCATATCATCAAAATGGGAAAAGCGTTCCTTTCCACCATAATATTCATAAATAATGCGTGCACAGGAAGGTGTGATACGGCTTTCTCCCTTATATTTACCCTCTAACTGATTGCGTTCGTGTTCACTGGAGTGGTGATCAAACCAAAGTCCGCAACCTTCAACAAACGGAACATTAGCAAGGCAGTCATTTTCTGTTACTTCTACAAGGCCATCCTGAAGATCCTTGGGATGTGCAAATTTCCAGCTGTCAATAATGCCTGCTTCTAAAAGAAGTGCACCACAAGCCAGACCGTCAAAATCGGAACGTGTTATCAGTCTCATATTGTTACCCCTTTTCTGTTTTTCACTATTCAAGTGAACCCTTTTTTATTTATTATAGCGAATAATGGATTCTATTACAAGAACTCAATTGACAAGAATGAAAAATTTCTTTATTATTTTAAGTTGATAGCAATTAAATTTCATAAAAATGATAATTTAATAATAAAAGTGATAGAAATACCGGTGGCAGAAGCAAACAGGCCGGGAAAGGGGCATGAGGTAAAATGGCTGAAGAAGTAAAGACAGAAGAAGGAAAAACAGAAGTGACTGCAACAGAAGAAAAGAGCAGGAACTTTATTGAGCAGATGATTGATAAAGATCTTGCAGAAGGTGTTTATGATACCGTGCATACCCGATTCCCTCCGGAACCGAATGGATACCTTCATATCGGACATGCCAAAAGTATTCTGTTGAATTATGGTTTGGCAAAGGAATACGGTGGTAAATTCAATATGCGTTTTGATGATACCAATCCGACCAAAGAAAAGACCGAGTTTGTAGAAGCAATCAAAGAGGATATCAAGTGGCTTGGTGCGGACTGGGAAGACAGACTGTTTTTTGCATCGGACTATTTTGACCAAATGTATGAAGGTGCCGTAAAGCTGATTAAAAAAGGTAAGGCATATGTTTCTGATCTTTCGGCTGCTGAGATTAAGGAATACAGAGGAACTTTAACAGAACCCGGAAAAGAAGATCCGTTCTCAGGCAGAAGTGTGGAAGAAAACCTTGCTTTATTTGAGGATATGAAGGCGGGGAAATTTGCAGATGGTGAGAAAGTACTTCGTGCCAAAATTGACATGTCCTCACCTAATATGAATATGCGTGATCCGGTCATCTATCGTGTTGCACATATGACGCATCACAATACAGGCGACAAATGGTGCATCTATCCCATGTATGACTTTGCACATCCGATTGAGGATGCAATTGAGGGAATCACACATTCTATCTGTACCTTGGAATTTGAAGACCACAGACCACTGTATGACTGGGTGGTAAGGGAACTTGAGTATGAGAGACCGCCGCGTCAGATTGAATTCGCAAAGATGTATCTGACCAATGTGGTAACAGGAAAGAGATATATTAAAAAACTGGTAGAGGATGGAGTTGTAGACGGATGGGATGATCCGAGACTGGTGTCCATCGCAGCACTGAGAAGAAGAGGCTTTACGCCGGAATCTATCCAGAGGTTTGTAGAATTGTGCGGCGTCAGCAAGGCCAATGCTTCGGCAGATTATGCCATGCTTGAGTATTGTATCAGGGAAGATCTGAAGTTAAAGCGTCCCCGTGTAATGGCAGCACTGGATCCGATTAAACTGATCATTGATAATTATCCTGAAGGAGAGACAGAATATCTGGAGATTCCCAATAATCTGGAGAATGAATCTTTAGGCGTAAGAAAGGTACCGTTCTGTCGGGAGCTTTATATTGACAGGGACGATTTTATGGAAGAACCGCCTAAAAAGTATTTCCGTCTGTATCCGGGTAATGAAGTAAGACTTATGAGTGCTTATTTCGTAACCTGCACCGGCTATGAAAAAGATGAAAATGGTAAGGTGACGGTGGTTCATGCAACCTATGATCCGGAGACAAAGCAGGGTAGTGGATTTACCGGTAGAAAAGTAAAAGGAACCATTCATTGGGTACCGGCACCTTATGCGGTAAAGGCAACGGTACGTTTGTATGAAAACCTGATCGATGAGGAGAAAGGTGTTTATAATGAAGAGGATGGAAGCATTAATCTGAATCCAAACTCTTTAACAGAACTGACCAACTGCTATTTGGAGCCGTCTCTTGCAGATGCAAAAGCATATGAGAGTTTCCAGTTTGTAAGACAGGGATTCTTTAATGTGGATTATAAGGATTCCAAACCGGGTGCATTGGTATTTAACCGTATTGTTGGATTAAAAAGTTCTTTTGTGTTACCGAAATAGATGAAGATATCCGCAAAAGGGATATTGTGGGATACAATTGACTGATTTAGAAAAGAGGGATAAATATGTCGATCTTTAGCGGGATGGAATCGCTGGGATTTGAGAAGCTGGATCATATAGATGTATTTGGGGAAAATGAGACAAAGAAAGAGCCGGTTCTTAAGCCGGAACCGAAAAAGATTTTTGTAGAGGAAGATTATCTGCTACAGAAGACCTTTGAATGCCCGGTATGCGCATCACAATTTAAGCAGCCTGTTGTGCGTCATAATAAAATCAGAACCATCGGACATGATATGGATCTGCGGCCTCATTATGAGGAGATGGATGTTTTAAAATATGATGTTGTCCTTTGCAATACCTGTGGTTATGCGGCGCTTACAAAATTTCACGGACCGTTGCCCAAACCATATCGTAATCTTCTGCGGGAAAAGATTATGCCCAATTATAAGCCTATGAAAATCAAAGGAGGAAAGATATCCTACGAGGAAGCAGTGATGCGTTATAAGCTGGCAATGTTGAACGCAGTGGTTCGTCAGGCGAAGAACAGCGAAAAAGCTTATATAGCCCTGCGGCTTTCCTGGATTTATCGCGGGATGCGGGAAAATCTTCCCGGTCTAAGTGAAGAAGATCAGGAAAAGGCTGAACTGCTCATGGCCCAGGAGACTGAAAATCAGCAGATTGCACTGGAAGGATTTATGAAAGCAAGAACAACGGAAATGGCTCCATTTGCGGGAATGAGTGAGGTGCTGCTGGATTATCTGATTGCAGTGCTGAATATGGAAGCTGGTGAATATGGACTGGCCCATAAAATGCTTTTGGAAGTTCTTAATTCTCCTAATTCCAGTAAGATACAAAAAAAGCAGGCAGAAGATGCCATGGACGAACTAAAGAACCGGATGAAGCAGATAAAATAGAAAAGTGAATGTTAGGATTTAACTGGCATGGCATAATAAAATCCCCGGATTGGAATACACGAAAGATTCCAATTCGGGGATTATTTAGTATTCAGTTTATATTGCATTACTGCTCATCATTATCATCAAAAAACTCTTCTGTAATAGCAGAGCTGTTTTCTTCAGCCGGAGCATCTGTGGTATTATCTTCAGCCGGAGTATCGGCAGAAACGTCTTCTGAAATGTCATCAGCGATGATTTCAATATCATTCTCTTCTGACTTATGGAAGTTTTTGCTTACCTTGGAAATCGCTTCTTTGGCTTTGTCAAGAGTTTCACTTACGAAAATTTTTGCCTCATCAAGATTAAGGGGCACATAGTTGCGTTCTGCTCCTGCAGTCTCTTCCTTTACATCTTCAAAATTATCAAAATCATCAAATTCATCATATGCTGCTGCAGCTTTATCTTTGTTTTGCAGATAATGATATACGGCTGCTGCGGATGCACCGACAACAAGCCCCCACAATATCACCTTACCGGTTTTTTTTGCCATAATGTAATCTCCTTTCAATATAGAACAGATTAGTTATATTGTAATATAAAACGGAACAAAAGAAAAGGGGAAAAGTGAGAAGTTTTATATTGCTTCTACTTGATAAGTGTGATAGAATTTTGACATTATGAGATTTTATCCAATCATTGGATGAGACCAATCAGAAGAAAGGTAAGGGACTAAGTTATGGTACAGGCTGCGGTATTTGGATATGGCACAGTCGGCAGCGGTGTAGTCGAAGTGATTGAGACCAATCAGAAAGAAATCAGTAGAAGAGCAGGAAAAGAAATAAGAGTAAAGTACGTTCTGGATCTTAGAGATTTTCCCGGGAATCCGATTCAGGAAAGAATTGTTCATGATGTGGAAACGATTCTGGGTGATCCGGAGATTGCCGTTATCTGCGAGACCATGGGAGGAATCGAACCTGCATATACGTACTCAAAAAGAGCATTAATGAGTGGAAAGAGTGTATGTACTTCCAATAAGGAACTGGTTGCAGCACATGGTGCAGAACTGATGCGGATTGCAGAGGAGAATCATTGCAGTTATCTGTTTGAAGCCAGTGTTGGTGGAGGAATTCCCATTATCAGAACCATGAATGATGCATTGACAGCAGAGCAGATTGATTGTATTGAAGGTATTCTGAATGGAACAACCAATTATATACTTACAAAGATGGAACAGGATGGTTCAGACTTCGATGCGGTTCTGAAGGAAGCACAGGAGTTGGGTTATGCAGAACGCAATCCGGCTGCAGATGTGGAAGGGTACGATGCCTGCCGTAAGATTGCTATCCTCTCCTCTATATTGTATGGACATAATGTAAATTATGAGCAGATTTATACAGAAGGCATTACCCAAATTACACCGGTTGATTTTGCTTATGCAGAAGCATTGCAGTGCAAGATTAAGCTGATCGGAATGACTGTGAAGACACAGGATGGAGATTTTGCTATGGTAAGCCCGCGTCTTGTGCCGGTTGACAGCCCGATTGCCGGAGTGAATGATGTATTTAATGGTATTCAGATTCACAGTAATATGCTGGATACTTCCATGTATTACGGACGTGGTGCCGGAAAGCTTCCGACAGCAAGTGCGGTTGTAGGTGATGTTGTGGATTGTGTAAAGCATCTTGGAGAAGACAGGCAGGCTGTCTGGGATGAGGAAGAAAAGAAGCTGACAGAGATTGGAGCATTACGGCAGCAGTATTTTGTCAGAATAAAGGGTGAACGTGCTGCAATGGAGGAGCAGATCGCCCAGATCTTTGGTAATGTCCGGTATGTCCAGGTGCCGGAGGCGGCAGATGAGTTTGGAGTACTGACAGAAGAAATCAGTGAGCAGGAGTATCAGAGAGATGCTGCGAAGCTTTTGGGAATCTGTGGCATGATTAGGAAGTAGATAATGCAGCACATGAAATTTGGGACTGGCAGATTAAGATGGTTAAATATTCATGAAGAAAGACCGGCTGTAGGTTGATGCAGCCGGTCTTTTATGGTTTGAAGCAGAATGGAAAAAACAGGTTGATTTACATAATATTTTTATCTTGCGTATCCAGGACAGAAATGATATGATGAGACTGATAAAATTCGATAATTACATGATTTATAAGAAGAAAGGCATGGTTATTCGTCATGGCTAAAGAGAAGGAAAATAAAAAGGGTAACAGAAGAGAAGAAAGAAGACGCAGAAGAATCAGAAATCAGGTAATTGCATATCTTGTACTGTTGATTCTGCTTGCCGGAATTGGTGCAGGCGGATATTTTGGAATCAGATTCCTGATTGAGAATATAAAACCTGCAAATCAGCAGATTGTTTCTTCGGATAATCTGATTACGGAATCAGAGAATAATACAGGCGTGATTTCTACGCCGGAGGAAATTGTATCTGAAGATGTGGTACCGGTAGAAGAGGAAGTTGATCCTTTGCAGGAGGAAGTTGCAGCTTATATCAATGCCATGCCGCTTGAACAGAAGGTGGCAAATCTGTTTATTGTAACACCGGAATCTATTACAGGAGTTGCAACTGCGACAAGAGCAGGGGATGGAACAAAGGCAGCACTGGAAGAATATGCAGTCGGCGGTATTGTTTATGATACAAGGAATGTTCAAAGTACGGAACAATTTAAAGAGATGCTTCAGAATACCAAAAGCATGTATCAGGAACTTTATCAGAATAAGCTTTGGACAGTAGTTCAGGAAGAAGGTGCAGTCAATGTGATTGCCGGCAATGCAACAGGTGTTGTGGCACAGGCAGCAGCCGGAGAGATTGGAAGCTCCGGAGATACCGGTAATGCGTATCAGGCATATGTGACGATCGGCTCCTATTTAAGTGAATATGACATTGATGTAAATCTTGGACCTGTATGTGATGTGCCGTCCGGTGAAGATTCTTACCTTGGAAACAGAGCCTTCCAGACAGATGCAGATCTTGTTGCTTCCATGATCCATTCGGCGGTTGATGGACAGCAGGAGCAGGGGATTATTACCTGCCTGACTGCATTTCCGGGACAGGGGGCTGCATTGACAGATCCGGCAAATGGAACTGCAACGGTGGAAAAGTCATTGGACGAGATGCGTTCCTTTGATTTTCTGCCATTTACAGCAGGAATAGAAGAGGGAGCACAGATGATTATGGTGTCCAATGTGACAGCAGAAGCTGCTTCCGGAGAGGCAGTGCCATGTTCCATGTCATCTGTCATGATAACGGATGTACTGCGTGGAGAACTTGGATTTGAAGGCGTTATTATTACTGCACCGATGGATCAGAAGGCGGTTACGGGAAGCTATGATTCTGCAGAGGCTGCAGTGATGGCATTGCAGGCAGGGGCAGATATGATTCTGAAGCCAGCCAATTTTGCAGAGGCGTATGCAGGCGTTATGGCGGCAGTTGCGGATGGCACGATTAGTGAAGAAAGAATTGATGAATCCTTGAATCGGATTTACAGCTTAAAGATGGCAGAATAGTAATTCCCTGATATCTTAATTGCAAGAAACTGAAAAAAATCGTTGACAAATAAAAAAGACAGGTGTATAGTAATACTTGTCTGCGGGGTTAAGAGGCAGACAAGGCAATGCGATAGTGGTGCAGTTGGTAGCACGCGACCTTGCCAAGGTTGAGCTCGCGGGTTCGAGTCCCGTCTATCGCTCTAAAGTGAATGGGGGTTTGTTGACAGATGTTAGCAAACCCTCATTTTACTTTTTTATACAATATACATATGTCCCGATCTGCCCTGATAGATTACGCCAATGATGACGGGAAAAGGAATGCAAGAGAAAAGGAGAAAGCGATGGTATCAAAAACAGTTGTAATTGAAAAAGGATATGAGGCAGATATTATACCGTATCTTGTTCAGTCGGCATGCCATTATGAATCATCCCTGTATATCATTGACGGGAGTAAGAAAATCAATATGAAGAGTATTATGGGAATGTCCATTCTTCAACTGGTAGAAGGTAAAAATATGGAAATTACTGCAGAAGGATCGGATGAAGAAAAAGCAATTCGAGATCTGACAGGATGCTTTATAACAAAATAGCGCTACAGACAGGTTATAGATGCCGGATGAACTAAACAGAACGCAACTGATTGCGTTCTGTTTTCATATAAAGATTTAAAGTAATCAGGCAATTGTGAAACAGTCATGATTTCGATGTGTCACAGTTAATATGCATAAAATGTTCCGTACCTGCTTCGCAGCTAATGTCACATTTTTTGCATATTGCCCAGTGCCACATCTAATGCTTTGAGTTTCGCAATTACCTAACTTAAATTAATAATAAGGAGGAATCATCATATGGGACATCAGCTTACCAAACAGGATATTCAGAAAATGGAAGAAGAGATTGAATACCGGAAACTGGTGGAACGTCCGAAACTTATCGCTGCAGTAAAGGAGGCGAGAGAGCAGGGAGACCTTAGTGAAAATTTTGAATATTATGCAGCCAAGAGAGAAAAAAACAGAAATGAAAGCAGGATCCGCTATCTTGACCGCATTATCAGGACGGCAGAAATTATTGAGGATACTTCAGCGGAAAATGAAGTTGGTATTGGTGATCTGGTAGATTTGTATTTTGAAGAGGAACGGGTGACAGAAACTTTTTGCGTGGTAACGACAGCGGGGGCGGATGCCCTGAATAATATGGTCAGTATTGAATCGCCGATAGGGAAAGCAATTCTTGGCGGACAGGAAGGCGACCGTGTGAATGTTGAGGTTGGACGGGATAATCATTTTTATGTTGAAATCAAGAAGATAAAAAAGAATTCTTAAATTACACAAAATGTGCGAAAAATAAGCCTTTTTTGCCCCATTATCTAGCGGTTGACATAATCGGATTGAACCGATATGATGATATTGTTCTGAAAAGTTTGCTAATATAAATAAAAAAGAAAACTAAAAACAGAAAACTAAAAATAGAAAACAGGATATTATATGAGTTCAATTGTGAGAAAATGCAGTGCAATTATTCTGCTCTTTATGATTCTTAGTTCAGAAATATTATTGCAGGCTGCGGAAGATCAAAATATAAATATTGAAAACTGTATTTATGAAGTCCTGGCCCGTTCCAATATGAGGGCGGAACCTTCTATTAATGGAGCCTGGCTGATGACGATTCCGCAGGGAGCAATTGTAATCTGCCGTGAAATTGGAACAGGGGAATTTTATGAAATAACGTATGAGAATGTAACGGGATACATCTATGAAGGATGTGTCAGACAGGTTACGGATCCGCAGATTATTTCTGAAGTGGTGGCACAGTATGCAACGACGGAACAACCGCAGGAAACTACAGGGTATGCGGCGAATATCATTGGAAGTGTAGCAGGGCTTGGCGGTACAAGCCAGACAGTGGAGGAAATACCGCAAAGCATTCAGGTAGAGGTGCTGGTAGCATCTAATTTCCGTGGAACCCCTTCGGTAGATGGAAAGAAACTTGGCAGTATTCCTGTGGGAGCTATGGTTTCCTATCTGGATGAGGGTGATAATGGGTACACCCATATTTCCTACCAGGGACAGTCGGGATATATTTATACCAGATTTCTGGAACTGGATGGGATTGTGACTTCCACAGACAGTGGCATTACACAGACAATAGAAACGCCGGAGACACAGATGGCAAATGCTTCAAGCAGTAATGCCGGTCTGGCATTTCAAAGAGGCATACTGGGAGGTTATGATGTATCTGAGCAGATTTCCGTAGAGGTTGAGGATGTTGCAGCATCAAACATGGTTGAGGTTCAGACGATGGTATCGTCAGCTTCCCAGGCTGAGGTGGCAGCGGCAGGCATAACCTCTGACAGTATCAGTTATCAGATCAGTAATCGTGCAAATATGAGAAGTACCCCTTCCAGAAATGGCTCCTGGATTACAACACTACCGGTAGGAGCAGACATTGTTAAACTGGGTGAAACAACAGATGGTTATACTATGGTGCAGTATGATGGAATGGTCGGATATGTTTTAGAGAATTGTATTACAGATAAGGTTGACATTTCACGTCTGGGTTCAGAACCGGTATTGTTTACGATTACTGCATACTGTTCGTGCAGAATCTGTTGCGGTAGTTACAGCCCGGAGGTGACCGGCAGGGAATCTCATACAGCTACGGGAACGGTACCACAGCAAGGGCGAACTATAGCGGTGGATCCCAGAGTGATTCCATACGGCACCAGTGTACATATTGATGGACTGGGTGATTTTATTGCGGAAGACTGTGGAGGAAATATCAGGCAGAATCATATTGATGTATATTTTGCTTCTCATGAGGAAGCGGTTGCCTTTGGCAGCAAACGCCTTTATGTAACCATTAATCATTAATGAAATAAAATGATAAAATTTATTGTCTATTATGGGGTATTTATTATATAATAGAAAATGTACCGATGACAAAAGTAAGCGGTAAAATGGATAATAATCGGGGGTGTTACAGGTGAAAGTTTGTGCACAGTGTGGAACAAAAATAGGAAGAAAGGATCGGTTTTGTGGTAAATGTGGCGGAACGACATTTATGGAAACATCCATGAAGACAAAGTTCTGTGTTTACTGTGGAGCTGTAATGGATGCCAAGGCAAAATATTGTGCAAAATGTGGCAAATCTAACGAAGGTGATATTTCTTTATCATTTTTAAGTGAAAAAAAGGAAGTTCCGGAAAATATTGAACTTGACTTTTTAAAGACACCGGAACAGCTTGCAGCGGAGCAGGAGCGGGCTGCGTTGGAAGCAGAATTGGAAGCGGAAGCAAAAAGAATAGAGGAAGAATCTGTCCGGAAGGCAAAAGAGGATTTGCGTCGTGCTGAAGAGGAATTGAGACGGGCAGAGGAAGAAGCGGCTCGCAAGATTCAGGAAGAACGTAAGAAAGCTGAAGAAGCGGCTCGTAAGGCGAGAGAAGAACGTAAGCGTGCCGAAGAAGAAGCAGCCCGCAAGGCGGAAGAAGAACGCAAGCGTGCTGAAGAAGAGGCAGCCCGCA
>JBJELZ010000007.1:0-4345 GCA_051879415.1 Lachnospiraceae bacterium
TCAAGCCTTGCAACATCGCATCGAGCGAGGCACACAACCGAAGGACTGCCGAGTATATGCGTAATATCGGGGAGTCCAGAATCTATGTCGTTCCCGAACTTTCCACCGATAACGAACAGTGGATAAATCCCGACTTCGGCACTCCCGAACTGCGAACTCATTATGACAATATCAAGCAAATGGTCAAGGAAAAGACCGGACGTGCCATGCAGGAAAAGGAAAGGGAACGCAAGGGAAAGAATGGAAAGATTATCAAGGTGGCGGGATGCTCACCCATCCGTGAAGGAGTATTGCTTATCAGACCGGACACCACACTGGCTGATGTACGCAAATTCGGTGAAGAGTGCCAAAGACGCTGGGGCATCACTCCGCTACAGATTTTCCTGCATAAAGACGAAGGGCATTGGCTGAACGGTCAGCCGGAAGCAGAAGACAAGGAGAGCTTCCAAGTCGGTAACAGATGGTTCAAACCAAATTATCATGCTCATGTCGTATTCGACTGGATGAACCATGAAACTGGAAAGAGCCGAAAGCTCAATGACGAGGATATGGCAACCATGCAGACCCTTGCTTCCGATATTCTCCTGATGGAACGTGGACAGGCAAAAGCTGTCACAGGTAAAGAGCATCTGGAACGAAATGATTTCATCATTGAGAAGCAGAAAGCCGAACTGCAACGTATAGAGGAAACCAAGCGACACAAGGAACAACAAGTAAGCCTTGCCGAACAGGAACTCAAACAGGTAAAAGCAGAGATACGCACGGACAAACTAAAGAAAACAGCCACCAATGCTGCTACCGCCATAGCAAGCGGTGTAGGTTCTCTTTTCGGAAGCGGTAAGCTGAAAGAACTGGAACATCACATCGAGCAGCTACATCAGGAAATTACCAAACGGGACAAAGCTACTGATGAATTAAAAATTCAGATACAACAAATACAGGAACAGCATAGCAGACAAATTCGTAATCTTCAAAGAATACATAATCAAGAACTTGAAGCCAAAGACAAGGAAATATCACGATTGAGCACCTTGCTTGAAAAAGCCCACAAATGGTTTCCCATGTTCAAAGAGATGTTGAGAATGGAAAAATTATGCGCTGTTATCGGGTTTACCAAAGACATGATAGAAAACCTCTTGACAAAGAAAGAATCCATACAATGTAGTGGCAAAATTTATTCCGAAGAACACAGGTGGAAATTTGACATCAAGAATGATATTTTTAGGGTTGAGAAACATCCGATGGATAGTGGTAAGCTTATGCTGACCATAAACCGACAACCCATAGTACAATGGTTTAAGGAACAATGGGAAAAGTTACAGCAGAATCTACGTAACTCGGTGCAGAGAGAGCAAAAATCCAGAGGATTTAGAATATAGAATAGCCTATTATTAATAAAATCAAGTATCTATGCATCCAAACAGATTGTTTTTATTACAGAATCAAAATCCTAAGAATTTATAAAAAATGAAGCCTAAAGAAGTTTTGGAAAAATGGATAGATTGCTTTAACAAAGCAGATGCTTATCATATAGCAGAGCTGTATGCTACTAATGCAGTAAATCATCAAGTCGCAAACGAACCAATAATAGGTAAAGAATCAATCTACAAAATGTTTGTGAATGAATTTGCCACTGCTAAAATGGTTTGTATGGTGGAAAATATTTTTGAAGATGGCGAATGGGCTATCATGGAATGGAAAGACTCTCTTGGACTTCGTGGATGCGGATTTTTTCATGTAAAAGATAACAAAATCGTCTTTCAAAGAGGGTATTGGGATAAACTTTCATTCTTGAAGCAACACAATCTTCCAATTGAATAAGTACTATCAGAATACGGACTGGGAAATTGAAATACCCAGTCCGAGTTATATAATGAATTTTACTTGTTAAACTATTTAAAGTCAGTTGGATAACAAACCATACCTTTCACATTCTCAGTAGCTCCAGGTATTAATTCAGCCACCATGCAATATTCATGAGAGACTTCGAAAGGAAATTCAATTCCTAAATCGATAGCCTTGCGATAGCCAAATCGAGGATAATACTCTTTATGCCCCAATACGACTGCTGTGCCGTAACCCAAAAGTGCTGCCCTCTGATGGGCTTACTGAATCAACATCCCCCCCCCAATTCCCTTACGCTGGAATTCCGGCAAGACTGCCAATGGAGCTACACTCAGGGATGTGACAGACTGGGTGTCACTGTCTATCTTTACTTCTGTAAGTAAGATATACCAGACAATTTGTTTTTCTGTCATTTTCTTGTTCTTATCTAATTGTTAGGCTCATTGTTGTTATACATTGTTTAATTATAGATAAATCGTGAATATCCTTCTCTCTTAAATCGTAGCCCGAATGGAATACTTGTTGCCCTTTTGCAGAAATGCAAGGGATGCTTCTGCCTTCAAAGACTGCTGTTCCAAAATAGTCCGGTTGAAATTCATACCAGCCTCCATCCAAGTCGGCTTGTTTGGAAGTGCCGTCCGCATTCAAGACAAAAGGATGGATATCAATATAGCCTAATTCTTTGCTATACAGTTCCACACGGGTGGGCAACCAATTTGTTTCAATTTGATATCCTCTCTCCTGCAAAAGATCAAGGAGTTGGTCTGTATAATTGGCATCAAAATCAATGTCAATATCTCTATGCAAGCGGGTTTGCTGTCCGTACAAGACATCCACTCCCCAGCCTCCATCCAACCAAAACTGCATGTCCAGGCTTTCCAACAAGTCCAAAACTTGAAATAACTCTGTAATCGTAGTGTGTTCTTTCTTTGTCATATAATAATTCTTTAATAAATAATACTATGCGTAATTATCCAACTGCTTGATTGAAGAAATAAAATTTGCACCCACTCCAATCAGAAAGATAACCCATCCGCTGATCATAAAGACGGATGTGATACCCCATGCTTCCACCCAATATCCTGAAGCTACGATACCCAGCATTGATGGAAAGGTACTCAAACTAAAGATGAGAGAAAAAGTCCGTCCAAGCATGTCCGAAGCCAAGTTCTGCTGAATAATAGCGATGAAAAGCGCATGGTAAATGGAATAGGCTATGCCTCCTGTAAATGTTAGGCAAACAAAACCTATAAATGCGCTTGATGGTAAATAACTGGCGCTAATCAGATACAATCCCAATATCACATAAGCCGTATGCATCACTAATGTTTGCTTGCTTTTCAAAGCCTTACAGGCAAGTACTAAACCGCCCAACAATGCCCCTGAGCCCCAACCCATTTCCACAACTCCCATTTGCAAAATGTTTCCGTTGAAATGCAGAAGCGTCATAAAAGGAAATAACGTAAAAACAGGCATAAGGACAAAAGTCACCAGCGTAAAGCATACGAATAAAGGCAAAATGCCCATTGTACGCCGCAAGGTATGCCAACATTCCGTCAGTTCTTTTTTGAAATCTGGAAGAACTTTCGTTTTTTGAAGAGAAGGAATCTGGACACAAAGTAAGGTCAGACAAGCAGCAACAGCTCCGATCACATCTATGAGCAGAATATACTGTATGGGAAGCCAAACAACGAGGCTTGCCCCTACAACGGGAGCTATCACCTCACTGAAGGATTGAATGGAATGGTACAAACCTGATACCCTGACAAGATGGTGCTTGGGAACCAGTAGAGGGATGCTTGCCTGTAAAGCAGGTGCATGAAACGTACTGCCTATTGAACGACAAGCAGTCAATAGATAAAAAAAAGAAAGGTCTTTATAACCCTTGGTTATCACAATAAAAAGACATAGGGTACAGAACGCGATGAACAAGTCCGAATAAAACATCGTTTTCTTTCGATTCCATCTGTCAACATAGACCCCGGCAAACAAGCCTAATACAAATTGTGGTAAAAATCCAGCTAAAATAGCCAGAGATAAAGCTGTCGGGGATTTAAATTCGTTGCTAATCCAAAAAATAATGGAGAAGCCAACAATCGTACTTGTTAAAATAGATATGAGTTGGCCTATTCCTATCACGGCCAAAGTTGATTTCCAATGATTCATTGTGCTAATATTTCATGCGTTTATAGATAAGTACTTTCGTACATTAAGCAAAACGAAATTCTATCCACACAAAAAACTTGTATTATAATCCACTCCTGACGTTGGAATACAATAACAAATACTTTCAGGACGATGTAAAGTCCTGAAAAATCAAACTGAATGGATAGATAAATATTAGTCTTTTCTCATCGGATTCTTTTAATATCGCTACTCTTTTATTATGTAGTGGTTGTATTATCTTAAATAAAACAAAAACACCGACTTTACATTCTTGGGTGTAAAACTGGGTGTTTGTTTTGCAATCTGCTGATTTTCAGCGTTTGTTGCGGAGAGA
>JBJELZ010000008.1:0-4299 GCA_051879415.1 Lachnospiraceae bacterium
GTTACAACAGAGGCACCGGTTACGACAGAAGTACCGGCAACAACACAGGCACCGGTTACGACAGAGGCACCGGCAACGACAGAGGCACCGGTTACAACAGAGGCACCGGTTACGACAGAAGTACCGGCAACAACACAGGCACCGGCAACCACGACAACACCAACATCGGTACCTTCAAGCAGTGCATCCGATGCAAGTCAGGGAGGCAGGCCAAGCACATCACAGCCGCCTCTTCAGTCAACATCTACTGTGGGAAAAACTGCTGAAAATGATATGGGAGCATTCCTTAGAGATTCCCTGACACGTATTTCAGGATTAAATAGTCGGCTTGCACTTGCTATTGCGAATGGTAATCTGATGGAAGCCCGGGAAGTGCAGGAGAAAGGGATTATCATTGACACCGGTATATGGCATAGTTTTAACAGAACGGTATACCGAATGATAGAGGAATCAAACATTCCGGTTACCATCATTTTCCGTTATGACGGACACAAATATGCTATTACGATTCCTCCACACAGTAATGTGACAGCTCTTTGTAACGAAGAAGGCTGGTGTGGTTTTATGTATCTGGGTGCAAATTGCGGATACACCGTATTAGAATAGTAAGACTCTGCGAATAAGTTTTAAGGCATATGGGAAACGAAATCCTATATGCCTTTTTTGTTGACGTATCGATGATCAGGCAGTACAATGATTCCGCGAGACAATCGTATGAAAGGAAGAATAAAATGGAGGATAGGTTAATGGGAATGAATTCAATTGATGCAGAGGACGATCAGTTTGCATATCGGTATGATACACAGTTACTGATTGACAGAAGAGATCATGATTTAGATGAAGATGAAATATCTGATTATATCTCAGAACATTTTGAAGGAAACAGTTTAATTGCTGCCGGGGATGAGGATTTGATAAAAATCCATTTTCATACCAATGAACCCTGGAAGATATTAGAGTATTGCAATTCTATTGGAGAAATCTACGATATTGTTGTCGAGGATATGATTCGTCAGGCAAATGGACTTCAGGGATAGTTATAAAGAGGAGTAATAGGAAATTGCAAATGGATAAGTATGCGGAAATTAAGGAAAAATTATTGGAGACAGCCGGGCAGGATGAACATGTAAAGGCTGTCATAATGATCGGTTCTTCCACAAGAACCATCACAAAGGCAGATGAATATTCGGATCTGGATCTTATCATTGCAACAGATGATACGGATTCATGGTTATATGGAGATATGCCCGATCAACTGGGAAATCTGAAGATCTCTTTTGTTGAGCCGACACTTGGCGGAGGAAAAGAAAGAAGAGTATTGTATGACGGCTATCTTGATGTGGATATGATTATTTTCACAAAAGAGCAGCTGGTAACTGCAATCCATACCGGAGCTGCCAATGAAGTGATGAACAGAGGGTACTCTGTGCTGTATGATTCCATGGGAATTACAGAACTTCTAAAAGATAACATTGTAGCTGAGGTTCATGCAGCGGAGCTTTCGGAAGCGGAATACCTGAATATGGTTAATGATTTTTATTTTCATATCATATGGGCGGCCAAGAAACTTCTCCGGGGAGAGCTATGGTCCGCCAAAATGTGTATGGATGCATATTTAAAGAATTATCTGCTGAAAATGTTGGAAGTGTATACGATGAGCAGATATCATACTGATGTATGGCATGATGGAAGATTTCTTGATCGATGGGCAGAGGAAGCTGTCCGGCAGAAGCTTAAGGAGTGTTTTGCACATTATGACAAAGAAGATATGTGGAAAGCACTGACTGCAACGGAAGAATTGTTTACCGGACTGGCACGTGAAACAGCACAAATGAAAGGATATTCCTACCCTGCAGAGGCAGAAAAGACGGCGGAATGTTTTTTAGAAGAAAAGTCTAGTGTCATCTGTAATCAACTCTACGATTCGTAGGTACGCAATCCGGGATTTTAGGGGTATGATGAATCCCGGAGGTGAAAGAAAATGAATCAATATGTTACAGGTGCAGTCATCAAAGAACTGCGGGAAAAAAGCAAAATGACCCAATTACAATTGGCAGAGAGGCTTGGAGTGAGCGACAAGACCATATCAAAGTGGGAGACCGGGAAAGGATATCCGGATATTACGCTGCTTGAGCCGATTGCGGATGCATTTTCCGTATCAGTTACAGAACTGATTTCCGGGAATACGGTCCATAATTCAAATGTATCGGCCAATATGCAAAGGTCAAAATTTTATATCTGTCCAATCTGCGGAAATGTGATCCACAGTATGGGGGAAGCAGTCATCCATTGCCATGGCATTCTTTTAACACCGGCAGAGGCGGAGGAAACAGAGGAATCTCATAAAATAGTCATTGAGCGGATTGAAGACGAATATTATGTCAGGATAGATCATGATATGACTAAAAATCATTACATTTCTTTTATCGCAGCACAATCTTCTGACAGAATACAGATGGTCAAGCTTTATCCGGAAGGAAATGCAGAGGCAAGATTTCAAATAAGCGGAGTAAAAAGAATCTTATTTTACTGTAACAGAGACGGGCTGTTTCAGTACTTCTGCTGATACAAATAGATGAGGAGGTTGGATGTTCCGGTACATTCCCGGTGCTTCTGACACAGGAAGGCAGAGATAGAAATGAAAAAATGGAAGTTTCCCAAGATTAATTCAATATACTTTGGCGGCAAATGGTTAGGAATTGGAGTCCTGATCGGAGGAGTGTTTCCTGTACTGATCTGGCTCCTTTTTCATGTTTTTTTATGGGAATTGTGTGCAATTGGTGGAATAATACTTGCAGGATTTTTTATTGTGTTTGCCATAGAGATGCATCAGGATTTTGGAAGGTTACCATACTATGAACGGCATTTAAAGGAGTCCATTCCTTTTGATCCGAAAAAGCAGTATGCAGTGATACGCAGTTCTATCTGCACCGGAGAGAAGGTAGCCGGATTTAAAAATATGGAGGATGGTCATTTTACCGAGGTTATGCTGATTCGATCTGGTGAGGATGAAAAACGCTTTAGGAAAATATATGATCTCGATACGGTAAAGACAGAATACTGAAATGATTTTTGAGGTTGAAAACCATGGATTATTACAATCTGATTTTTAAACGTAAATCTTTTCATTTGTTTCGTAATAGAGAAACAATTTCGAAGGAAGATCTGAGTGAGTTAAAAGCCTTTACAGAGAATGTTGTGCCTCTGGATCAGGATATCCGTTTTAAAATTAAGATCGTTCTGGAGGCAGAGACAACATGCAATCGTGGCGCTGAGTATTGTATTGAATTCTATAGTGAAGAGAAGGGAAATTATCTTCGGAATATTGGCTATATCGGAGAACAGATTGATTTATGGCTGGCTGACAGAAATATCGGGGCATTATGGTTTGGCATTGGGAAACCGGATGAAAAATCCGAAGGTGATATGAAATTTGTTATTATGATTGCGATTGCCAAAATGCCTGAGAATACCTTTCGAAAAGATATGTTCAAGGCTAAGAGAAAAGCACTTGATGAGATCTGGGATGGAGATACACTTTCTGTAGCAGAGATTGTTCGATTTGCACCAAGTGCGTGCAATACACAGCCTTGGATCGTCGAAAATGATGGAGAAGTGCTTACGGTGTTTCGATATAAGAAGCCGGGAAAGCGGGGGATTATGCCGGCTGATAAAGTCCGGTATTATAACAGGATTGATCTTGGTATTTTCCTGTTTTTCTTGGAAACCTGTCTTGCACATGAAGGGTATTCCTATCAGGGGACACAGTTCTATGAGGATGCACCCGATGAAGTAGAAAAAGTTGTTGTTGCAAAGTATAAGTATATTATATAATGATATCATTTGAAGGGCAAAGAAGGAGAAGCTGTCTGATGGTAAATTTGCACCACTGGTAACTCTTGACATAGGGATGAAAACTTGTTACTATTCAGTTAGTTTAGGCAAAGATGCGTGAAACGTATCTTTGCCTTGTTTTATTTTACAAGGCAGGAGGGATGAATATGAAGCTTCGTATGACAATCGGTAAAAAAATTCAATTGTGTGTGATTATTATGATTCTGCTTTCTGTTGGTTTAGTCATTGGAACTACTTTTCCTAAATTTGAAAATACAATAGCGGATTCCGTGAAGAACCAGTTGATGGATCAGGTTACAGCAGAAGCGGTGACGGTGGATGGGATTGTAAAAGAATATAGGAGTGAACTGGCTGCTCTTGCGGAAGATGAAGATATTATTGCATTGATTGAGGGTGAGCTTTCAGGGGATGATCAGAAAAGAATACTGGAACTCTGCCAGTCGG
>JBJELZ010000009.1:0-4245 GCA_051879415.1 Lachnospiraceae bacterium
TTCTGCGTCTCGATGAAGAAGCAGTAGCAAAGTACCATGAACTGTCGGACGAAATTTTAGCGAAAAACAGGCATTTCTGTGAGGAAATGACCCGTATCATGGATGGGTGTGATGGTCTGGTGGATTTCTCGGAAGAGAAGCGGGAACTGGAAGAACTTCGAGAAGAGATGCACCAGATGGAGGTCTTTAAGAGAAAACTGGATGAATATGCCGATGAAATGCGCCGCATGGACAACTGGATGGTGGAGAGGCTGTCGGAGTTTGTGAAGATTGGGGATGGAGGAAGTATGACCGGAAAAGGAATTGCTTCAAAAGAATACCAGCCGGAAAGAACTGGCATCTGCCGCAGTATGAACGGGGATGACCCAGGAATAGAGGGGACTCAAATTGAGCCAGAGATAGAATGGGCAATGAATCGTTTACGTCAGAATGGTTATGGTGAGGATTTTATTAACTATATGTTAAGGCATCATAAAAGTATGCTGTATAATCTATGTATTACAGACAGGCATAGTGGAAGTGATTATATACAGGTTATGGAGAAAATAGAATGGTATGCAAAACATATAATAGGTTTACCTGACTTAACAGAACCTCAGATAGAACTATATGAATCCTTATTGGCGTATCAAGGAATTCCTAGATTGGAGACTTTTCTTCATACATTACAGCTTGGCTCATATAATCCTTACAATCAAGAAGAGATGACCCATGGGACATGGGTTACGGTTGATATAAGTGACCGGGAAGAGATTCCAATGCACGACTGGTATGCATACTTAGAGTATGATAAGGAAGATATGCGTGATTATTATGAAACGGTTGATGATGGAAAATATGTGCAGCTTGAGGAAACAGAAGATGGATTTAATATACAGGTGGAAAATACAGGGGCTTCATTTTCCTGCCATCTGACAGAGGATGGATGGTGGGTGGATGCAAACGGAAGATATCTGATTACAGTAGGTCCTAAAGTGTTGATTACTGATTATAATAATGAAGGACCAGAAAGCCTGAATTTTGAAGAATTTTATATATATCTGGGATGCCCGATAGATGTTGTTCTGGTAAACGATAAGGATCCAGATGATATACTTACATTAGAGTGTATCTATGGAGGGGATTTAAAGGAACATACATATAAAAACGGAATATTTATGAATGGGTGGTCATATTTAGAGCCGGATGCCCCAAGAGAAACGCCAGATGGATCCATTATTGAATTTATGGGAAGTACGCCGTCGAATAACGGAATTATGAGTCATTATCACGTAGAACTGATTATTGTCTATGACAATACAACGGGGGGAAATTAAATGGGAAGAAAGCGTAAGTTAATATGTGTTTTGATGTGTATCTTGCTGTGCGGATGCAGCAGTAGCGAGGGGGAGTCGGAAAGTATATCGGGACAAAGCGTATCCGGTGCAGTGGTTGCAGAATCTTCTGCTGGAGAGCAGATTGAGAATGAGGTGACTCATGAACTATTGCCGAATCAGTTTGTGACATTTACCTATGATCCGGAAGAAGGTGTATGCTCTGACTTGTCTTTTGAAAATGTCTTTACTCCCAACAAAATGCTGAATTATGAGGAGGCCATGGAAGAAATGGTATTTGCCAGACCAGAGGAACGGGAGCGGATTGTGGTATCTTATTGTGATACATTTCCGGAAGAACTGCAGAGAGCATTTCAGTATGAGATAGAGCATTACAATGAAGTAGATGTTCATTTCGGCGAATATAATACAGGTCTGGGATGGCATACTTCTGATGAATTCCCTTATGAATGGCCGTATGTGGATCAAAATATGTATGATATGGAGATAAGATATCAGGAACTTGATCTGGACGGGGATGGTGTAATGGAATACCTGTTTCGGTCAGACTGTCTGCAATATGATCCTTTTGACTGCGCCAGTGTATATAAAATTATTGATGGAGAACCGGTCTATTGCTTTGGACTGTATACATATGAGCTTGGTGTGGAAAGCCTGTATTATGAGGGAGATTATTATCTCTATATGGGGAATTATTTGTTCCGGTGTGGTGCAGGATGTGATCTTTTATTCCAAAAGTATGAAGCCGACCCAGGTAATTATACACCGGACGGAGTGAAAAATACCAATCTGGAATATATTGTAGCTACGTATGAGAGGACAGATTATACCTGGCATGAGGGATACCGGCTGGAGGGATATGAAGGGATAGACTTCAAAGCATATCTGCCAGAAGGACTGGAAAACCACCTGCCAGTAATTACGGCTGCAAATGGCACCATATGGGAATTTGAGGCAGCCAAGGTAAGTGCAGGAGGAAAGGGGCAATACCTTTTTGTGCGTTTTCCAATGACGGTCGACGTGGAAGGAAAGGAATACGAATATGTTTTTCTTAGACGGGAATTAGATGAATCAGGTGACAGAGATGTGGTTGTAGCTGTTTTGGAACCCGGAGGATATAAAAGATATAATATTGTGTGTATGTATAGCCTGATTAATTCGTATGAATATTCTCTAGTTGATGAAAGGGAATATATAGATGAATTAGTCAGAGATAATTATCTGATAACCGAATGCCAAAGAAACTGGCAGAGAGAGGGTGACAGTGTTGGGGGACTGTTGGGGAGCTATCAACCGAATTATGTAAAGGACTGGCGTGCCCATTGCGTTTTTTGTGCTGAAAGAGGAAAGGATATTCTTTTGCTTTCTTATGGCGAGGAAGGCAGGGCAGTGATTACAACAGCCGCTAAGGAACTGGAAACCATTTATGATGAAACAGGAGCAAAATTTATCAGTGCCCATGGAAATTATCCTGGTATTCTGGAACATATTTTGGACGAGAGTACGGGAACGGAATCCTATTTTTACTATGAGATCTGTAATGACTTCAATGATGTAGAAGTTGTTCTGAAGGACAGCTTTGTCCGGGTGGATGAGGACAGGGACGGACTCTTTACCGAACAGGACAGTTATTATTGTAATGGGTATGAATTAGAGCAGCGCACATGGGAATGCTGGATGATATATTATCTGAAAGCTAGGGAGTTGTGAGCTTGACAATAGACAGGTGTAGCTAATAGAATGACAAATTTGAAAGAACTCCATCTTGCATTTAATGAAATTAGTGATATCTGTCCACTGGCTATGCTGACAAATCTTGAATGCTTATGTATTAACAGTAATCAAATTAGTGACATTAGTTCTTTAGTCAATTTAATAAACTTAGAAAAACTGGATATTGCGGATAACCGGATTAATGACATTAGTGTTTTGGGGGATTTATCTCATTTGAGTTTTTTATATATGGAAAATAATTCAGTCAGTGATTTTAGTGTACTTGAAGAATTGACCAATTTGCAGACAATTGTCTATTAAATATTGAGTAAAAAGATAGCAGAAGATTTAAAAATATTATTTGCATAAATAGTGAAAGGACTGAAAAGACCAATAAATTGCAGTAGGAAAAAATTGTCACATTATTTGATTCATTGTGGAGAGGGATGTGATCTGTTATCAAAAAGATATGATAATCTTCCAAACGGATATGCCACATCTGTAGTTAAGAATACAAATATAGAATACTTTTGTGAATGTAGAAAGGATTAAGGTGTGCGAAGAAATGATAGATAGTTTCGTGGAACGTATTATCTATCGTGGAAACGATGAATTCCTGTGGGTTATCAACTTATCCGGCAGTGCGGTTGGTTCAGAAGGAAAGTATCGCATTTCTGGTTATGACCAAGAATATGCAGAGCATCTTAAGTCCGATAAAGACTTCGATATTGTAGCACAGTTTATAATTCCGATAGAAGAATGTCAGCAGTACTGTGAAGGGGGTATTGGGAAGGAGGTTTGTACCGAAGTATTGGAAACCAATGGTAATAAAGATAGCGGTCTGCTAAGTGAGAGATCCCGGGAATGTGTGGAGGAATGTTCCCGGGATTTTTGCATCGTACAATCATACATCTTATGTATATTTCACCTATAGAGGTCTTTTTTTACTAAGTAGCGTATTGTGCAAAATAGAAGTGCGGATATACAATGATGAATAAGAAAGAGTATGACTAAATTGATAGAATTATATAATAATGAAATGGAGGTTTATAGAAAGAGTAGGTGTGATATATGATAACAGTAGATATATAGCCTATAGTTTGGAGAGGAATTAGTTTTATGAAAGCAGAGTTGATAAATATTGAGTGCAAAAATGTTTAAAGGGGGTATTTGTGAAATGAAATGTATGCAAGTAAAT
>JBJELZ010000010.1:0-4186 GCA_051879415.1 Lachnospiraceae bacterium
GATCCCATGTCATTCCGGAAAAACTACCCTGTGACCAGTTATGAAGATTTACAATGTCGGCATCATCTGCAAAAGTTACAGTCAGCTCCGTTATCGCTGAACAAATATATCCAATCATAACACCGCTGACCACCAGCATTGACATACCCTCTACTCTGCGAGATAACAGCAGTACAAATCCCATAGACAACAATGCACCCACAAATGCAGCCATAATCATATGTGCAGAAGTAATTCTGACTGCTCTTCCCAGAAAAAATACCATTACCAAAGCTACTACCATTTTTGCTCCCGAAGAAATACCAAGAACAAACGGACCAGCTATGGGATTATGAAAAAAAGTCTGCAAAAGATATCCCGCAAGGGAAAGTGCCCCGCCAAGTATGATAACTGCCAGTGTTCTCGGCAGTCGTATATCCCATAAAATCCTCATTATCGTTTCATTATTCTCCTGGCCTGTCAATGACCCTACTATATCCGGTAATGTAATACCTACGCTGCCAATACAGATATTAAGAGCCAGAAAGATTGCAACTCCTATACCAAGAAAAATAAATGCCCTTATATATCTGTACCTTCTTTTTTTCTGCATAGTGATCCTATCACCCTTTCTTTTATTCCAAACGGAAAAGATAGTGCATATTATCGTCCCCTTCGCCAGACAGCATGGCATGAATATCCTCAATTAAATATCCAATTGACAAAGACTGTTGATACATATCATTTGTAGTACACCAGACATTTCCTTCCTGAACTGCCTTAAAATCGGCCAATACCTCACATTTATCAAGAAGTTCCTCTATACTGGAAACCCCTCCGTCAATGGAACTGTTATAGATTAGAAAATCTGCATCCCTGGCGCCGTTATAAAACTCCTCCACCTGCATATTCATGGTAGAACGTTTCGTTTCAAAATCCCCTAAATTTTCAAAAATATATTTTCCACCTGCAAGTTCTATCATCTTGGGTACATAATCAGAAGATTGTCGTACCTGCACCAGTCCATTTGACGTAACAAAAAAGAAAGCAACTGTCTCATCCGTCCTTTCGTCTGCTGATACTCTTTCTAAAATTGCTGTCTGATTTTCGAATATCTGCTCTGCTTCCTCTTCTTTCCCAAGCAGGGCGCCAAAAAACTTAATCCATTCCACTCTTCCCAATGGATGTGATTCATAACTTGAATATTCAATCATAACCGGTATTCCAAAATATTCCAGTTCTTCAATAACTTCCGGTGAATGTGAAATCATTCTGTTTTCAATTGCCAGCGTGCACCCTTCTGAAACAAGCAATTCATAATCAGGCTTGCTGTATTTCCCTGCATAGAACATATCTCCATTTGCCATTGCTTCTTTTGCTTCTTCAATATACCAGTTTTCTTCTTTCTGTCCTGAAAAAGTAACAGCATCCAAACCGTCTAATGCACTAAACATATCCATGACTGCTGATGCAACCAGATAGATGTTCTTCATTGGCTGCTGCAGCACTACAATATCTTTCTCTAAATTTTCAGGAATCTCCTTGCCCTCCGGAACAATTAAAAATCTTTGGCCATCCATTGTCGTTGTCAGCATTCTATAGCCGCCTTCGTAATAATCTACTGAAAAATTTTCAGCATATTGGAGTTCCAAGCTACTTTCATAAACAAGTGAACCTTCTGTTGCATGATCCTGAACGTTGTCTGCAGTATAATTATTGTTGTAACAGGAAGAAGGACTGCCACAGCCATGCAGCCCCAGCAGTCCCATCAAAACCAGACATATTGCAACAATTGTCTTTCTTCTCATCCTAAAGTACCTCTTATTCTGCCGGTTCCATTGTATCAGAATAAAATGTGAGAATATACTCAACCTCATGTGGCGTACTCATTGCCACAGTATCACCAATAACATCCATCGGTTGATCAAAAAAGAGAACCGGGATCTCAAATGTAGAATTTCCTTCTGTATTGATTGGCAGATACTTTTCTCCATCTACAATCATATAATCATAATTTGGACTACTCCATTGAATCGTTGCAGTCACGGTTTCTCCTGATACCGTAACCGTTGCCGGAGATAAGACCTCTGCCCTACCGCTCCCACCTTCAAAGGCAAGTTCAATGGTATAAATGCCATCCTCCAGCTGAAGGGTATTTTCAGTCTGCACCCCATCCTCCAGTGGTTCCGGATTGGAGACTATCACCTTATGATCGTACCATGTTCCCTTTGTACCAACCAATGCAAGATCAAATTCCTCATCCAGTACAGGAACCGGAACATCAAAGCCATAGACTTCCTCCGTCAAACCATCACTATATGTAACTATATCCTCTGTTGGCATTAGGAGCTCTGCTCCAGCTTTCACTGCATCCTCAGCAAGTCCCGGATAAAGGTTTACAATATTTTTTGACATAAGTGAAATATGGATTGTCATTTCCCCATTTTCTACTGTCAGAATACCTTTGCCATCACATGCTTCACTTACATGAAACATGCTGCTGTCTGTATCAAAATCTACTGTATATATTCCATCCGGAATGACCGCTTTTTCTTCTTCCGCTTCCATCTCATCCTGTGCAGAAGTTCTCTCTGTTTCTGCATCGGCAGAAGATAATGTCACAGATGCATTTTCCTGTACACTGTTCTTTTCCCCGCAACCACAAATCAGGGAACAAATCAGCAATAATATACTAAATATTATACTTTGTTTTCTTTTCATCATATTACCCTCTACTGATTCATTGCATTTTGCGTATGTGTCACATAAAGCTGCTGAACAGCATCAATAGAACCGAGACCTGTAATCTGTGTATCCACGCTGTCAAACATACCGGATGCAATAAACATGCTCTTCCAGGAATCCTCATCATCTCCTGCCATATCATTGTTCGCATGATCTCCGGCAACCACCATCAGTGGACGGAGTACTACTCTCGTATAGCCAGCCTGTGCCACCGCATCAATCACTGCCTCACATGAAGTCTCCTCAGGTTCCCCTTCTACTGTTCCAATAAACACATTATCATAACCAAGTTCGCTCATCTGTGTCTGCATCTGACTGTACGATACCTTTGCGGTATGAGATGTCCCATGCCCCATAAATACAAATGCAACACCATCCTCTTTTGCTGCATCCAGACTATCATAACCTGCATCCTGTACTGCTTCCATAGTAACTGCCTCTGCAACAAGTGCTTTATCAGCATTGATTACAGTTGCATCTGCTCCCACCTCACCTAATAGTGGTTCTGCTACATTTACCGTTTCAAACTTATCTTCATATGCAGCAACCGCTTCCATCATTTCATCATACTCTGCTCCATGCATTAAATGGGTAGGCTGAATCACAAGATTCTTGACACCATTTGCCACTGCACGTTCCAGCGCCTGGTCTATATTGTCAATACACTCACCATCACGTGCCTGCACATGATTAATAATAATCTGGGCTGTAAATGCTCTTCTCACAGACCAATCCGGATAAGCCTCCTGCAAAGCATCTTCAATACCCTTGATATCAAGCACACGGCTGTCATTAAAAGACGTACCAAAGCTCACAACCAAAATCTCATTTTCACCGATTTCATCCTGATTACGCGGATCATCCGCAGACGCATCACCGGTATCTCTTCCAAAATAATCCGGATCCGCATTCACTCCCTCTACCAGTTCTTTCTGAGCATCTGTCAACGCATCCCAGGCAGCTTTCGCTTCAGCACATAGCCTGTCTGTTTCATCTGTTCTTTCCTGCACATAAATTGCATCAATCAGTGCTGCCACCTCATCTGCTGCTTCCTGATCAGTCTCTCCTTCTGCATTATCTGCAACAGCAGTTTCAACTGTATCAACAGTTTCATTTGTTTCAGCCTGAACATTCTCCACTTCTGATTCTACAGGATTATCTGCTGCGGTCTCTTTACTGTTTCTACATCCTGTCACACAGAATGTTCCTACCAACGCTACCATCAATAATGCTACTACTTTTTTCTTCATGTTTCCTCCTTCGACAAGTTGAACCTGTCATTATATTTTTCTTAAATATGTAAGTCAGAAACAATGTTTTGACAACACAATCAAAAAACCCTTTTCCTAAACAGGTAAAGGGTTTGCACACAAAGAAGCATACAGGAAAATTATAGATAACAACTTGCCCATACTCTCTTAAACGTACAACCAGTTACTCGTGGTCTGAAACTATCGTTTCT
>JBJELZ010000011.1:0-20493 GCA_051879415.1 Lachnospiraceae bacterium
ACTGCAGTCAGAATAATCAGGTTCTTTAACTCAGACTGAAAGATTCCTGCAACAGATAAAATGATTAATACCGGAAATACCACGATTAACCATCTAAGCACCTTAACCGCCGATTCTGTTACCCTGACATCATTTTCATAAAAAAACTTTTCTTCCATTGTACTTCCCTCCTCATAGGTATCCTTATTTTATTTTTTTTGCAACATAATTCAAATATTCCTTGGTCAATTTTACTGCTTCCTGCTCCCGCTCCGGCTCCCGGTCACACATCTGTATAAGAAGGGTAATCGGTGCGGCAAACGCCATGGCAAGCATTTGTGGATCATCCTGCTTAATAATACCTGCATCCATCATTTTCCGAAAAATCTTCTGATACATTCCCTGTATGCCGTCCATACTATATCTCGAAAAAAGCTTCGCGATACGGGGACTTCTAAACTGTTCCATGGCCAGAATTTTTCTCGTCTTCTTTATCACATCGTCATGCAGCGTAAACTGAATTCTCTTCAATGAAATATCGATCAGTTCTTCTATTGAGGCCGGGATCTCCCCCAAGTGCGATTCCGAGCCAAAATTTTCCTCATAATAGCCTTCAACATTCACAATCAGTACATCCAGAATTTCTTCTTTACTTTTAAAATGCTTATAAATGGAAGGACCCTTTAATTCCGCTTTCTCAGCAATCAGATCAACACCCACACCGTCATATCCCTTTTCAGAAAACAATGTCAGTGCCGAATCTAAAATTCTTTCCCTTGTAGTCTTTTTTTCCAAGCCGTTTTCTCCCTATCCCATAATTTTTTCATACAATTATATTATAGTTAACGCTCGTTTTCGATGTCAAGGTTATATTTCGGGAAATCATTCCTCTCATCAGGTCTATTTGGCATTCCGCCACCACCCATATTCATGTATCCCATATCGGACAAGGAAAGGTCTGTTGCATCTGCATAATCCATCCGTTCGGTTGTTTCACCATTTGCAAGCTGTGCTGTAATACTTTCTGTCCGCAAGGTACAAAACTCACGCAGGGTTTCTACACCTGTTTCAAATTCTTCATAGGAGTAGAAGGCTGTGGGGTCTTTCTCCACATAGTCTTTTATTAGATCATATGCATCGTCAATAATACTCTGAATATCCACCGTATCCAAAAACTCGCAGAAATACTGGTGATACAATTCTGTATATTCCTCATTTGCCACAATCCAGTTCCACATAGGCCGGTCTTCACCGAATCCAATGTCTTCACTGAAGCCAATGTCTTCACTGAAGCCAATGTCTTCACTGAAGCCATTGTCTATTGGAGAATCAATGGGTGTATTGATTGTACTCTGTGCGTCACTTTCCTGAAAGGTACCGAATGCCAAATTATAGTCCCACGGGATCATTGCCAACTGCCCATCTTCTTCATGCAGATAGTAATTATGGATCATGGAACCTGTATAGCTATCGCCATTGCATACATAGTTATGCACCACAAAGTAACGAAGTACGGCATCTATATCCAACACGGATTCTATATCTTCACCATCAGACAGCCCTTTCAGGGACTCGATAAGCCGCCTCTGATCTGCTTCGGTGATATCTGTCTTGGCGCTGTTCCAAATGTTTTGATAACTGTCTATAGTATCATCAATATACTGCAGCTTCACATCTTTAGAACCCATACCACCAGATTCGCCACCTCCGGGCATTTCCGGCATATTCGGCATTTCCGACATATCCGGCATTTCTGACATTTCCGGCATTTCCGACATATCCGGCATCTCTGACATATCCGGCATCTCTGACATATCCGGCATCTCTGACATATCCGGCATCTCTGACATATCCGGCATTTCCGATATTTCCGGCATTTCTGACATATCCGGTCTGTTATATTCATGGGAATGTCCGGAATCCCTGCCACCTTCCGTATGATCCGGTGGTGTATGATTCTGTTCAAAACCTCCACTGCCAAAATTATCACCACTCATGCTATCCGGCTTATACAGTTCACCATAATCTGAGCCATAATTTCTCTCAAGGAAAGCTTCTTCCACACCTTCCACTGCCAGATACAGTCCCCAGTCCTCACCGTTGACAGTAATATATGCATAGCTGCATAACGGAGCCGCTACACCAAACTCATTCATCAGGGTATAGGTCAGATAATCCTTCATCATGGTAGAATCCTGAATCAAATTATTCAGACTCAATTTGTCCAGACCATGATAGGTTTTAGAACTGTCATAATGATCAAACTCAACTTTGAAACTGTAGCGTTCACTGCCAAGAGACGATACTGTAGACAACGAGGTATTGCCTTTTCCACGAATCCCCACATTTTTACAGACTTCCCCATCAATTATCAAATTAGCTGTATAATATTCTTCGCTGGTTGCATTGGCAATAAATTCATCCCAATCCTCCATAACAATATCAATGGTATGTACCTTTGTATTATCAAACAGCCTGTTTTCATATCCTATGGTGCGTGTCATAACCTCAAGCCCAAGATCTGCACCCTGCATAAATAAAATGGTAACAACCAGCATCAAAGCTGTAACACCCCAGGCAACTTTTTCAAAATATTTACTTCCAGACATAACATCACCCCATATAATCGCCATTATAGGAAACGATTACCGCACTGTTAACACCTGGCATATCTGCAAGAATGTTGATAAAATCAGTATCATCTTCCTTCAGACGGACTTCAATATTCAATTCTATTGATCCCTTTACAGCGGATTTGCTTTTAATGGTAGTGCGAGCAACCTTCTGAGCAAGAAATTCCTTTGCTTTTACCTCCGCATCATGATTATCACAGTTTAGCACCACCATATAGGGATGCATATCTGACTTTTTGTTTACAAAAATCAGTAATATCAGACCGATGACCACACTGCCAATCACTGCCAGGGGAATCATACCTGCAGCCAGAATAATGCCTGCACCAATCGACCAAAACAAAAACGCAATGTCAAGCGGATCTTTGATTGCGGTACGGAAACGAACAATTGACAGTGCTCCTACCATACCAAGGGACAAAACCACATTGGAGGTAACGGCAAGGATAACAATAGCAGTAATCATGGTCAGAGCAATTAACGTCGTACCAAATCCTGCGGAATACATAATACCACGGTAAGTTTTCTTATAGATCAGAAAAATAAACATACCGATGCAAAAGGAAAGTACAATGGTTAAAAGCATATCAAGAATACTTACAGAAGCTACATTTTCCAGAAAACTGGATTTAAAGACATCATCGAAATTCATAGGTTTCATTCTCCTTTGATTTGTTAAAAAATTAGTCATACATACGACAGGCAGCGTATTTGGAAAAAGCACCACACCTTCTGTCCTCCAACTGCACTGCATCGCGGATAATATCCGGCAAAAAATTATCCCATTTTACTTCAAGAATACAGGGAGAATCTCTCACAGGAATGGTCAAGCATTCCGGATTAAGAAAATCCGTACACCTCATTCCTGTGCGGATATCATAATCCAATGTCACACGGACGTTTCCCGGAGCATATACAAAAGGTTCACGGGTATAATCTACGATTACCTTTGCCACCAGCCCCTCATTTCGCATGTGATCATAAAAGTTGCAAATAACAGCATTATTACTGTCTGACATCCAGCCTGTATCTCCTGCCACAATTGTTCTTGCCTGCTCTGCAGTAAGACAGGCTGTCTCTTTGTACCCAAGTCCACCGTGCTTATATTTTCGTTCCAGATGAATCATGGATGGATCATTATTATACAGGCGCAGACGGTACTTTTCCCGGATATTGACACCGTCCAGTTTCTCCCGTAATGCTTTGTCATCCGGATTATCAAAATAAAGACTTCGAATTACATATTGTCCGTTTACTGCATGGCTATCCGGCCGCATCACGGCACCAAGCCTTTGTCTTAAAATCAACAGATCCAGATGACTGATTTCATGTTTTATTTCATGTCTGAATTGCAATTGGTATCCTCCTTTCCAAATCTTACTTCTTTTATCTAAGCAAGCGGAACCAGCGATGATTGCAGCATCTCCTGATGAATCTGCTGCATTTCGGTATCTGCCTTGAACATATCGCCTGCAAGATTTGTTAATTTCTGACGAATGGAATCTGGCACATTGATCTCTGACTTATAACGTAACGGATGTTCCAGAGATGCCCAAAAATCCATTGCCAGCGTGCGCATTTGAATTTCCACCGGAATCATCTGCTTTTCCTTCGACAGATAAACAGGAATCTGTACTATAAGATGATAGCTTCGATATCCATTTGGCTTTGGGGATGCAATATAATCTTTTCTACGTATTACCGTAATATCATCCTGCTGGCTCAACATATCGGCAATCTCATAGATATCATCTATATAGGAGCAGATAACACGGACACCGGCAATATCGAAAATATTATCCCGCATAACATCATATTCCAGTGGCAGTTCCAGCCGAAGCATCTTATTCCGGATACTCTCCGGAGTTTTGATACGATGCCTTAAGTGCTGTATCGGATTTCGTTCTTTCCCCAATTCAAATTCCTGACTTAGATTTTCCAGTTTTGCACTCATTTCCCGCATCGCACAGGTATATAACATATACATTTCCTTTACTTCCTGATAAGAAATTGGAAACCCTATTGGCACATCCGGTACAACTTTACAGGATAATTCTTTCATACTGATCACACTCCCATCTTTTCACTCCGGTCTGTTATCGTCTGCCGGGAATTTCTTTTTATTTACGATTATCAGTATATAGGAGCTGCCTAAAGTGCCCCTAAAGGCTTTTGTGAACAAAATATGAAAATAAAAAACGAAGGAGCCATTTAGCGTTATGGTTCCTTCGCATTCCGTAGTCTTTATTCCAATATTTTAGTGCAGAGAGTTTGTAATAACTTATTTGAATTCTACCTTGAATCCAATATTCTTTTCCTTTTTGTATGCCTTGATTTCACCATGATGATTCTTTACGATTGCTCTGGCAATGGACAATCCCACACCAAAACTTCCGTCAAATGTACGGGATTTATCCGCCCTGTAAAACCGGTCAAAAATCCTTTCCAATTCCAGACTACCCACATCACAATAGGTATTTTCAATGACAATTACAGGATGCCGTTTTTTATAGACCGAAACTGTTATTGTTCCACCGCTGTCACAGTATTTTACCGCATTATCCAGAAGAATCCCAAGCATGCGTCGAATCAGTTCTTCATCTCCCTGATACATAAGTGATGGCTCAATCCAGACATTCAGTTCCTTCTGTCGTTCTTCCGCCATAGTCTGAAATTCAGATACCATATCCTGTGCCACAGCACTTAAATCAAACGTAGAAAAAATAAGATTGGACTGATCCTCATCCATTCTGGACAATATGACCAACTGATTGATCAGCATTCTCATTTGTTCCCCTTCGCTGCGCATATCATCCAGCCACTCATTTTTTCCAATCTCTGATTCTACAATATCCAGATTTGTCAAAATCAATGTCAAAGGCGTTTTCAATTCGTGATTGGCATCCGTGATAAACTGTTTCTGCTTTTCATAACTTTCTGCAACGGGACGAACCGCCCATTTGGAGAGCATGATGATTAAAATAAGGACAACCAGACCGCTTCCGGTCAGAACCAGAAGTGTATTAAGCAAAAAGCGGTTTGACATCATGCGTTCCATATCGCCATTTACAAAAACAATCGCTTTTTTGTTATCTGTATCGAACACCTTAAAACGGTAATTCTCCACCCATCCTCTTACCGTCTTTTTTTCCAGCGCAGCCGTTACATATTCCTGCGCCTGTGCTTCTGATATGGAAAAGATCGAATCCACATTGGCCCTTTCTACCCGGCTGTCATCCCCAAGCCATACGGTAAAAAAGCGTGTACGGTACGCTGTTTCCTCGGTTATAACATCTCCCCGCGTAGGTCTTTCTGCCGAAGGTCCCCGACCAGCTTCTTCAAATCTTGGAAATACCCCGTTATTTTCCGCAATAGCATCCGTCAAAATATCCATGGTATTATTCAACTGCATACGGCTTGTATAACATAGCATGGTAAATATTCCAAGAAGAACAAAGAAAATAGAAACTCCACTAATCAGAATAAACTTTCTCCGCAAGTTGTAGATCATTTCTTTTCCTCCAGAACATATCCGGCATTTCTGACAAACCGGATTTCCAACGGGGCTTGGAGCGAATTCATTTTCTTTCGCAGGTTGGAAATATGTACCCAAACCACACTGGTATCCACATTGGAATCCCATCCCCAAATATGCGACATAAACTGCTCGGTAGAAACTACGATCCCGGGGTTTTGCATCAGCATTTCCAAAAGCTGAAATTCCTTTCCGCTCAAAATCATCATCCGACCTTCATAAATCAGCTGATAAGTAGAACGATTCAGCGTCACCCCGTGAAAATTCAAAAGATCAGGTACATAATTATCCTTCCGCCTGAGCATCGCTCTCGTCCTGGCAAGAAGCTCATCCGTAGCAAATGGTTTGGGAAGATAGTCATCTGCACCGGCATCCAATCCTTCCACCCGTTGGGATACTTCCGTACGTGCCGTCAGGAAAAGAGCCGGGGTCGTAATATTTTGCTTCCGCAACCTTTGAAGAACCTGTATGCCATCCAGTCCGGGCATCATAATATCCAGCACCAGACCATCATATTCTTCCGACTCCGCAAAGGTAAGTGCATCCTCTCCGTTGGAAACACCATCCACTATAAATTTATTGTTTTCAAAAATATGTATTAATGTTTTTAATAACCTCGGATCGTCTTCCGCAATCAACAGTCTCATTCTGACACCTCCTTTTCACAACAGCATATCACCTATGACTAAAGGCAGCCTAAAAAACAAACAGCTATTCCTGCGTTATGTTCCGAACCCAATTATATTGTTTATAATGAATGTAAACCGCAGGAATCTTAACAAATTCATCCAGCGTCAGAATAAATGCAACTACCATAACCGGTGCTTTTACCACAAAGGCAAAGAGACATCCCAAAGGAACTACCACAAGCCACAAGGTAATCAAATCACAGCACATTCCGAATTTTGTATCTCCTCCTGCCGGAAAGATACCTGAAATAATAGTGGAATTCAAGGAATTGCCAATGATGTAATATGCTGCCATAAAAAGCATGCCCTTCAGGTACACCATGGCTGTCGGTGTCAGGGTAATGACACGCAGGATAATCGGAATCAGGCAGACGATAAAAACATCGGAAGCCACGCCAATCCAGATGGATAGTCTGACATATTTACCTCCAAGCCTTTTTGCCTCCTCAAGTTCATTTTTCCCAAGCAGTCCACCAATCACGATACCTACCGCTGCAGCAACACCCCAGCAGAAGCTTGCAATCATGGTTCTGACAATATTTGCAATGGAATTGGCTGCTACGGCATCGTTACCAAGGTGCCCCATGATGACTGAATACATGGTTACACCACATCCCCAGCCAAGCTGATTGATCAGAATCGGCAACGAATACGTCCGATAATCCTTCAGCAGTTTCGCATCCTTTCCATGGAAAAGATATTGCAGTTTTGTATTCGGACAATCATATTTTCTGACAATGATTAGTGCCAGAACCACCTCAAACGTACGGGCAATCACCGTTGCCAGTGCAGCTCCCACAATACCCATGGCAGGGCAGGGGCCAATTCCAAAAATGAATACTGCATTTAATACGATATTAATGACAACTGAAAGGGAACCGATCAACGAGCTGAGCCCGGCCCGGTCACAGACCTTTAACACTCCAAAATAAATCTGTGATATACCGGTCAGGACAAAGGAAAGTGAAACCGTTCTTAAATACCGGGCACCCTCTTCTATCAACGCTTCCTCCGGTGTAAAGATCCGCATAACTTTATCCGGCAAAAATGCGGTAACCAGTGAGAAAACCAGTCCTACAATTACCGCATACCGAAGCGCAATCGTAATTACCTTTTCTACACTTTTTCTATCCTCTTTTCCCCAATACTGTGCCCCCATCACATTAAATCCGGACACAAAAGCACAATAAAACAGGCTGTATACAAATGCCACCTGGGTTGCCAGAGAAGATGCAGACAACGATTTCTGATCCAGAAATCCTAACATGAACGCATCTGATGCACTGACTAAAGATGTCATTAAGTATTGAAATGAAATTGGCCCGACAATTTTAAATATAACTGTATAATCATTTCTGTTTTTCATTCTTAGCTTAACCTCTATATCCCGTACAGGATTTTTTTACTTATCCGGGGCAAATATTCGATCAATTGCAGCAAGCTCATCTGCTGTAAAATCCAAATGCTCCACAATCTTCACATTATCAATAATCTGTTCTTTGCGGCTTGCACCTATCAATACTGTCGTTACCTTATTCTCACGAAGCACCCAGCTAAGTGCCATCTGTGCCAGGCTCTGTCCCCTGCCCTGTGCAATCTCATCCAGCTTTCGAATCATGCAAAGCTTTTCTTCCGTAATGCTCGAACTTTGCAGAAAATGATTTTTTGCCGCACGGCTGTCCTTTGGAATTCCATTCAGATATCGATTGCTCAGCATCCCCTGCGCAAGCGGACTAAAGCAGATCACGCCACAGCCGCACTGCGCTGCTGCATCCAGCAATCCGTCCCTTTCCACCCATCGGTCAAACATATTATAATTAGGCTGCGTGATCAAAAGCGGCGTACCTTTTTCCTTTAAAATCTCTGCCGCTTTTTTCAGCTCCTCCGCATGATAATTGGAAATACCAACATACAATGCCTTTCCCTGCTTTACAATATCGGAAAGTGCTCCCATCGTCTCTTCCAGCGGAGTCTCCGGATCCGGTCTGTGATGATAAAAGATGTCCACATACTCTAATTTCATACGTTTTAAACTCTGGTCGATACTCGCCATCAAATACTTTCTTGAACCATGATCGCCATAAGGTCCCGGCCACATATCATATCCTGCCTTCGTGGAAATGATCATCTCATCACGATAAGGACGCAGATCACTTTCCATGATACGTCCAAAATTTTCTTCTGCAGAACCATATACCGGCCCGTAATTATTTGCCAGATCAAAATGTGTGATTCCTCTGTCAAATGCTTCAAACAGCATGTCCTTCATATTCTCAAAACAATCAACCGATCCGAAGTTGTGCCACAGACCAAGTGCCACCCTCGGGAGGAGAATGCCGCTCTTACCGCAACGCATATATTTCATCTGATCATATCTGTCTTCTTTTGCCTGATACATACTTTTCCTCCTGTTTTATCTGAATCATCTCATGTTACCAACGCTTTCCTGTTTTGCTCCAACACTCTCTATATACTGATACTTCCCTTTTTAACATATTCTCTTAAAGTTTGAAAGAACAGTTTTAACTCATTTTCCGCCATGTCTTTATCCAGCAGCTCCAGCAGGATTTTATTACTATCGGTAACCAGCTCATGGACATATGGATTGGCATGATAATCAGGAACCCGAAGCAGCGTTTCCTTTTTTAATTCCATAAAAAAGTCATAGGGAATCTCAGAAAGTCTAAGCAACAACATTTTAACAGACCCCAAATAGCATAAGGATAGGAACTGATATTCCAATTCAAACCGAAACTGCTTTACAAAACCTCTTTTGGAACACTCCTCCCACAGCATCATATCCACAGTTAATATATCAAAATGATGGTGTGCCCCATTCACCATTACAGTAGATTGTTCATTAACAACATAATGATATAATCTTTCTTCCAGAATGTATACGCGCTCTGCATAAAAGTACAAGAGCATACAGAAATAATGATCCTCATATGCCAGTTTCTCCGGAAAATAGATAGCATTTTGCTTTAACAATTCTGTTTTATACAGTTTATTCCATACCTCAAAACCAATGGAACTACACGCAAGAAACAGCTTTCTTTTCTCCAACGTATCAATCTGTAAAATCCGATCATCCTTTCCTGTTTTCCCGGATGGTTTTTCCGGAATTTTGTCGTATTCCCTCCAGCTTTGACACATCGCAATATCGCAATTATTTTCTGAACACTTTTGATATAGCTTTTCATACATATCCGGTTCAATCCAGTCATCGGCATCCACATATCCTATATAGGATGCTGTTGCATACTGCAATCCAATATTTCTGGCTCTTCCCTGCCTTCCATTTTCATCACAATGAATCACAATAATTGATTCGGGATACTGATGTTCCAACGCAGTCAAATGATCCCATGTACTGTCCGTAGAACAATCATCCACTAAAATGATTTCCATACAATTAAGACCAAGCGTCTGTTTCACCAGGGAATCTACACATCGATCAATATAATTTTCCGCATTATAGCACGGAACGATAATACTAACTAATTTTTCCACACGTATTCCTGCCTTTCCGGTATCTGCAGAGCCGCTCTGGTTTAAAAACAATACAGCTATACTATACCAAATCGCTGTTGCGATGGCTAGCCATGATACTTAAATTCACTACCTTAGTCGCTATTTTTTCACAAAATCTCCCATCGTGTTCAACAAATAACATGGTTGGATTGTATTCTAAAATCAACCTTTCCAACTGCATCCGTGAGAAAACATCGATATAATTTAGTGGTTCATCCCAAATATAAAGGTGCGCCGGTGTCAGTAGGCTTGTTGCTAACAGTACTTTCTTTTTCTGCCCCTCGGAATAATTTTCTATCTTCTTTAAAAACTGATCCCTTTCAAAATCAAGCTGCCTGAGTATGGAACAAAACAGACTTTTATCCAAATTATGTTCTTTACAATAATCTGTAATACTACCTTTTAATCCTGCTGTTTCCTGCCCAACATAGGAAATGATCAGTCCGCTTGCTGCTTCGCATATTCCTTCTTCCGACACTTCAACCGATATGGAATTCGAATTACATTTTTGCAGGAGTTTTTTAATCAACGTTGTTTTTCCACATCCGTTTTTTCCGGATAACGCAATTCGCTCCCCTGCTTCAATCGTAAAAGACACCCCTTCAAATACCGGTTGATTAGCATCTTTATATTTCAGGCTATAATCTTTCACATTGACAAGGGTCTTTTTATGGTGCGTAAGCTGAAGCAATTTCAGATCTACTGGTGATTCTATATCCTGCAGAAGGCCCTCTTTTTCTTCGATCTCCTTATCAATACGCTTTTCCATCTGCTTTACCCTGCTCTGCATCTTTTTGGTTTTTGCACCAATAAAGCTCCTTGTACTGATACATCTGTCATGCTCTTTGAGCGGATCGAATCCTATTTTGGTGCCTTCGTTTTTATCTGCCCACTTGGATACCCGTTCTGCCGCCTGATTCAACTTCCGGATTTCCTTCCGGTGTTTCTCATTTTCTGTCATGGCAAACTGATCTTTACGCTGCTTATTCTCCCACCAGGTTGAGAAATTACCATTTTGTACTTCAATGCTGCACCGGTTCAATACCAGGCAATGATCCGTACAGGCATCCAGCAGATCCCTGTCATGAGACACCAGTATAAAGCCTTTCTTGGAAGCCAGATAATTTTTCACACACTCTCTGGCATCCTGATCCAGATGATTCGTCGGTTCATCTATCAGGAGAAATTCATTTTCTTCCGAAAACAGAATCGCCAGCAAGGCCTTGGTACGTTCTCCGGGGCTAAGAGTGCCGTATGGTCTATACAAAATTTCCGGACTCTCTGACAGCTCTTCCAGCTCACAAATTACCCTCCACATTTCACATTCCGGTTTTAACTCCTCCATGAATTCAGCAACAGGCATTTCCTTTTGATATTCACCGATTTCATAAGGGAAATAATCAAACTTTGTTGCTGTACCTATGGAACCATCATATGGATATTTTCCCAGAAGCAGATTTAAGAAAGTGGTCTTTCCCTTTCCGTTTCTGCCGATAAACCCCAATTTCCAGTTCGTATCAATAGAAAATGAAACATTCTCAAAAACATAGTCAAAACTCCCCTCATAACCAAAGGTGAGATGATTTACACTGATTTGTGCCATATACATTCCTCCTTAAAAAATAAGAACCGTTTGTTGCCAAACAGTTCCATTACATACCACAACCTCATATGATTTCCAAGAAGAAAGATTCCTTTTTCATTATGCACACAAAAAGAGAGGTTATGAGAACATAATCCACTTTTGGCAACATGACAAAAAGTATAAGCAATATCACTCATACTTCATAAACATTCATGTAATCAAAAGTGAATTATCTCCTCATCTTTTCACCTCTCTCCTTAAGATATTGCTATTCTAGCATTCTGATTTTTCTTTGTCAATACAGGCGTAAGCAGCCTGATTCTAGAGTTGTAATTAATACAATACTTTCCACTTCCCGTTTCGTTTACCGTTCTCTCGACAGATTAGTCCTTTCTCCTGCATTTCAACAGTTCTGGTCTTTATTGTTCTCTCAGACTTACCAATAATGCTTGCCAATTCTTTTTGCGTAATCTCAGGTTTTTTTATCAATTCATTCATAATTGCAAGCTCCTCCAAAGTGCAATTTTTGCACTTTGAATTATTATTGTTTACACTTTGAACTGCACTTTGATCTTTAAAATCAATATGCAAATATCTGTTTTTCAATTCGTGACCTGCATTCAATAAAAGATTTTCAAAAAACATTTCCAAAAATTCGGTAGTTGCATGTATTCCATTTTTCCAATCATTATAGTTTGCTCTTACCAGTGCATTTCTAAAATACCATGAATTCTCCGCAAAAGTTTCATTACTAACATGAAACCCAAATGTTTTCAGATACTTAATGATAAAAACAGCTGTTGATCTTGTATTTCCTTCACCAAAAGGATGTATTTGCCATATTCCGGAAGTAAACTTTGCAATATGTCGAACAGATTCCTCCAAAGACAATCCTTCATAGGAAAAATTCTTCTCCTGCAAAAAATCATAATCAAGCGTAGCACGTATACTGTCAAAAGAAGCATACATTACTGTATTTCCCTTCAATACCCATTCTTTTTTTGTAATATTGTAATCACGAATTTTTCCTGCATGATTAAATACACCCTCAAAAAGCTTTCGATGGATATTTTTCCATTCTACCGGCGAAAACTGAAATGTTTTTTCACCAAGCAATTTTGCTATTCTCACTGAAACAATATCTGCTTCCTTAGTATCTTCCTCGATTTCTTTTCTGTCTTTTCGTTCTTCATAATAACTATGAATTCGTTTATCCGCCTCTGTTATACTGATTTTTCCTTCAATATGTTCCTTAGCGGTTTCTATTAAATACTCAGAAGGTTTTAATCCATCTACATCTTGAAGACCAATTGCAGTTTTCCAGGCATTGCTTTTATCTACTTTATCAGGTTCGCCTTGGCGTATATATTCATTTAATTCTAATTCCCAGACCTTATCCATTACGCACCTCCAAGTATCCCCAATCCACATTTAATAAACAATACACCGAATATCATGATAAGAAATAAAGAAAAAAGGTTCCGTTTCATTCTTCCATCCTCCTCATTTCATCATAATATTTCTCCATCCAGTCTGCCATACGATTAATTCGTTCCTGTTCACCCTCGATCGCCTCAATATCTTCCGGCCATTCATCGCCTTCGGCAATGCCCTGCTGAACAATCCAGTCCTCTGCGCACTCGAACCGGCATTCTCTTCCGTCATCACATTCGATTGTCACCAATACCATCAAAGGCTCTCCGGGCATTCGCTCTTCGCACCCATAATCAGCCTCATCAATTCTTACTACGGTCCACATATTGCCTCCTGCAATCAATTCAACATACCGGTTAACTAATATCTCCTGCATCAAAAGACATATCATCCCTGATGTAAATATGGAAATGATATTCCTCATTTGATTCCACATAAAAACTATATTCCGGTCGTCCGCCTGAATAATCAAATAAAACGCCGGATACTTTTGAAGGGCGAAAATCTTCCATTTCTTCCCCATTGTCCCGTAACAGAGCCTCGATGATCTCATTCCGGGAATCATCAATATACTGAATCACGCGAACCATATCTTCCCCATTCTCTTCCAATACCTTTAACATATTCTTCTCTTTAGCCATTATATGAAGATAGTCCATTGTACTTTGCCATATAGGAATTGAAACATCATATATTTTCTTATAACTTGAAATACAGTCGTCGGCATCATTGCTGTCTTTGAATAAGGAAAGCAAATCAACGGTTTCCTCTCCGTTTTGCTCGGACTGATTGTTTTTTACATGCATGATCAGCCTTTGAATCTCTTCTTTGATGATTTCCTTTTTCATACTTTGTTTCCTTTCTTTCGAATTTCATTCTTATCGTCCGTAAGCTTTACAGATTTTCTTGGTGGAATCAGACATTTTGTTTTATCAAATCCAATTAAATCCTGTCTTCCTTCCCGAAGAAGTGCTTCTTTCACAAGTTCATAATTTTCCGGCTTACGGTACTGAATCAAAGCCCTCTGCATTGCTTTTTCATGAGGATTGGATGTAATCTTGACTTTCTTCATTGTCCTGGGATCCACTCCGGTATAATACATGCAGGTAGAAATAGTGGAAGGCGTAGGATAAAAATCCTGCACCTGTTCCGGCATATATCCCATGTCACGGATACTCTCCGCAAGCGCAATTGCATCTTTTAAGTCAGACCCGGGATGCGAAGAAATCAGATAGGGTACCAGATATTGATCCATACCCAGTTTTTCATTCATTTTCTCAAATCTACGGCAAAATTCCTGATAAACTTCATTTCTTGGTTTGCCCATCAAATCAAGAACATGATCCGTCACATGTTCCGGTGCCACACGAAGCTGACCGCTGATGTGATATTTGCACAATTCCCTCAGAAAAGTATCATCCTGATCTGCAAGCATATAATCAAATCGTATCCCGGAACGGATAAATACCTTCTTTACCCCCGGTAACTCCCTGAGCCTTCGAAGCAGCTTCACATAATCCTGATGATCCACCTTCATATTCTTACAGGGCTTTGGATAAAGACACTGCTGATTGGTACATACACCATGTTCCATCTGCTTATCACATGCCGGACGGCGGAAATTGGCCGTGGGCCCACCCACATCATGAATATATCCCTTAAACTGCGGATCTTTTGTCATTTCTCTGGCCTCGCGAAGCAGTGATTCCTGACTTCTTGCCTGTACAATTCTTCCCTGATGAAAGGTAAGGGCACAGAAATTACAGCCACCAAAGCAGCCACGGTTACTGGTTAAGGAAAATTTGATTTCTGCAATCGCCGGTACACCGCCCTCTTTTTCATAAGATGGATGATAGGTGTTCATATAGGGAAGTTCATAGACATCATCCAATTCCTGCGTTGTTAATGGTCTGGACGGAGGATTCTGCACCACATAACGCTTCTCCCCGTATTTCTCAATCAATGGTCTCGCAGAAACAAAATCCGTATTCTGATACTGGATGAAAAAACTTCTGGCATATTCCATTTTGTCTGCTGCAATGGTCTCATAATCCGGAAGCATAATTCCGTTCTGGCTCTTTAGAATATCTGTTACATCCTTCGCACGATATACTGTTCCCGGCACATACGTAATATCTTCCACTGCAATACCACTATTTAAAGCATCGGCCACTTCAACAACAGACAATTCGCCCATTCCATAAATCAGAAGATTTGCCCCCGAATCCATTAAGATAGAATGTTTCAGCCGGTCAGACCAATAATCATAGTGTGCCAGCCGTCGCAGACTTGCCTCGATTCCTCCGATTATAATGGGCACTTTCTTATATTTCCTCCGGATCAGGTTGCAATAAACAATCGTGGCATAATCCGGCCGTTTTCCCGCTTTTCCTCCCGGCGTATAGGCATCGGTGCTACGCCGCTTTTTATTCACCGTAAAATGATTGACCATGGAATCCATATTCCCGGCAGAAACCAAAAATCCAAGTCTCGGCTCACCAAATACTGCAATGGATTCCTCATCCTTCCAATCCGGCTGTGAAATAATAGCTACCTTATAGCCGCGCGATTCCAGCACCCGGCTGATAATTGCAGGACCAAACGAAGAATGGTCCACATAGGCATCTCCGATTACATAAACAAAATCAGCCTGGGACCATCCTCTCTTTTTCATATCTTCCATTGTAACAGGTAAAAATTGTTTTACATTTTCCATCTGCGTCCTCTGTAACGATAATGAATCACGAATCATTCAGATTATAATCAATCTTTAATAAAGGTATTGTAAATTGCCTTAATTGCAGTTTCAAAATCACTGTTCTTTACACCGATAATAATATTCAACTCAGAAGATCCCTGATCGATCATCTTGATGTTGATGCCTTCTTTTGCAAGAGCACTGAATAACTTTCCTGCAGTACCACTGGCAGATTTCATACCGCGGCCTACCACTGCAACCAGTGCAAGACCTGACTCAATTTCAACAGAATCCGGCTCTGCCAGACGGTGAATTGCCGATACAACGCTCTGCTCCTTGTGCATGAATTCATCTTCATGTACAACAATCGTCATAGTATCGATTCCGGAAGGCATATGTTCAAAGGAAATTTCATTTTCTTCAAATGCCTGAAGTACTTTTCTTCCAAATCCAATCTCTGCATTCATCATTGCCTTGCTGATGAAAATTGTACAGAAATCCTTCTTACCGGCAATACCGGTTACCACATAATCCTGCTTCTGACAGGTACTTTCTACAATCCATGTTCCTGCATCTTCCGGTGCATTGGTATTGCGGATATTGATCGGAATACCACAGTGACGAACCGGGAAAATAGCATCCTCATGAAGTACAGATGCACCCATGTATGAAAGCTCACGAAGTTCACGATACGTGATATATTTAATCGGTTTCGGATTGGGCACAATACGGGGATCTGCCACAAGAAAACCGGATACATCTGTCCAGTTCTCATATACATCTGCACGGCTTGCCTGTGCAACGATAGAACCGGTTACGTCAGAACCGCCTCGGGAAAATGTCTTCACCTTTCCATCCTTCCCTGTACCATAGAACCCGGGAATAACGGCACGTTCGCATTCTGCCAGTCTTGCAGACATCACCTTTTCTGTCTTATAATTGTTCAAGTTACCCTCTTCATTAAAGAAAATAACATCAGCTGCATCAATAAAGGGGACACCCAGATAGGCTGCCATAATCTTACCATTTAAAAACTCACCGCGGGAAGCTGCATAATCCTTCTGTGGCTCTGTCTTTAACACATTGGCTATTTCCTCAAATTCCTGATCCAATGTAAAGTCCTTAAGTTCAAGCCCGGTAATAATCTCATCATATCTTGCCTTAATCGCTTTGATTTCCTCTGTAATATCCTTGCCCGCACTTGCTGTTTCATATACATGAAGAAGCATATCGGTTACCTTTGTATCCTCAGAGAATCTCTTCCCCGGAGCAGAAGGTACTACATATACACGGCTTTCATCGGCACGAATAATATTGCCGACCTTCTTAAACTGTTCTGCGCTTGCTAATGAGCTGCCACCAAATTTCACTACTTTTTTCATTGAATCTCTACCTTTTTCCTATATTCTTTTTTCCTGCCTTGGATCTCACAGGTTTATCACGGCATTTGATACCAAACAATCATCGCCGCCCTTAGTATTTTATTCATTTTTTTCAATTCTGGCAAGTGTTTCTATACATATATTTACATAATTAATTTCATAATCAATAAAATAGCTGCATATGAGAAACCTAATCCTATTACCACTACTACTAAAAAGATCAGATATCTGTTCCTTATGATTTTTCTCATTTTTTGTTCATCAACCAGGTATCTTTCTTTTTCTTTTGTATTTTTTTCTATCATTTTTTCGTCAATAATGATTGGTGAATGACTATTTGTTTTTATCTCTCTTTGATATTGTATGATATTATTTGTAACCTTTTTCCAGTACTTATTATCAAGACCTTCATAAACAAAATCTGCTGCAAAAAATAAGCATCCCGCAACTATTACTGCATAAAAACATATACATCCAATTATATTTTCCTTAAATCCATTAAGAATCGTAAATAGACTCAAGCCTTCATCAAAATCTAAAATTGTTTCAATTGGGACAGCACCTGTAACAACAAGCAGAATCATAACAACAAATGCAAGTAATACAATTCGTATAAGCCATTTATTGACCGTCTTTCTTCTTTTTTCAATTTTATCGGCTACTTTAATAAACCCGGACGTTGTAACTTTCCCACATTTAACACATACATTGCTTTCCTTACTTATATCAGCCATACATTTATTACAATGTACAAATAACCAATGATAGGATTCTTTCATCTGCTCTTTTGATAAAGCAGTCTTTTTATCAATTATTGATTTTACGCCTCTATAAACAAGCATAATAATCTCGCATAACAGTAAAAAAATTGCAAATGACAATTCAACCGTTAAGTCCATCAACACATTCTCCATACTTTTCTCCTCCGCATATTTTATCTACAAATTTTTATTATCCCAATCTAACCCAAAATATTCCTTTAAGATTATTCTTGTCTCCTCTGCACTTTCGAGTATTTTCCGTACTTGAACTTTTGCGGACCGATACTCCTTAAATACGCCATCCACCAGTGTATAATTGCTTTCACCTGAAAAGATAGATATTTTCATGAATTTGTTAAATGTTGACTCAGGATGTTTCTCACAATAAAAAGAAGGCATAATATAATCATCATCAATCTGTGGCTCTTCTGTAAATCCATAGGTAGGTTTCCAATCTTTTCCTTTCTCTTTGCGATAAAGCGACCATCCGTAGAAGGGATCGATTTGGAATTTATAGTGAGAAATACCATCAAATTGAATTTCATCCGCAATCAGCTTTATGGGAATTCTGGGGGATTCATTCCGCACACCCACATCGACAAGATATCGCATACCATCAAGTTGCACAACTAATACCCTGTGCCGCCGCATCTGTACAACGCCGGGTTCATCCATAAATCTTCCGGCATATTGCATCACCTGAAAGCCGATGCTTTCAAGAAGTTCTTTATAAAGTCCCTGAAGTTCAAAACAATAGCCGCCCCGATTTCTGAGGATAATTTTTTCAAACAAGTCGTCTGGCTTCAAAGAAAGGGGAATACCAGCCAATATATTGAGATTTTCGTAAGGAATATGCTCTAAATGGGATTGCTGCAATGCGGACAGCGTAGCCAGATCCGGTGTAAGCGGTTTGTCATACTTGATCCGCTGCATATATTGTTTCATTTGTTCATGGTCAAGCATTGTATCATCTCCTGATATTTTTTGATTTTTATACTCGTTCATTTTCTTCTATAATAGCATCATATTGGCTCTATGGTAAGTTCCAATTTCACAATAATTGATGGTGTAAAAAAATAGACAGCCATCACTCTGACTGTCTATCAACTAAGCAGAATTTTGGATTTGGTATTACTCTTGCCTCTCTACATTATCGCAATATATCTGAATTGCATTATCTACGAACACAGCAGTCCCCTCACCGCCATATTCATCAATATTCTTTGTAAAATCGCCGCCACCGGAATACATCTTGCCCAATCCTCGCAGAATCTTATTGGAACAGGTATACATGTTTTCTGTGATATAATCTTGTATCCTTTTCACAAGATCCTGAGCCTCGGGAGAAGCCGGATCTGTGTCCTTCATCTCTCCAGCTTCTTTGAAGAGCAACATGAATCTGTCTGCTAAAATCTTATCATCTTCCTCTGTCCTATTTTTCTGTTTTTCTTCAAATTCTTTATACTCCGGGGTATTACCGTATATTTCCTTTGCCTGTTTGGAATACTCATCCAACTTGCTCCTATCAAAAGCCTTAAAATCCATATGTTTCACTCCTAACATTTTTATTCCAAGTGCAAAATTCATCAAGTTTTCAATATGTTCTTTCTTCAGCTTAAGCAGTTCTATCTGTTGCTCTAATGCCTTACTCCTATCAAAGTCAGGACTATTTATGATTGCCTTGATGTCCTTCAGTGGAAATTCCAACTCACGAAACAGTAAGATGTGTTGAAGGCGCTCCAAGTCTGCATCGTCATACAGCCTGTAGCCTGCATCGGTGTATCCCGTCGGATGCAAAAGACCGATCTTGTCATAGTATTGTAGAGTGCGTATACTCACCCCGGCAAGCTTGCTCACCTCATGTACTGTCATCATTGTTATTTCCTCCATGCACTTGATAATATTAATATAAACTATTACGTAACGTAGGAGTCAACATCTTTTTTCAAATAATATTTCCGCTAAGGCGTACTTAAAAAGGTTCTTTCATAAGCGGCACCCAGATATACACTTTCGATCCCTCTTCCGGAGGCAGATATACTTCAATATCATATTCTCCCGCAAGAGAGTATCCTTGAAGTGCAGGTAGCCACTCTGACCAGATCCTGGTGTTCGTATCCTGAAGTGTTTTAATCGTGCACGGAAATTGCGCCCAGAAACTACCCGGGATCACTCTGGTCTCGCAACCTTCCGGGATATCTTCCCAAGGGAAATACAGATCCGCAATCCAGTAATCAAATTCCTTTCCCCTCATATCAAGGCA
>JBJELZ010000012.1:0-4109 GCA_051879415.1 Lachnospiraceae bacterium
TGTGCATTTTGCTAATTAATAAATTGTAAACGGGCTTTTGACCCCAGTATCTTGTCACAAGGAGCATCCCTCTGTCATGATTGAACTACACGACCATAGTTTAACATATTTTCCTCTGTTATAAAAGTTAATTGATTTTGTTTTGGAAATACTTGGGAATCTATTGTATGTATGATAGAAAATCTGTTACAATCAAAATGTATACTATAATATCATAAACCAATACAGAAGAACCAGCTAATTGCTTTCATAGCAGGAAAGAACAAAATAGAGAAAGCAGTATATCTGTTGATAGAAAGGTAGAACAGCCGATGGCAGCCAGAAAAAAAATTGCATTGCTCATTGGACAACCGGAAGAAAATTATCAGAACCTGTTTCTTCAGGGTTTCTTAAAACGGGCATTTGAATCAGACTACGATGTCTGTGTATTCGCTATGTATCAGAAATATCAGAACTCCCCGCCAAGAGAACAGGGCGAGTCTGCCATCTTTTCCCTGATCAACTATGAACGGTTTGATGCCATAGTGTTACTGGCAGATTCTATACAGACCCCGGGTGTCATTGATGAACTGGAAGAAAAGCTGCATCAGGAATTCCACGGACCAGTCATCAGTGTGGACCGGGACAGCAAATATTTCCGGGTCATTAAAACAGATCACTATACCCCGGTTAAAAAGTTAATTGAACATCTGATTAATGTACATGGTTTTACCGATATTGCCTATTTAACGGGAAAAGAATGGCATCCCCACTCAAAGGAGCGTCTGCGGGGATTCCTGGATTGCATGGAGGAACACAATCTTCCGGTAGGTGAAAACCGCGTTTTCTACGGAGATTTCTGGTATAGCAGCGGCGTCAATGTTGCCAAGCAGCTGTTACGTGATCCTGATCACCTGCCACAGGCAGTTGCCTGTGCCAATGACTGTATGGCAATCGGTCTTGCCGGTAAACTGACAGAGGAAGGGCTTAGAATCCCGGAAGATATTGCAATTGTGGGCTATGATGCCCTGCCGGAAGGAAAAACAAGCCCGGAGCCAATTACTTCTGCTCCTATCCCGTCAACAGAATGTGGTATCTATACCATCGATTGTCTGACGGCATCCTTCGAAGGTAAGGATATGCCTGAATTTCAGGCAGAAGTTGAACTCTTTATCGGCAGCAGCTGCGGCTGTAGTAAGGAAGCGGCAGTGCCCAGACTAAAGCTTCGCGAAAGTTGGGAAACTGAAAAATCTACAGGAAATTATGATTCCACAGCTAATTTTATGTCTGAAGATCTTTTACTCCAGACAGATCTAAATGGTCTTTATAACACTGTTTACTCTTATGTATGCCAAATCCGGCCATATGAAGAGTTTTATATCTGCATGAATCATAACTGGATGACCGAACGCCATAAAACCTATACCGATCAGATGCAGCAGTCTATCAAAGCCGGCTATGACACAAAGGGAGCGGACCGCGTTGATTTAAATCAATATTTCGACAAGTCCGTTATGCTTCCGGAGCTTTGGGAGGAACATGATACGCCACGGGCTTATTATTTCTCTCCGTTACATTTTGAAGAATACTGCCTTGGTTATTCCGTCATCAGCTATGGAAATATAAACCGCTGTTATGATAATACTTATCGAAAATGGATTCGCAGAGTCATGAACGGAATGGAGGCATTTCGTAAAATCTATACACTGAAAGAAGAAATCTCCCTGTTAAAGGCCGGACAGGTCCGGGATTCCCTGACCGGATTTTTCACTTACGATGGCTTCATGGAAAAGAGCTTGTTTTTCCTAAAGAAAATAGGAGGAGAATGCTTTGTTGACCTGATTGCAGCAGATATTTTCGGTTTGGAGGAAATTGGCGAAGGCTATGGTGTGCAGGGAATGAATCAGGTAATTTCTGACCTTGCGCATATTTTTGAAAGCTCTGTAGGCACAGGTTTGTTCTGCTGTCTTGGTTCCGGAGAATTTCTCATGGCTATTTTTACCGATATGGAACAGGACAATATTTATAAAAATCTCAATGACTATCTACAGGAAAAAATTGATCATTATAATCAGGAAAGCGGACAGACCTATGTTCTTTCCCTGATTACCGGTGGAATCCACGACAGAGTTTCTTCAAAAGAAGAACTTGAATCTTTGGTAAATGCAGTAGTCAGCCAGAAGAATGGTAATAAAGTTAAGGCAATGCGCCATAACCAGGGAAAAATCACAGCTGAAGAAAAGAAACGGGCAGAAATTGTCAGAAAAATTCTTGATAAAAATAAATTTATCTATCATTTCCAGCCGATTGTGGACGTGGCAACCGGTAAAATATATGCATATGAAGCATTAATGAGAGCAGATGTCCAGCCCTTTATATCTCCTCTCGATATTCTGAAATATGCAGAACATTTTGAGCGTCTTTACGATGTAGAGAAGGCTACCTTCTTTAATGTCATCGAATATCTGGAAAACCATAAGGATTTATTTGTTGGGAAAAAGATATTTATCAACAGCATTCCCGGTAATCGTCTGATCGGTCCTGATGCTGAATTTTTAAAAGAAAAAATGAATCTTCATAATTCATCCATTGTCGTTGAACTGACCGAACAGGCAGAACTGGATGATAAGGCCCTGCATACGATGCGGGATGAATACGAACAGCTGAATATTGAAACAGCAGTTGATGATTACGGAACCGGCTATTCCAATATCACCAATTTATTGCGCTATATGCCGGACTATGTAAAAGTTGACCGGATGATCATCACGGAGATTCAAAACAGCCCCCAGAAGCAGCATTTCTTCCGGGAAATTGTTAAATTTGCCCATGATAATGATATTAAAATACTGGCTGAAGGTGTGGAAACTTCGGAAGAACTGGAAACCGTCATTCAGCTGGGTGCCGACCTGATTCAGGGATATTATACGGCAAAGCCTGCTCCTGTGCCGGTTGCCGCAATTGACTTTGCAATTAGTAATGAAATCGCACTGTTAAAACAACAGGCAGTTGAAAGTGTCAACGGAAAAATATATTATGCCGGACAGGAGAGCCGTGCTTCCCTCGTCCAGCTGGTTGCACAAAATTGCAGTTCAATTCATGTTGTAAAGGAAAAGATGACGCATCGTGACTTCACGATTGCCGGTATGCCGGGACTTGAATGTAAGATGAATATTATTATTGAGGATTCTTACGTAGGACGTATAGAACTGCAGGATGTATTTCTTACCGGAGACAAACTGGCTCCGGCAATTACCATTGGCGAAAATTGTGATGTTACTCTGGCCCTTTCCGGAAACAATATTTTCGAGCAGGGAGGTATCTTAGTTCCGGAAAGCTCCAGCCTGACTTTCCAGGGAGATGGAAACCTTTCCATTCATAAGATCATTCCCGAAGGTTTTGCCATTGGAAACGGAAAAGAAAAGAAACATGGGAAGCTCGTCTTTGAACAGGATGGCGCAATTGAAATCAACAGCAATACCATGCAGGGCGTGGCGATTGGCTCAGACCTTGGCGGTGAGATCTGCATTACCAAAGGGAAATATGTAATTACATTAAACGGGGAACAAGGTGTGGGAATCGGTTCCCTCCGTGGAAATGTAAATTATAATATTCATCATTGTGAAATGGAAATGAATATCAGTAATTCTACGAATGTAGGAATCGGTTCCATAAATGGTGATGTGGGGATATCCATTTCGAATACATCTGTCAAAGGATACTCCAGCGGAAAAGAAACCTTCGGAATTGGAAGTATTAATGGTAAGGCAGTAAATATTACCATTATGGAATCAAATATAGATCTGAATATGCGTTCCAATTGCATGTGTGGCATCGGATGTAAAGATGGCAATGTCTGCATCAACATCAGTGAAGCAACGATCAATATTGCCGGTAATGGAAAGGAAGCCATTGCCTACGGAAACTTTACAGATACCGGTGTGATTCAGGCTTATTATGCAGATATGTTCACTAATATGAAAACCGAACATGCATCAGATGTGGGGCTGAAGGAATTCGATCTTATCAACTGCAGAAGCCGGTTTGTATTAAATGGTACGGAAGTACAGCATTAGGGACGTTCCTTTTGTCACAACAATGTCGTTAAGTTAAGCAAATCGCTTAACAAT
>JBJELZ010000013.1:0-20298 GCA_051879415.1 Lachnospiraceae bacterium
TTATATCTTTGTTAAAAAATTGCACAAGTTGAGGTTATTATATGGCAGGCAGTACTGATGAAAACGGACAACTGATTCCGCAACCCAAGAAATACATGATCGAAGCATGTGGAATGGTAGCAGGAACGGTGGATGAATGGAATAACTATAGTTATACTGTTTACTGTGACATAGAGGCGTTGAAGCTGCAGCTGCAGCAGGTTTTTAAAAACCGCGTGATTCCCGGACAGCCGACAATGCCATCCGGAAAGCCTTACAAAGAGATTTTTTACTCGCAGCTTATGGTTGAAGTGGATGAAATGGACAATGTTTCGGAAGTGCAGAATCTTATTAATCAGATGGGATATGAAACATATTCGGAGGCTGAATGGATTAGTTCGGAGATGGATCAGATGAATATTATCCAGGCAGTACTTGGGGGAATTGGTGCAGTATCCTTATTTGTGGCTGCAATCGGTATTACCAATACGATGATGATGTCCATTTATGAGCGGACAAAAGAAATCGGTATCATGAAGGTAATCGGGTGCAGAATACGTGATATCCAGACTTTGTTCCTGATGGAAGCAGGATTTATCGGATTGATTGGTGGTGTGTTGGGCGTCGGATTAAGCTATGGACTGTCTGTCATTATCAATAATCTGATTGCACAGAGTGACTTTGGAATTGCCAAAATCTCCCAGATTCCGCTTTGGCTTTCGCTGGTATCCATAATATTTGCGATTGGTATCGGTATGATTTCAGGACTGATTCCGTCGATTCGTGCGATGAGATTAAGTCCTCTTGCGGCAATCCGCTCTGAATAAAAATGAAATAATGATAAAAAGTATGAGAACCGGTTTTACTGCAAATGCTAAAACCGGTTTTTCAGTATCGTTAATCTTAAGAAAAATATCATAAAGCACTGGAAAATGAAAGATTTTATAGTATAATAGAATCAGTTAAGGAGACTAAGAGGGGCATACGTTATATGGAAAGATCAGAGATTGAAAAAATCTGTTTACGGTGTATGAGAATCAGTGACGATGTCGGAATCTGTCCTTATTGCGGACGTGAAAAGACAGGACAGCAGACATGGTCTAAAGCACTTGCACCCGGAACAATTTTAAATAATAAAATATTGATAGGAAATATTCTTGGAAAAGGCGGCTATGGCATTACCTATATAGGGTATGATATGCTGTTGGAATATCGTGTGGCTGTTAAGGAATTTTTCCCGGATGAGATGGTTGACCGTGCCGAAGATGGAAAAACAGTTCTTGTTTTGGATGAGGTAAACGGAGAAGAATATCAAAGGGAAACGACAGCGTATTTAAGGGAGGCCAGAATCCTTGCTGAGTTTTCCAAGTTTCCCGGTATTGTTGCAATCAAGGATCTGTTTTATGAGAATAATACAGGATATTTGATTATGGAGTTTCTCCAGAGCGGTAACCTGCGGAAGTATGTTGATTCCAAGGGTGGCTGGCTGGAAGTGAAAGAAGCTTTGGAACTGATGGAGCCGGTCATCAGTATTTTGGGAAGACTTCATAAGTCGGGATTGATTCACCGGGATATCAGCCCGGATAATATCATGATGGATGAGGACGGAAGTGTAAAGCTGATTGATTTTGGCGGTTCCAAAAAAGTCGGACTGAATAACCAGCAGGTATTCCTTGGAAAATGGGGATTTGCACCATTGGAGCAAATGCTCAGTAAGCTGTCAGAACAGGGACCCTGGACAGATATTTATGGAATCTGTGCAACGCTTTATTGTCTTATGACCAGTGAAGTGCCCCAATCTTCCTATGAGAGAAATGAAAAAGATGAACTGATAGATATTGCACAGTATAATATTAATATTGATAAAAAGGTTGCTGCTGCTATTATGAAGGGGCTTTCCATGAACCCGCGGGATCGGCAGCAGAATATTGATGAGTTATATAAGGATCTGTATGGATATTATCCGGATGAGAAAAATGTTGCCGGTGGAAAACCGGTGGAAGAGAAGGCCAGAGTCTTAAAGGACAGAACTGGCCGTATCTGGTTTGGAGAATATCCAATGAACGAAATCACCGGTTCCCAGCTGAATTCGGATATCGTTTACGCCGAGTATAATCAGGATAATGTGGCTGTGGTTGGAAGTGAGAAGTATCTGCGTATGCCGGTATTCCGCACTCCGTCACAAGAGAAGGATTTGCTTAGTACAGTGATCAAGACGAAGCAGGAACAGGAATTGACCGGGTATCGGTATTTCAAATTTAACCTGTTGCCCTGGAAAGTTTTGGATGAGAGGAAGGATAGAATCACTCTGCAGTCGGAATATGTCATAGATTTCCAGCCCTATGACCGGGAAAAATATCTGAAGATGACAGATAAGGAAATCTCCCGTATCAGAACAGGAATCTGCTGGGAAAAGAGTAAAATCCGTGAGTGGTTAAACAGTGTGTTTGTCAGGAGAACATTTTCAGATGCAGAACGTCAGATGCTTCAGGTGACACCCATTAATACTCCGGTATCTGCACTTTCCGATAAAATCACATATGATAAAGTCTATATTCCTTCTATTGAGGAGATTCGTTATGGCTTTGACAGAGATACTTCCTTGCAGCGTGGTATGAACCGTGAACTTCGTATTTTGGACGATGCACCCTGCTCACAGTATGTTGCGGCTTTAGCAGATGGAATTTTTGAACAGAACAGTTATGGACTTCGTTCAAGAGGTCATATTGATGAGGATGATTCTTATATCTGTCAGGAAGGTTATGAAGGTCATGCCCTAATCAATAATCGGCTTGCTGACTGGAAGCTGAATAAGGGAATGGGTATCCGGCCGGTAATATGTATTCTGGCTGATGATATTGAAGATATGACATAATACAGATACGGATGAAAAGGAAGCAGATATGAGCACATATGTAATTAGCGATGTTCACGGACAATATAATGCATATAAAAAGATGCTGGATAAAATACAGTTTACCAAAAATGATTTTCTGTATGTTCTTGGAGATGTCATTGACAGGGGACCGGAAGGATTGCGGATTATTCAGGATATTATGAATCGTGAGAATGCAGAACTTCTTTTGGGCAATCATGAATGTATGCTGTTAAATGCATTGCAGTATTTGAGAAGACGGGAAGCAGGTATTGAGGAGGAAAATACAGATGGAATCACTCCGTATGAGTTGTGGGTACATCCGTGCAATGGTGGAGAAGGAACCTGTCTTGAGTTATTTGGCATGCCGGAAGAAGAACAGCAGGCAATAGAGGAATATCTAAGAAGTCTGTATCTGGTCAGACGTATCAGGATTGATGGAAAACCATTTCATTTATCTCACTCCTATTCGTTGGATAGACGTTTTGGGAAAGTGATAAAATATGAAGGGACCGCGCCGAAACAAGTAGAAGAGATCGTGTGGGAAAGTCTGTTTGATAAGAGAGGACTGAGAGAAGATTATGAGCGCCCATGGGCATATTCCAGAGATATTTACGTTGTTGGACATATTTTTACACAACGATTAAATCAGTTGGATGAATATGGTCGCGGCTGTATCTATGAAAATGAAGATTATCAGGGATATCATGTAATTGATATAGATTGCGGAATGGCACTGAACAGCCGCTCCAGTCAGCTTGGATGCTTGTGTCTGGAAACCGGGGAAAAATATTATGTGCCATTGCTGGATTGAGAGAAGAGCGGAGGTTTCTGAATAATGGATACAACAGAAAAAAGTGTAATTCCAAAAGGAATGATCATTGAAGGGAATATTTTTACAGATGGAGATTTGGAACTTGCAGGAGAAGTAATCGGTAATGTGAAAGCCGGAAATTTACGACTGTATGGTGCGGTTAAGGGGAATCTTGATATTGAACAGAAAGTCAATATTGAAAAAGGCTCTACCATGATGGGAGAAATCTCTGCAGGTGAGACTAATGTTTCGCTTGGTGCTGTCTGTGAGATTAAAATGGAAAAGCATGATATGCAGCGCAGTGCAGCACAGTTTTTTGCAGACTACCTTAGTACACATCAGCCTGCTACAGCAGATGATATGAATTGAAAAAAATACCAATTATAATTTTTTGCCGATAGCAAATACTATTCTCAGGATAAGCACAGCAAGTGATTATCTTAATATAAATTAGACTAGCATTTATGGAGGTAAAAAATTATGACAGGTTCTAACACAAGAAAGGGAACTGTACCTGAAGCAAAGGCAGCTATGGATCGTTTTAAAACAGAGGTAGCTTCTGAATTAGGTGTAAACCTTAAGGAAGGTTACAACGGTGATATCACTGCTAAAGAAGCAGGAAGCATCGGTGGAGAGATGGTTCGTAGAATGATCAAGAAGCAGGAAGAAATGATGAAGTAATTTGTCTGCTTAAACAGACAAAACCCGGTTATTGGCATAAGCCTCTAACCGGGTTTTTTAACTTCATTTTAAAACATAATTGTAAATCTGCCGGAACCGATCAGGTAGGAGATGATCACAATCTGAAGTGCTAAAATTGCAGGAAGACCATAAACAAAATACCAGTGCTTGGTCTTGTGACGGAAGGTATACATTCCGATGATTGCACCTAAACTGCCACCGATGATGGCAACAATAAATAATGTATTTTCCGGAATCCGCCACGCATGATGTTTTGCTTTCCACTTATCAATCCCCATGATAGCAAATCCGGTAATATTGATTATTAGAAAATATGTGACAATTGCAATGATCACTTCCATATTCGTCTCCGTGCTTTAATAGTTCCTGAAAGATTATTTCTTATTTATTTCCTGCATCTTCATTGCACGAACCTTGCTGGAAAGACCAAACAGGTTGATAAATCCTTCTGCGTCATGATGATCATACAGATCACCGGTTGTAAAGGATGCAATGCTTTCATTGTACAGAGAATAAGGAGAGGTGGTGCCTGCTTTAATAATATTGCCCTTGTAAAGCTTGAATTTTACTTCACCGGTTACATACTGCTGTGTGGATTCAATAAATGCCTGTACAGCTTCACGAAGCGGTGTGAACCATTTCCCTTCATAAACAATGCTTGCCATCAGATTGCCCATATCTTTCTTTACTGCAGTCGTTTCACGGTCAAGAATCAGTTCTTCCAGCTGCTGGTGTGCTTCCATCAGGATGGTTCCGCCCGGGGTTTCATAAACACCTCTTGACTTCATGCCAACAACACGGTTTTCAACAATATCGACAATGCCGATGCCGTGCTTTCCGCCAAGACGGTTTAATTCACGGATGATATCGGAAACTTTCATTTCTTTGCCGTTTACAGATTTGGGAACGCCTTTTTCAAAGGTCATGGTAACATATTCACCCTCGTCCGGTGCTTTTTCCGGAGTTACACCAAGAACTAAAAGATGTTCAAAGTTCGGCTCATTGGCAGGATCTTCCAGTTCAAGACCCTCATGGCTGATGTGCCATAAGTTACGGTCACGGCTGTAGCTGGAATCTACGGAGAACGGAAGATCAATACCGTGTTCACGGCAGTAAGCAATTTCGGATTCTCTGGAATCAAACTGCCATTTGTCATTACGCCATGCAGCAATAATCTTGATATCAGGAGCAAGTGCCTTAATTCCCAGTTCAAAACGAATCTGGTCATTTCCTTTACCGGTTGCACCATGACAGATTGCTGTTGCATTTTCTTTTCTGGCAATTTCCACCAATTTTTTTGCAATCAGGGGACGAGCCATGGAAGTTCCTAATAAGTACTTATTTTCATAAATAGCATTGGCCTGAACGCAGGGAACAACGTATTCATCGCAGAATTCATCTGTTACATCCAGAATATAGAGTTTCTCTGCACCACAGGATTTGGCACGTTCTTCCAGACCATCAAGCTCTTCGGCCTGTCCACAGTCGATACATACGCAGATAACTTCATAATCGAAGTTTTCTTTTAACCAGGGAATGATCGCTGTGGTATCAAGTCCGCCGGAGTAAGCTAAAATTACTTTTTCCTTCATTTGTCATACCTCGATTCTATATTAAAATGTTAAGGATACTATACAACATTTGGAAGGGGATTGCAATAGATTGTCGTGGGGGATTGTCGTGGGGACGGGGCTTTTGTCACAAGGAGCGCCCTTTGTCACGGTGACCGGATAATGGGGGCAAAAGCCTGAATATTAATTTTTTATTTGACAGAATACACAAAATAAATCACTTGGATTCCTATGCGCTAATCGTTGCGATGAGCCTCAAAAAACAAAAATCGTGTTCAGCAATGGCTTCCACGATTTATAGAGTCTCATCTCCACAGTGCATAATGTCATCCAAGTGATTTATTTTGTGTATTCTGCCATAGGAAGTTTTATAATGGGCTTTTGCCCCGTACCACCGCGTGACAAAGGGCGCTCCTTGTGACAGAAGCCCCGTCCCCACGATCATGGACTTTTGGATTATATATTATTATAATTATGAATGTAAAATGGAATAAGAAAATTTCAAATAACGAATGAAAAGGGAAGATGGTATCAGAGCATGAAGGAAAATGATAAAAAAACACTGTTGATTTCTAGGATAACAAGATACATAGTCTGTTTTATTCTGGCAGGGTTAATCGGATGGCTGTATGAAATTGTTATGGGACTGATTGTCTGGGGACAGTTTTTTGACAGAGGCGTTTTGCATCTGCCACTGTGTCCCATTTATGGATTTGGTGTTCTGTTGATTCTTGCGGTAGTGGGAAAGAAGAGAACGCTTTTTCGCATCTTTATCTACGGAACGGTGTTGTCAACTGTTTTGGAACTTGTGGCATCCTATTTGTTGGAATGGATATTCCATCTCAGATTGTGGGATTATGAACTTTGGCCTTTGCAGTTTCAGGGAAGAATTTCCCTGCCAAGCAGCCTGCTTTTTGGAATGTTTAGCGTTCTGATGATAGGTCTGTTTTATCCACTGATTTCCAAAGGTGTGTCAAAATTGCCACCGGTAGTTCAGGTGATTCTGGATGTGGTTTTACTGGGGGCGGTTGTTTTCGATGCCGCAATTACCATACGCTAATTGGGGACGGGGCTTTTGTCACAAAGATCGCCCTTTGTCACGCTCGCCGGGGTAAAAGCCAAATCGAAAAACTTTAAATGGAAGAATGCACAAAATAAATCACTTGGATGACATTTTGCGCTGTGAAAACGTTTAGCGCATAGGAATCCAGGTGATTTATTTTGTGCATTTTGCTAATTAATAAATTGTAGACGCGCTTTTGACCTCAGTATCTTGTCACGGTATCGTGACAAAGGGCGCTCCTTGTGACAAAAGGAACGTCCCCACAGAAGGTGTTCCCCGCTTACACCGGAATTTATTGCCCTGTTTCCCTCGGTAACGGTAGCATTTGGCGTGGATATGTTACTTTATGGAGTCATTGGAATGGCATTTTCCGGGTTCACGTTTATCTATGAAATCGATAGACTTGGTTTTCTGATTCAGAATCTGATTTATGCTGCTGCAACAGGTGTGGTCTGGTTACCCATCATTACATTTTTATGGCAGCTTTATCGGTATCCGGGAGCTATGATTTGTACAATCATAGGTTTTGTTGTTACCAATATTATTATGATGATTGTGGCATATCAGACCACGAAAAAAAATATTGCAGAGTTAAATAAGGCACTGAAAGCGGAATCATGTTAATTGTTTTTAGAAAACAGGACACCAAAGCCAATGAAGCCGCCAAAGAGTGTCAAAAAAATACCAAAAGCAAGCAGTGTTCCATAAGTTTCAAAATCATCTTTTGCCGGAGTAATATTTGCAACAAGCATAATAATTCCGGCTATCATAAAGAAAAATCCAATCATGGAACCAAAAATTTTACCGGCAGTGTCTTGTTTTGGCGGTTCATGTTCCGGGTTAGAATTGTAACTGATGGTATTACTTTTGTTCAGAATATAATAAATATTGTATTTCCCGCTGATCAGACCGCACAGGATACCGAATACAGCACCAATGATTGCCAAAATAATTCTTGTATGACTTCCCATAATTATCTACTCCCTGTTCTTTGAAATATCAAACATAGTTTCTGAGTTTGTCTTTGCATACATTTCTTCATATTTACTTTTTGCATTTTTTCCATTAAGGAAGATGCTCACACCCAATATACCGAGAAACAAAACAGACCATATGATTGGGAAAAACGCAAAGATAAAAGCTCCGATGGCGCCAAACAGAATAGAAAAGAAAATCATATCCCTGATCTGGCGGGCTTTAAATTTTTTCTCATCAATCGGAATACTGCCCACAACCTTTCCACTGGAACCATTTACCAGAATGATTACGGTTTTTTGTCCAATGTGGAAGGTGATAAAATAAACCGGACAGAAAAGGTAGGTTTCTTTATGTACCTGAAAATTGCGTTGCAGGACTTTTATCCTTAAAGCATTGGATGCATCATATAATTGTTTGTACCGGTCCCGCATGGTTTTGGATGGTACACCGGGAATCGTTTCCAGAATTTGCTCAGTCAGAAGATCTTCCAGGTATTCGGAGGCACCCTTTGCTCTGGAATCTGAATCCACATCATTCCGGTCGGCATAGAACCCGGACAGATAGGCAGGGGTAAAATCGACTGCTGCCTGTAGGTTAAAAGGATTGAGCTGAAGTGAAACATCATCATGAAACCGGTCGGAAGCATCCAGAAGGACTTCCCGGGAAACATGATCTCCTTTCTGCACCTGTCTTGTTGTACCATTGTCCTTGATTGCAACGTCCAGTGCCAGATCCATTTCACAGGAATACTTCCAGTAAGGCATATAGATTCCATATACAGATTCTACGGTCAGATTCTGAATATCATCACACAAAAACTTGCCGTCAGCAAAACGTGTTTTCGCATAAAGAAGTGCTTTTTCTTTGCTGATGGAAAAGGGAATGATTTTTTCCGGTTTTCGTTCCTTGGAAACACGGTCAAACAGGATGGTGGGCTGACCGCAGAAGGAACAGAATTTGGATACCTCCAGATCATTGGTCATGAGTTCCGCACCGCAGCTGGAACAATGATAAATATTGACTTCCATATAGTCCGGATCCGAGGAAACGACATTGCTGTATTCCGGGGAAGATGGCAAAGTGCTTTGCTCCGGAGTATCACCGGATGGGAAAATGCTTTCTGCACCGGAGGACGCTTTCGTTTCTTCTAAAGATGATACTTCACTGGGATAATAGATACCTCCACAGCTGTCGCAAAGGAGCATATTTGCTTCCGGATCAAATGTCAGTGCCGCCCCACAGCCGGGACATTTATAGGTATAGCTCTCCATAGTACCTCCTGAGATTAGTAGGTTGATTTCTTATATATACTATGATAGTATACCACCTTATTATCGTCAACAATGTGTTTTTAAGATAATTGCTTAAAATAACGATGGCAAATAGAATGGAAAAAACGTTTAGAAGGTTTCCTATATTGACAAAGTATGGTAAAATATTGCGGTAGTATTTTGAAAAGCGAAAGGTTTGGTGATTTTTATTATACGTGCAATGACCATTGAAGATTATCAGGGTGTTCATGATCTGTGGATGAGTATTAAGGGATTTGGAATCCGCAGTGTGGATGATTCCAGAGAGGGAGTCGAAATGTTTTTAAAGAGAAATCCGACAACAAGTGTGGTTGCCATAGAAGACGGAAAGGTTGTCGGCAGTATTCTGTGTGGTCATGACGGCAGACGGGGATGTCTTTATCATGTCTGTGTGGCAGAGCAGTACAGGCGGCATGGAATCGGAAAGGCAATGGTTGTTCAGGCAATGAATGCTTTGAAGGCAGAACATATTAATAAAGTTTCGCTGATTGCATTTACGCAGAATGATATCGGCAATGCCTTTTGGAAACATATCGGCTGGACAAAGAGGGAAGATCTGAATTATTATGACTTTACCTTAAATGAAGCAAATATTACGGCATTTAACCGATAATCCAAGCACCTATGTGTGTCAAAAGTCCATTTTAGGTGGCAGGGGAATAATAATAATCATGGACTTTTGACACCTGCATCATATTATTATTTCTACAGGAAACAACACGGTTGGACCGGAGAAATCCGGAGGAGGAGAGCATATGAGTGAATATAAAGTAATCGAAGGTGGAATTACGGCAGCAAAGGGATATATGGCAGCATCCCATGCGGCCGGAATCAAGTATAAGAACAGAACGGATATGGCATTGGTATATTGCGATACCCCCTGTAAGGCAGCAGCTGTTTATACCAGCAATGTGGTAAAAGCCGCTCCGGTTCTCTGGGATAAGGCAATTACCGACGGGAATACTCCGGTAAGAGCAATTGTTGTCAATTCGGGGATTGCCAATGCATGTACCGGAGAAGAAGGATTGGCGATCTGCCGTAAAACCGGTGAAGCGGTAGCTTCCATGATGGATGGAGGTATTCCGGAAAATGTTCTGGTGGGATCTACCGGTGTAATCGGCATGCAGATTGACGCAGAAAAAATTATGGCCGGGGCCAAAGCTCTGATGGAGAAAAAGGCTTACGGAATTGAAGCAGGTACAGAAGCTTCTAAGGCCATTATGACAACGGATACCCATAACAAGCAGATTGCAGTAGAAATTATGGTTGGAGGGAAGACGGCAACGATTGGTGCAATGTGTAAAGGTTCCGGTATGATTCATCCTAACATGTGCACGATGCTTGGATATGTAACCAGTGATATTGCCATTGAAAAATCTCTTTTGCAGGAAGCATTAAGTGATGTGGTACAGGATACGTTTAATATGGTTACCATAGATGGTGACACCTCTACAAATGATACTCTGATCGTATTAGCAAACGGACTTGCCGGCAATGAACTGATTACAGAAAAGACGGATGATTATACGACTTTCCGAAATGCATTGTTCTTCGTATGTGAATATCTGGCAAAGCAGATGGCCGGAGATGGAGAAGGGGCTACTGCTTTGTTTGAAGCTAAAGTAGTCAATGCCAAATGTAAAGAAGATGCGAAGAAGATGGCAAGAAGTGTGGTTGGCTCCAGCTTATCCAAGGCCGCAATTTATGGACATGATGCGAATTTTGGAAGGTTCCTTTGTGCGATGGGGTATTCCGGAGCAATTTTTGATCAGAATGATGTTCAGCTCTTCTTTGAGAGCAAGGCGGGAAAAATGATGGTATTTGATAAGGGAACACCGGTACCCTTTGATGAAGATGAGGCAACACAGATTTTGTCTGAGCCGGAAGTTACCATTCTGATTGATATGAACGAAGGGAATGCGTCCGCTACGGCATGGGGGTGTGACCTGACTTATGATTATGTGAAGATCAATGCGGATTACCGCTCCTGATACGATAAAATATGATAGGTGGACAATTGCGAAACACTTATTTTTCTATGTGTTACTGTGCAATATGCATAAAATGCTCCGTACCTGCTACGCAGCTAATGTCGCATTATTATGCATATTGTACAGTTCCACATATCACACTTTGCGTTTTGCAATTATATAAATTTCAGAGGAAATGAGAGGAGAAAATTATGAGTGACACAGAAATGGACAAAGTCCTGGCGAAAGCAGAGGTCTTAATAGAGGCATTGCCCTACATACAGAAATTCAATCGTAAGGTGATCGTTGTAAAATATGGCGGCAGTGCCATGACAGATCCGGAGCTGCAGAAGAATGTGGTAAAGGATGTGGTTCTGTTAAAGCTGGTTGGATTTAAACCGATTATCGTACATGGTGGCGGCAAGGAGATCAGCAGCTGGGTTAAGAAGGTTGGCAAGGAGGCAGAATTTGTGAATGGTCTTCGTGTAACGGATGCGGAGACGATGGAAATTGCGGAAATGGTATTAAGCAAGGTCAATAAACGGCTTGTCTCCATGATTCAGTCCCTGGGCGTACATGCAGCCGGAATCAGCGGCAAGGATGGTGGGCTTCTGACCGTGGAAAAAAGGTATTCAGATGGGAAGGATATCGGATATGTGGGGCAGATTACAAAGGTAGACGCTAAGATCCTGGAGGATCTTCTGGAAAAAGATTTTCTTCCTGTTGTTGCACCGATTGGAATGGATGATCAGTTTGACAGTTATAATATTAATGCAGATGATGCAGCATGTGCGATAGCACAGGCGGTTGGAGCGGAAAAGCTTGCGTTCTTAACGGATATTGAAGGACTGTATCGTGATATCAATGATAAGTCGTCCTTTATCTCCAGGCTGAATGTCAGCCAGGCACATGAACTGATTGACGGTGGTATGATTGGCGGTGGTATGCTTCCGAAGCTTGGCAACTGTATTGCTGCGATTGAAAATGGCGTAAACAGGGTGCATATTCTGGATGGCCGGATCGCACACTGCCTGCTGCTGGAAATCTTTACCAACAAAGGTATTGGTACAGCTATTGTTCAGGATGGTGAAAATCTGGAAGGATAAATGGGAATTATCCCAATTATGTTGTGAGTCAATAATGATCTAGAAAGAAGGAATTGCAAAGATGAGCATGCAGCACTATATTGACGAGGCAGAAAGTGTTCTGCTTCATACGTATAACCGTTATCCGGTTGTATTTGAAAAAGGAGAAGGGGTTTATCTTCAGGATACCGATGGAAAGAAATATCTGGATTTCTGTTCGGGAATCGGTGTGTTTGCACTGGGATACGGTAACAGGGAATATAATGAAGCGGTGAAGGATCAGGTGGATAAGATTCTTCACACATCCAATTATTTTTATAATGTTCCCGCTATTGAAGCAGCAAAAGCGGTATTAAAGGTATCCGGTATGGACAGAATCTTTTTTACCAACAGTGGTGCAGAAGCTGTGGAAGGTGCAGTGAAGGCTGCCAGAAAATATGCTTATCTGAAGGACGGAAGGACAGATCATGACATCATTGCCATGAATCATTCTTTCCACGGGCGGACCATGGGTGCTCTTTCCGTAACGGGTAATCCGAAATATCAGGAAGCATTCCGGCCGATGATCGGGAATGTGAAATTTGCCGAACTGAATGATATTGCAAGTGTGAAGGAACAGTTGAGTGAGCATACCTGTGCAATTATGATGGAGACAGTACAGGGGGAAGGCGGCATCCATCCTGTGACAAAGGAATTTTTACAGGAAGTAAGGAAGATTTGTGATGAGAGAGATATTCTGCTGATTTTAGATGAAATCCAGTGCGGTATGGGCAGGACAGGTACCATGTTTGCATGGCAGCAGTATGGAATCAGACCGGATATCATGACATCAGCCAAGGCACTTGGATGTGGCGTCCCGGTGGGGGCATTTTTGATGACACAAAAGGTGGCAGAGAATTCTCTTGTTGCAGGGGATCATGGAACCACTTATGGCGGCAATCCTTTAGCGGGGGCAGCTGTCTGCAAAGTCATGGAGCTTTTTGAAAAACAAAAAGTACTCGAAAATGTGAATGAAGTTTCAGCCTATCTGGAAGAACAGCTTGACGGGTTGAAGGCTGGGCGTGATGATATCATCGAAAGGCGTGGAAAGGGTCTTATGCAGGGGCTGGAGCTTAACCGCCCGGTGGGAGACATTTTAAAACGTGCCCTGGAAGAGGGACTGGTACTGATTAATGCGGGAAGTAATGTACTTCGGTTCCTGCCGCCTTTGGTCATTACGAAAGAGCATGTAGATGAAATGATGACAATCTTAAGGAAATGTTTATAAGCTATGGGTTCAAATCACAGGATTCTGTCTCTGCTTCTTGTTCTGCTGATGTTAGTCGGAACATGGTTTGCCGGAGCAGAGGATGATACAGCAGAAAATGGTTATCTGTCAGCCTATCGGAAGGATACCTTATACTTGTGGTATACGGATGAGACACTGACAGATTATATTAATAGTGTTGCATTGTCTTTTTATGACGATTATGATGTGCGGGTTGTGCCGGTGCTGCAGACCGGACTGGAGTATGCGCAGGCAATCAATGCGGCATCTGTCAGTGGTAATGAAGTGCCGGATCTTTATCTGACAGGTTCTGATTCTTTGGAAAAACTGATTATGGCGGGGCTGGCGTCTGAGGCAGCTGCAGCAGGGACGGATATTCTGACGGAAACTTATTTCCCCCGTACAGCATTGGACGCAGTGACATATCAGGAACATTATTATGCTTATCCGTTCTATTATGAGACAGCCTTTCTTTTGTATAATAAAACGTATCTTCGTGAGATGGCGGATGCAGCATTACGGGAAGAACTTTCGACCAACGTAGCAGTGGAAGAAGAGTCCGGAATGGATGAGGAAGAAGCCGATGAGGAACTAAGGACTCCGGACGGATATTCAGAAGCAGAATGGAACGCATTGGTGGAGCAGAAAATGGAGACATTGCTTCCTGACTCTATTGGAGATATTTTAGAGATTGCAGATACCTATAATCCGCCGGAGAAGGTAGAAAATATTTTCCTTTGGGATGTATCGGACATTTTATATAATTATTTTTTTGCAGGGGCATATATGAATGTAGGTGGTCCCTGTGGAGATGATACTTCTATTATTGAGATCTATAATGAAGATACCATTGAATGTATGAGGGTCTATCAGGAGCTTCATCAATTCTTTTCCATTGATTCCAAGGAAAGCAGCTATACCAATGTACTTCAGGAATTTATCAACGGAAAATCCATATTTACTATTGCAACAACGGATGCATTAGGAAGGATTGAGGAAGAACGGGCTGAGGGAGGTTTTCCTTATGAATACGGAGTTGCCCTGCTTCCAAGTATTGATGATGAGCATTTGGCAAAGGGACTTTCTGTTACCAATGTTGTGGTAATTAATGGTTATAGTGGACAGAAGGAACTGGCCAACAGATTTGCAGAATATCTTGTTTATGAAAATGCAGGTTCGTTATATGAAAGAACCAATAAAATGCAGGCAGCTTATCCCATGGAAGATTTTGTGACGGATGTCCGCGATCAGATTATGATGATTTATGAACATTCCACTTCCCTGCCGAAGATATTGGAAGTCAGCAATTTCTGGGTTCAGCTGGAACTTGCTTATACAAAAATCTGGGATGGACAGGATGTGGATGATGTTTTAAGACAGCTCTCCGAACAGATGAAAACACAGGTTGTGGGAGAAGAAGTTGTTGAACCGGTGCTTCCTGTGGACGCCCCGGAATTGTAATAATGTATAATATTTATTCCCCATGGAATACTAATCAATATTACCTATCATTATTATGAATCATGATAGAAAGGAATGGATTGGTATTATGTGGGGAATTTTGATTGCAATACTTTCCGGGGCTTTGATGAGTGTTCAGGGAGTATTTAATACACAGGTAACAAAAGCTTCCGGAATCTGGGCTGCAGCAGCTTTTGTACAGGCATCTGCCTTAGTGGTCTGTCTTGCGGCATGGCTGTTTACGGAACGGGGACCCTTACAGGAGATTTTCAGAGTCCAGCCTAAATATATGCTTCTTGGCGGAGCAATAGGTGCATTTATTACGATTACTGTTATCAAGAGCATGGATGCATTAGGTCCTGCCAAGGCAGTTATGATTATTGTCATATCTCAGCTTCTGGTTGCTTATATCATTGAACTGTTTGGATGGTTTCAGGTGGAAAAGCAGCCACTGGAGTTTCGCAAAGTTTTGGGAATCCTGGTTGCAATTGCAGGCTGTATTTTATTCAAGTGGAAATAGCTTTTGTAAGATTAACCAAAAATGTAAATAAAAATTTATTAATTTTATTTTAATGGTCTTGTTTTTTTAAACATAACGTCATAGAATAAAATTAGTCTGAAAAGGTCTCCTTGCGGATGTCAGAAACATCAGAAAGGAGATTTTATGAAATGTAACGATTATTTGAAGCTTATTGCAACGGCATTTGCTGTTCTTTCCCTGATTGCATGTGGAGCGGAGCCTTCTGCCCAGGTGGTTTTACAGGAAGAAAATGTGGAACTTTCTGCACAAGAAGAGACTGCAGGGCTTACTGAAGGCTTTGTTGTTACAGAAGATTCGGCAGCAGCCTTCGAAGTCGGAGGACCGGTCTATGTACATATCTGTGGAGCTGTGGCTTCACCGGGAGTATATGCACTGGCACCGGGCAGCAGATTATATGAGGCAGTAGAAGCGGCAGGAGGATTTCTGCCGGATGCATGTGAAGAATATTGTAATCTTGCATTGACAGTTACGGATGGGATGCAGTACCGGATTCCTACTAAGGAGGAAGCGGAATCAGGTGAATTATCAGTTCAGACGGGATTCTCCGGTTTGCCGGATGGAAGTATGGGACAGCAGAGTTGTGAGGAATCAGCATACAACGAAAACGGACTGCTTAATATTAATCTTGCTACTGCTGAAGAACTGATGACGCTTCCGGGGATTGGTCAGACACGGGCAGATGCTATTATCAGTTATCGTGAGGAGAATGGGGCATTTGCCAGAAAAGAAGACATTATGCTGGTATCGGGGATTAAGGAAGCCTCGTATCAGAAGATCGAGGATTATATTACAGTAGAAAGATAGGGATTTTAATAGATATGGATAAGAGAATCTTAGTGGTAGACGATGAAAGGTTGATTGTAAAGGGAATTAAATTCAGTCTGGAACAGGATGAGATGCAGGTGGATGTGGCATATGACGGGGAAGAAGCCCTGGAAAAAATCAGAAACAATCATTACAGCCTGATCTTATTAGATTTGATGCTGCCTAAGCTTTCCGGTATGGAGGTATGCCAGCAGGTAAGAGAATTTTCTGATGTACCCATTGTCATGCTGACTGCCAAGGGAGACGATATGGACAAGATTATGGGTCTGGAAAATGGTGCGGATGATTATATCACGAAACCTTTTAATATCTTAGAGGTAAAAGCACGTATTAAGGGAATTATCAGAAGAAATGAAAATGCTTCCCGAAAGAATGCCAAAGAGGTTTCCCGTGTGATTGAAAACGGAGCACTTAAAATTGATCTGGATAATCGCCGGCTGATGATTAATCAAAGAGAGATTAATCTGACAATCCGGGAATTTGAATTATTGGAGCTTTTTGTCACAAATCCGGGCAAGGTATATAATCGGGAGAGCCTTTTGAAGTTGGTTTGGGGAGAAGATTATCCCGGGGATGTCAGAACGGTAGATGTACATGTGCGCCGCTTAAGAGAAAAGATAGAGGACAATCCAAGTGAGCCCCGGTATGTTCAGACCAAATGGGGTGTCGGATATTATTATAAGGGTTAAGACCAGAAAAGTCAGGAAAGGTCCGGTTCGCTGTCTTGCGTAAAAAGTTAACTTTTTTCAGGAGCTTTAAGCTTCGTATTTTTCTTATTATTATATTAACAGGTTTATTTGGCAGTGTGCTGATGTGGCGCGGTATCCTTGATAATTACAAGGAGGAAAATATTAATACGCGTACCAGTGAAGTTGTCAGCCAAATGAAGATTGTTGCAAATCATCTGATTTCCTATCATTATCTTCAGGATAATTCCTCGGAAGTCATCAATGCAGAGTTGTCGCAATTATCCACAATTTACGATGGAAGGATCCTTATCGTGGATTCTAATTTCCGAATCATCAAGGATACCTATGGGCTCAGTGAAGGCCGGTATATGATTGCAAAGGAAGTGATTGAAGGCTCCGGAGGAAAAACGATTACAAACTATGATGATGCCAATCATTTTATTGAAATCGTAGTTCCGATTATTTCAACAGAAAGTGATGGAGAAGCCCCAAGGGTTACGGGGGTGATTCTGACCAGCGTCTCTACGGAAAATTTTGCACAGAATTATGAGACAATTTACCGGCAGGCAAGGGTTTTGGAAACGGTTATTATGATCTGCATTGTCGGTATGGCTATTTTTGTTTCGGCAATTATTACAAGACCATTTGATAAAGTTATTAAGGCAACCAGTGAAGTGGTTTCTTTTGAGGATACAACACCGGTTGTCTCGGATTACATTGAAACGGAGCAGATGGTTGATGCATTTAATAAACTGAGGGCGAGGATGAAGGTGCTTGATGATTCCAGACAGGAGTTTGTCAGCAATGTGTCCCATGAATTGAAAACACCTCTGACCTCCATGAAGGTTCTGGCAGATTCCTTAAATATGCAGGAAGACGTTCCGATAGAAATGTACAGGGAATTTATGCAGGATATCACAGAAGAAATTGACCGGGAAAACAAAATTATTACGGATCTGCTTTCTTTGGTGAAGATGGAAAAGGGAGCTTCCGGCATGAATTTTGAGAGCTGTGATATTAATGCCATGCTGGAACTGATTATTAAACGGCTTGGACCGATTGCAAGAAAGCAGGAGGTTGATCTGATTTTTGAAAGCAAAAGAGCAGTCACGGCAGATGTAGATGAGGTCAAGCTGACTCTGGCATTGACAAATCTGATTGAAAATGGAATTAAATATAACCGTCGGCCGGGCTGGGTAAAAATTATTCTTGATGCAGACCATCAGTTTATGTCGGTAGAGGTCAGGGATTCCGGTATTGGAATTGCGGAATCGGATATTGACCATATATTTGAAAGGTTTTACAGGGTGGATAAATCCCATTCCAATGAGATTGACGGGAATGGCTTAGGGCTTGCAATTGTTAAGAGAACGGTCCTTTATCACAGAGGGTCTATTACAGTAGATAGTGTCATCGGGGAAGGAACAAGTTTTCTGGTAAAGATACCGTTAAGTTATATTGCATAAGAGCATTTGTTGACTGTTAGGATTGTATTCTTTTAGAGGAATTTGTATGAGATCTGAAAAATATAAGTTCAAAAATAATAATTATTTCAGAGGCTGGCTGCTTGTAATGCTTGTGCTGGTCTTTTTATCGGCATGCAGTCCGGGAGGCGATATACCGGAGCAACAGGAGAATATGGGAGAATCTTCTATGATTCAGGTATATTATCTGAATAAGGAGGGAACCTCATTGATTGCCCAGCCATATGAGATCGTATCTGAGGAGCAGAATGAGCAGATCAGGATGTTGTTAGAGATGATGGGAACAGCTCCGGATAATATTGATATGAAGGCACCATTACTGCTGGGATTTTCGATTGTTTCCTATCAGGTGGATGGTTCGCAGGTGGTGATCAAAGCAGATGAGGCCTATAAACAGCTTCCTGCAGCAACAGAGATTCTTGTACGGGCAGCATTGGTTCGGACGTTGACGCAGATTGATGGACTTGACTGTGTCAGTATTATGATTGGCGAAGAACCACTGCTTGATCATAATGGTAATCCGGTAGGGGTATTAACTGCAGATATGTTTATTGATAACCAGGGGGCTGAGATTAATGCGTATGAGCAGGCAAGTTTAAGACTTTATTTTGCCAATGAGACAGGCAATGCACTTGTTGAAGTTAGTCAGCTGGTGGTTTATAACAGTAATATTTCCATGGAACGTGTTGTGGTGGATCAGTTGATTGCGGGTCCCAGTAATACGGAGTCTTATCCGACAATTAATCCGGATACAAAGGTAAATTCGGTTACAATCGCAGATGGAGTATGCTATGTGAATCTGGATAGTACTTTCCTGACACAGCCTTACAATGTGACTCCGGAGGTTACCATTTATTCGATCGTAAATTCTTTGGTAGAGCTTAACAATGTCAATAAGGTTCAGATTATGATTGATGGCGAGACAGCTGTACAATACCGCGAAAATCTTAATTTTGAAACGGTATTTTCCAGAAACCTTGATCTGGTGCAAAGCGGAACGAATTAAACGGAATGATATCATAATCTGATTTTAAATATGGAAAGGCAGGAACGGAATGGTAAGACGACCGTTGTGTGTCCTGTGTCTGACAGGTGTCATGCTGATGTTTGTATGGCTTCTGATTAAGGGACCTCCCGAGGTTGATCTTTCCGGTTGGACAGGCAGAAAGCTTTTGATTCATGGGACTGTCAGCGGGAAAGAGAGCAGGGGAGAAACACAGGTAATTTATCTTAGTAATGTCACATTCAGTGACATGGATGCTCCGGATCAGGAGTATTCCTTTTCAGCAACGAATTATAAAAATTATTCATATGGATTGATTGCTAATCTTTCGGAAACGCTTCCGGCCATGGGAGCAAGTATTACCCTGGCAGGTAAAATATCAGAGTTTAGTACGGCAACAAATCCGGGAGAATTTGATTTAAGACAGTATTATCTCCTACAGGGGTATTGCGGAAAGGTAGAGTCTGCAGAGCTTGTGCAGGTATCCGAAAAGTATAATATCTGGGAAGAAGAAATGTATCAGCTTCGATGTTATCTTTCCTCTGTTTTTGCCATGACTCTGGAGGAACAGGATGCATCGGTAATGTGTGCGATGCTGTTAGGAGAAAAATCCCGGATGGATAAGGATGTTAAAGAGCTTTATCAGGCTTCCGGCATAGCCCATATTCTGGCAATCAGTGG
>JBJELZ010000014.1:0-4062 GCA_051879415.1 Lachnospiraceae bacterium
CTTTAGCAGAAAAAATAGGAGCTAAGCCGGTTATTACCACAGCAACGGATATTTACAATCAATTTGCAATAGATTTATTTGCCAGGAAAAATGGATTCACTATTGTAAATAAAGATGGAATTGCAAGGGTGTCATCAAAGGTATTGTCAGGGAAGCATATTACCATGGCAATTGAGCATGGACATTTTGAAAAAAATGATAAGCTGCCCAGAGGAATAGAACTGGCAGAATATCCGCCCTTACAGAAGGTTGATGCTGTGGTCACTTCTGAAAATAGAGAATTTGAGACAACGATACTTCTAAGACCAAAGGAATATGCAGTTGGAATTGGATGTAAAAAAGGAAAAGAAGCAGAAAAAATAGAAGACTTTATTATGAGTCATTTGAAAAGAGCCGGAATTACTCCTATGCAAGTATTCGGTATGGCGTCCATTGATGTAAAACGGGATGAGCCGGGACTTCTTGCATGGAGCAGAAAAGAAAAGATTCCGTTTATTACATATACAGCGGAGGAATTAGAATTTGTAAAGGGAGACTTTCATAAGTCTGGGTTTGTAAAGGAGAAGGTTGGAGTAGATAATGTCTGCGAGCGTGCAGCAATGAAAATATGTGAACCCGGAGGCAGATTAATCTATGAAAAGCATGCAGAGGATGGAATGACGATTGCCATTGCAAAAAGAGAATGGAGAGTGCACTTTGATGATGAATAAAATATATGTGGTCGGAATGGGACCGGGTAAGGAAGAAATGATGACGGGAGAGGCACTGTCTGTATTAGAACAGGCAGATGTGATTATTGGTTATACGGTTTACCTGCAATTACTTGGAGAACGCTTTCAGGAGAAAGAAATGATATCGACTCCTATGCGACAGGAAACAGAAAGATGTCGACTTGCCTTTGAAGAAGCCAAGAAGGAGAAAAAAGTAGCTTTGATCTGTAGCGGAGATGCCGGCATTTATGGGATGGCATCGCTCATGTATGAAATCGGGAAGAACTATCCTGACATAGACATTGAAGTAATTCCGGGTATTACGGCAGCAAGCAGTGGAGCAGCAGTACTTGGGGCACCATTAAATCACGATTTTTGTGTGATTAGTCTGAGTGACCTTCTGACACCGTGGGAGAAAATTGAAAAAAGACTGATTGCGGCTGCAAAAGGGGATTTTGCAATAGCAATTTATAATCCATCCAGTCATAAGAGGAAGGACTATTTACAGAGAGCCTGTGATATCCTGCTTGCGTTTCTGGAAGAGGAACGGGCCTGCGGTTACGTGGAGAACATTGGAAGAGAAGGAACAAAGGCAGTAACCTGTACTTTGAAAGAATTAAGGAATAAAGAAGTAAATATGTTTACTACAGTGTTTATTGGAAATGCAGGAAGTGAAATCATAAATGATAAGCTGATTACAAAGCGAGGTTACCAGATTGAAAGAAATACTAATATTTGCGGGAACAACTGAAGGAAGAAAATTGTCTGAGTGTCTGGCAGTATCCGGAATTGCTCATACCATTTGTGTTGCAACGGAATATGGAGAGATTGTATTAAAAGAGAATCCCTTTATGACCGTTCATTGTGGAAGAATGACGGAAGATCAAATAAAGGAATTTATTCAGAATGGTAAATTTGAGGCAGTTGTGGATGCAACGCATCCTTATGCTGACATTGTTACCGAGAATATCAAAACGGCAATGGAAGGAATGAATATACCATATCTGCGTTTAAAAAGAGAAATGGATTTTTCACAGAAAGAAGACAATGTATTTTATTTTGAATCAAATGAAGCGTGTGCAAAAGCACTGGAGGAAATTCAGGGAAATATTCTGCTGACTACCGGAAGTAAGGAACTGGCAAAGTATTGTGTTTCTGAGGATGTAAAAAGCAGGCTTTTTGTAAGAGTTCTTCCCGGACTTGAAAGTCTGTCACTTTGTATAGAGCAGGGAATCAAAGGAAAACAGATTATAGCAATGCAGGGTCCGTTTACAACCGAAATGAATGAAGCTATGATTCATCAATATGGGATTTCCTGTCTTGTTACCAAACAAAGTGGTGCATCCGGTGGCTATTTTGAAAAAATAGAAGCTGCAAAGAAATCAGGAATTTCAGTCTTTGCTGTTGGACATCCGGGGGAAGATCAAGGATATTCCTTCCATGAAGTGTGTAATGAATTGGAGAAAATCTGTCAGCAGAAAATACAGATAAAAAGCGAGATGGAAATTACCCTTGCAGGAATTGGCATGGGGAGCAGGAATTGTCTGACGAAAGAAGTTCAGGAGAAGATAGAGGGAGCAGACATTTTGCTTGGAGCAGAGAGAATGCTGGAGCCTTATAAGCCGGGAATGGAGAAAAAACCTTTTTATCTGGCGAAACAGATTATTCCGTATTTGCACGAAGTTCAGATAAAACATCCCATGGAGTGCTTGAAAGTGGCCGTTCTGTTTTCCGGGGATAGTGGTTTTTATAGCGGATGCCAGTCATTATATCATGCTTTGCAGGAAGAAATTAATGCAGGACAGCTAAACGCCAGGATACATGTTATGCCGGGAATTTCTTCGGTGGCTTTTCTGGCTGCCTGTATTGGAGAAAGCTATCAGGATGCAGCTGTTTACAGTATGCATGGAAAAGAAATAAATAATCTTGCCCGCAGAATTCAAACAGAAGAAAAGACATTTCTGATTATGTCCGGTGTGAAAGATGTAAACAGGCTTGGAGAAGATTTCATAAAAGCAGGAATGAATGACTGCGAAATTATTACAGGTTATCAGCTGTCTTATCCAGAGCAGGAAATCAGAAAAAGAACATCAGGGGAATGTATTACGCTGAAAGAGGAAGGACTATATACCTGTTTTGTAAAGAATCCTAATGCAATGAAAAAGAAACTGACCCATGGAATTGCTGACAGAGAATTTATCAGAGACAAGGTTCCTATGACAAAGGAAGAAGTAAGGGAAGTCAGCATTTGTAAATTAAAATTGTACCAGAATGCAATTGTTTTTGATATTGGCAGTGGAACAGGTTCCATTGCAATGGAGATGGCAGGACTTTCCCCGGATATACAGGTATATGCCATTGAAGAGAAGAAAGAAGCTGTGTCACTTATTCAGCAGAATAAGGAGAGATTTCAGCTTGAGAATGTATCTGTGATAGAGGCAAGGGCACCGGAGGGTTTACAGAATCTCCCGAAGGCAACACATGCATTTATAGGTGGCAGCAGAGGAAATTTAAAAGAGATATTGCAGTTTTTATATGGAATGAATTCCGATATGCGAGTTGTAATCAATGCGATTAGTATGGAAACAATTTGTGAGATCAAAGAAATACTGACATTATATCCAATAGCAAATGAAGAAATTGTGCAAATACAGGTCAACAGGGCGAAAGAAGCAGGCAGGTATCATTTAGTGCAGGCAGAAAATCCGGTATGGATCTGTTCATTTGACTTTTGTAAGGAGTGAGTTCTGCTATGAAACTGAATCGAATTATGATTGCTGCACCGGGGAGCGGAAGTGGTAAGACAACGATTACCTGTGCTTTGTTAAGGGCACTTAAAAACAGGGGAGAACAGGTGGTTTCTTATAAATGCGGACCGGACTATATAGATCCAATGTTCCATGAGAAAGTAATTGGAATCCCGTCCAAGAATCTGGATACTTTTTTTACAGGAGAAGATGTAACCAGAGAGCTTTTTCTTAAAAACAGGACAGAAAAAGACTTTGTTGTGATAGAAGGGGTAATGGGACTTTTTGATGGACTTGGAGGAATCAGAGAAGAAGGATCCTCCTATCATCTGGCAAAAGTGACAGAAACACCGATTGTACTGGTAATTGATACAAAGGGGATGGGGCGTTCTGTAATACCTATGATTTCTGGTTTTCTGACATATGATAAGGAACATCTTATTCAAGGTGTAATTTTAAATAAGATGTCAAAAACTTATTATGAAACCATAAAGCCTCTGATAGAAGATGAATTAAATATAAGGGTACTTGGATATTTTCCGGATCAGAAAAATATTCATTTAGAAAGCAGACATTTAGGTCTTGTAATGCCAAATGAGTTAGCA
>JBJELZ010000015.1:0-20223 GCA_051879415.1 Lachnospiraceae bacterium
TGCTGCTTCCGGTTCCGGCACCATTTCCTCCGTTCTGACCGTTCTGGCCATTCTGACCGCTTTGTCCCCCCTGGGAACCTGCGCCATTTCCATTCTGCCCGGCACCGCCGTTCTGGTTACCGTTCTGTGCCTGTCCCTGATTGCCCTGTACATTGTTACTGCTCTGGCTCTGTCCGCCTCCTGCCTGCGCACTGTTACCGCTCTGGCTCTGTCCATTGCCTGCCTGTGCACTGTTACCGCTCTGGCTCTGTCCGCTGCCTGCCTGTGCATTATTACCGCTCTGGCTCTGTCCGCCTCCTGCTTCCTGACTGCCTCCGTTCTGTGCTGCGGCGACCTGATTGGCTGCATTTTGAAGGTTTTCTGCCAATGCCGGATTTCCCTGTCCTGATAAAGCCTGCTGGGACATCTGATTTAACTGCTGGGAAATATTCTGCATCTTGTAATCCAGACGTTCATTGGCCTGTGCCATCGCCGTCGAAGAAGCCATGGCATCCTTTGCATCAGAAAAATGTCTCTGGGAAATCTCCTTCATTTCCGTCATAGATGCTTCCAGTGCATCTGCCATTGCTGTCAGCTGTGCAATCTGTTCTTCTGTCATATTCGCCGTATCTATCTCTTCCAGTGCCTCAAGCACTTCCTTGATTTCATCCTGTTTCTCCTGTGCCTGCTGTGCCAGTTCATGCTGCTGCGCTGCAAGCTCCTTTTTTTCAGAAGGAATCCATGCAGCCAAAAGCACCATAAGACTTAGAACTGCCATCGGTAATATTTTTTTCCACGACGGAAGAAGCTTCTGCTTTACCATTCCCTGATGCTGCTTAAGAAAAAGGACCGCATCGTTTCGCTGAAGTTCTATGATCTCTTCCTGCCGGTCCAAATTTTCATACGCTGTAATAATACGTTCTTCAAAGCCGGATCGGTCAATCGCAAGTGCTGCCTCCTTCATGCTGTGCCGTTTCAGACAAGTAAGCATGATTCCGCATAAAAGCCCGATTACCATACAAAGGAGGGCAATCAGATTGGCATAGTAAAATGGGATCAGCAATGCCGTCACTTCTGCAAGCAATGCCACAAAGGCTCCCACCGTAATCGTCAGAGTGCACCATTCAAAGAGCAGTGCAAGATTCATTTTCCTTCTATATCTCTTTATAAATTCAATGAGAAACTGAGGTTCCTTCACAACAATCTCCTTTTTTGATCGTTACATTAACCATTTCCTGTTTTTTTCCTGATCTTTCTTACCTTACCGTTCAACGGGTCAATCCGTCTTGCTGCCAGGAACATAAAAAGGACAGCCATAAGCAGCAAAAGGATTCCTGATATAATTGCCCACATGGGTCCATGCATCAGAAGTTCTGTAATCACTCCCGCACCACCGATATTACCTGAAAACAAAGAGTCTCCCGTCATCGCCAGCATGAAAAATTCCTCAAAAAGAATCACCGGATTTAACAGCAGAAAGAGCACAGAGTCCCCTACCTCATCTCCTCTTGTGATAAATAGCATCATAATCATCGGCAGGACGGTCAGGAACTCCACCAGCGCATATGATACAAATGCCAAAATAATAGACACAATTGACTTTCTGCTAAGAGACGAGCAAAATACCCCGATACTTCCGGCAAGAGTAGAAAAAATAAAGATAACCACTAAAAACAGGAACAATGTCCACCAGGAAAGACCACCCAGTACAAATGCAAGTGCCATAATCGGGATTCCTGCCAACACATAAAGCATGACCTCTGCAACAGCTGAAAATACTTTGCCCGAAACAATCGCCATAGGGGACAGGCAGGTTGTCATCATAATATCAAACGTCTGCCGTTCCTTTTCTCCCGAAATAGAGGACGCTGTCATAATCGGTATCGTCAATGCTACCATGCAGATCTGTGCAACTGCAATGACCGGAAACAGGGAAACCATCTCTCCGTATATATTTTCATAAGAGTAGGTGCTTGCCAGACTGATAATACTCAGGGCAATGATAAAAATGAAGGCCAAAATTGCTTCATATGCCATCAGACCCCACGCCATCTTCATACTGCGTGCCGTCACCTTGACATCCTTTAGCACAATGGGATTTAGTTTGAACAAGCTTTTCAATTTACTTTTCATTCCGGCATACCTCCTGTTAACTGCATAAACAATGCCTCCAGATTGCCTTCTTCCTTATGAAATCCTGAGATTAAAATCTCCTGCTCCATCATCTGCCGAATCAGCCGGTTCAATTCTTCCGTCGTTCCTGAATTGGAAATAATCATTTCATTCTCCCGCACTGATCGGACGATGATTCCCGCATGCTCCTTTGCAATCTTTACTGCTTTTTCAACTTCATTTTCTACCGAGATAATAACACGATTGTCTGCATTCATGTTGGCTCTGATGTCATCAATCTTGCCGGCCATTACCAGACTTCCCCTGTTCATAATCCCGATACTGGTACACATTTCTGACAGCTCTGATAAAATATGCGAACTAATGATGATGGTTTTTCCCATGGAATTTAAGTTCATCAATAATTCCTTCATTTCCACCCTTGCTCTGGGGTCCAGACCGGAGCTTGGTTCATCCAAAATCAGAAGCTGCGGATTATGAAGCAATGCCCTTGCCACACAAAGCCTCTGCTTCATACCTCTGGAAAGCGTATCCACATAGACTTCTTTTTTATCCTGAAGATTGACCAGTTCCAACAGATCATCCGCCACTTTGGCAATATCTCTCGGAAACATACCATACATGGATCCGTAAAACTCCAGATATTCCTTCACCTTTAGGTTATCATATACGCCAAAAAAGTCCGGCACATAACCGATCTGGCGTTTGATCTCCTTACGGTTGGCAAATGCATCAATTCCATTGATATGTACCATACCGGAAGATGCCGGCAGCAGACCGCAGACAATTCTGATGGTCGTTGTCTTTCCTGCTCCATTGGGTCCTACAAACCCAAACAGATCTCCCTTCGGAATATGCAGGCAAAGATTATTGACTGCAAGAAATTTCCCATAGCTTTTATACAAATAACTGATATACAGCATGTCAGACCTCCTATGATCCTATTTAATAAATTACTGAATACAGCTGTAGAAACATCCGTAGGAGGTTTCTGCATAATTTCCTTCCGTAACCCTTTCATAATCAGGAGTTACTCCTATCACAACCGTATCGGTATACTCTCCTGCCTGCACCAGTCCGATATACATTGCCGAAAGCATTGCTGCCGTTTCTTTTTCTCCATCATCATAATAGTTCTCTACTTTGCTCCAGAAAATTTCATCTAAACTGGAAAGGCTACCTGTCCGTGTCATTATCTCCATCTGGGAAAGATCCACGGTTTCTCCATCCTTAACATCCTCCACAACATAAAAATGATCTTGCTGAAGGACTGCCATATATGGAAAATCATAACCGGTCCGGTTGGTAACCTTCCCCTGAAGATCATAATAGCAGGCATCAACTGCCATACCTTCCACTACCAATTCTCCACCTGTCGGTTCCGACATCCTGCCTTGAAACATCGCTGTCTCAAAGCTTGCATCCGGCCGAAGTCCTACGCTTAATCCGGAAATATCATCTGATACCTGATAATAATACTCCAATGGATCCGATCCATAACCATAACTACTCTGCATTGGTCCTGCATATGCGCAGTTTTCTGTCATCTTGATCTGCCAGTCATCATGATCAGCACTGTATGCCGAAAAAACAGTTCCGGTCTTCCCACTACCCCCTGCATCCACAAAGGTTACAGAGCATACCGTCATATCAGCAACCCGAAAGCCTCTTCCTGCAAGGGATACAATACCAACAAACAAAAAAGCCAGTACAGGTACTGCGACCCAGTAAAGTTCCCGTTTCTTTAATGCCCTTAAGATCAGGTAAATTCCGGGGCCTACCAGTCCCACATAAATTACAATAATCACTTTCAATACAGTGAAATTTAAACTTGATTTCTCCAGATCTATGATGCCAAGTGCTTCCTCAAAATAAGAGCCATATTTCACTCCATTTTCTGTTGTCCGGTGAAAAAAAGCATAATCTATCCTTGCAGTGTCCGACGCCATCTCCAGCATATTTTCCGTCACATAAGGTTCATACGCACAGGCAGAAGCAATATCGGGATCAGAAAGGGCGTAATACATATAAGTAATACTTCCATCTTCTGCCGGGATCGTACTGCCATAACCGTATCCGTAATGATACATTCCGCTGTTCTGGGAGAAATTTTCAAGAATCGCGGTATCTACAACTGCTGTATCTGGCGACCCGTTGTTATATGTGCTGTCGGTGAAATTATCCATGGAGAGATACATATCCAGGGAAATACCGTAATAGTCGTAAAGACTTGTAGCACCTGTGACAGAATACATATCTCCTTTATACTCTGATTCAAATCCTGTATCGGGATGACAGATGCCAAGACACCTTGTCTGCAGAAAATCCTGATCAAATCCGCTTAAAACCTCATATGCATAAGTACCTGTACCAAAAATCAGCATACCTCCCTGCTTTGTCCATTTCTCTATTGCTGCAATGGTTCCTGCAGGCAGTACAGAAGTATCATACTGATCAATCACCAGATAATCCAATTCCGCCAGCTGCTCCTCAACCGTATCCTTAGTCAGCTCTACCAGTTCCAGCGGATAATTATCATTGATGATAAATGCCGTATCTCCATTCAGATCAAGATAATCCAGTGCAAGATAATCATTACTTAAAATTCCGATGGAAACGTGATTCACATAATCCTCAAAGAACCGGCGATAATATTTCTCTGTAATGGTGATTCCCTTTTGATCCAGAAGAATCACATACAGTCCCCGTGTAGAGCTATTGCTGTTTAAGCTGCTCATGGGAATGGATACCGTAAATTGTTTTGTGCTTCCCTCTGACAGGGAAAGTGCCGTATCATAGGCACAGGTTCTGCTGTAATCATTCTCAGCAATGACACGTACCGTACCTTCAAAATCTTTCCCTTCATTGGTAATCTCAATATGGATATCATAAGTTTCTCCATCCTGCGAAAGAGAAAGCTCCGTCTCAATCGTAAAATCATCCTTATCATAATCCGATTTCTCTGCTGCCTGTGCTTCCATCCCAAAAACACCGGCCAATGTGCCTGTCAAAAGCACACCCAGCAGAACTCCGGCGATTGTACGATACATCCATTTCTTCATGATACTTTCCCCTTTTTATTATTTTAAGTCAATTGCATTTTCTTCTATGCATCACTGTACAATCTGGAGAAAATGCTCCGTACCTGCTACGCAGCTAATGTCGCATTTTCTCCAGATTGTACAGTGCCGCATAGAATATTCTGAGTTTCACAATTGCCTCTCATCTTTATACATACTTGACCAAAAGCCCGTTCAAGAAACTTGACTTGGCAAAATGTACAAAACAAAATGCTTGCATTTCGTTTTGTGCTTTTTGCCATGCAGTAATACGAAACGGGCTTTGGTCCATTTACATTATGGTATCATAAATACGACAAATTCCGCATTGGAATAGGTCTCCCCATATCCATTCTGCATCATAAATCCAGAAAGTGCATTCACCTTTTCATCCTCCCGGTATGTCTCAGGATCTACCCCCAGATATTCCATCCCTTCTGCATCTTCCGTCACATATGCAGCAACCTGTGGCGACAAAATCAATACCGGCCATTTTTCACTGCCTGCCATGCATCTGATTGAAAGTGCCTCCAATTCCTCTTGAAACTGCTCCTTGTCATAGCTTTCAAGATCCGGCCATATGGTCGTCAATGCCGGAAGCTTGTGCAATAAATAATTGGTGCCCGGCAGGTTGCCATATGTCAGCAAATACCCATGCTCCAAAAGTGCTTCTGCCGCATACTCCGTCAGCCCTTCTATTGCTTCTGCATGTTCTCTGTTGGTTTTCATGCCATTCAGATACCCATAACGATCCTCTGTTGCAATCACCGTATCCCGCTTTTCTCCTCCGATACCATCCCGGAATACAAAATACTGATGAAACATCACACTTTGAACCAGAAGAAGCATTACGAATGCAATCCCCATAGAACTGCAGGGAAATATCCAGACCCGGTCCCTGTAAAATTCCCATAACCGGTAACCTGCATAAATTCCAAACGGTGCAGTTAAGAACATATTATTAATGCAGGTATAAAGGTGATTATTGCTTCCAAGAGGCGTAATTAGAAGAATAATGACTGCCATGGCAGCTAAAAGCTTATCTTCTTTTTCTGCTTTTTTATGAAACATCAACACAAGACATAAGATATATTCCACCAAAAAAGCAACAACACTTAAATGAAATATACTTCCTACATTATAGTATTTAAAATCATATATACCATTTCTGTAAAAATAGATTCCTAAAAGGACGATTCCTGCCATATAGAAAAACTTCTTCCACTTCTCCAGACATCCTTTTTTGATGCAAAACATGACAATGCCCATGAAAATCCCAAGAAGTACAAAGAAAAGCCACCGAAGATTCCCCAGATAATTATCAAGGATCGTTCCAAGCATCCCTGTCATGGAATATCCTCCGGCATCTTCCCCGGATGTAAACAGAGAAAACAACCAGTCGATCATCCGGGTATATCCCTGTATGCCAATCGTTGCAAACATCAAAAGAACCCCCGTAAGAATACCTGACAGATACCCTGCAATACAAAGCCCTGTCTGCTTCCAGAAGATTCCCTTTCCCTGACTCTTTCCCGATAACATCAGCCCATACCAGACCACCAGGATCAATGCCATCTCTGTCAGATTGGAAATACGGACAAAAACATTTACACCCAGTAAGAGCCCGGCTGCCAAAAACAGCCCACTCTTTTTTGTCAGGACCGCCTTATATAAAACAACTGCTGCCGCTGTCAGTAGAAGATAGGTCAGATAATTGTAAAAAATCACACCGGGGCACCAGCATAATCCGATGGCAAGCACTTCGCCGGCAAACAGAATTCCTCTGGGAATCCGATCTTTCATTGCATAATAAACGATCAGTGCCGTCAGCAGAATGCTTCCTCTGCCGGCAGCATTCATCCATATCATCTTTCCACCGGTTAGAAACATCAGCAGATGACCTGCCGCATTGGCAAGAAAGGTTGCATAGATCCACTCACCGCCCAGTTCATTAAAAAACAGGTAGTTTCCAAGACTATAGGTGGTATCAGTCAAATCAGCTCCCTGGTTGATTCCTGCCAGCGAAAAGAGTGCCAGCAGAAGCGGCAGCACAATATCCAGTTTTTTCCCGTCTATCTGCCAAAACTTCTTCATATGGCTTTTTCTTCCTTTTTCTCTAAAAAGATCTTTCTTGTCACAAAGTTATATACCATCACAACACCCGTCGCAAAGATTTTCCCGGCTGCAACTGCCAGCTCATAGGAAATCATTTGCTGCAGCCATTCTGTCTTTCCATACAGGATATCCACACATAGATAAATCAATGCCTCATTGATTCCCAGACCAATGACGCTCAGAATAACGAATATTACAAATTCCTTCTGCCGGTTCAGATCCTCTTTGCGTTCAAATACAAATTTGAAGCTTAACAGGTAATTTACTATTACCGAGATGACAAAACCGAAAAAAGCCGCAATCAGATGGTTGATCCCCACCCAGGTAAGACCCATGGTAATGGCAAAGTCAATCACAAAACAAAAAGCGCCCACGAGTCCGAACTTTACAAGCTGTGCAAATAATTTTTTCATTTGGTTTCTTCTTTCTTTTTAAAAATCCATAGTTTACTGAAAATATAATTTAAAACAATGGTCACAACACTGATCACAAGTTTGGAGATCAGATCATTGATGACAAGCCAGTCAACCATCAGGAACAAAAGCAGACTCTCTACAAGGAACGAAGTTATCCTGGCACTGACAAATGCTGCAAATTCCTTCCACATTCCCTTTGCATCATGCACCTGACTACGGAAGACAAAGGTACGGTTTGTCCAGTAAGCAAATAAAACGGCAGCAATCCATGCGATCACATTGGAAACCATAATCCGTTCTGTATCATATGCACCAAAGACAGGAATCAAAAATCCATAGGCACATATGGTATAAACCAGCCAGTTCACAACCGTTGCAAGACCGCCAAAGATCAGATAATCCATTGCTTCCCGCTTTGCATAATAGATTCTAAGTCCTATCACAATCAGATGATCCAGCCCCTTAAATAATATGCTGCGCAGCCAGTCGATCAGGATTCCCACCGAAAATACAATCAGGACACACACAATCATATGACAGATTCTGAAAGCTCCGTAAGTTTCAGAAACCTGAAACACTTCCGACCACAAGTACCGAAGCATCAGGTGTTCATGTAACAGATAAACACCAAATGTATAAGGTGCAATTTTTGCCAGAAAACGTACCAGTCCATTTTCCCTGATCTTCCAATTCTTAAAACAGTAAAAGAGTCCCAGGGAACCGGTTAAAACAAAGATAAAATTGTAATGCAGCGGAATCTCCATCACATAGCTGTATTGTCCTGTCTGCCTGTTGATCCATGCTGCAGCAGCAAGGGCAAGAAGGATTCCGCCCACCGAAAGCAGATACAAAGGAAATGCTCTTTTCTTCTTTTCCAAAAAAGGAATTCCATAAAGCCTGATATATGCCGCAATCAGATACAGACACAAAAACCACACAAAACTGTTTCCGTAATCATCCAGCTTTAGTGAAATGGGCAGAACCGATTTTGCAAAACAGAAAGGAACCAGCAGGGCAAAGATCACCAGCTGCAGCTGTCCCTTTTTCATCGTCCTGACTGCACCATTCATTACCGGCGAAAACAGATACATGATAATATATGCCGAAGCGAACCAGTAATGTCCGTTAATCACCGGAAATGCCAGGAACTGAAGATCATAGAAATTAAAATATTGCTGATAATCAACAAGTCCCGTTCCCATGCAGACTGCTGCTATTACAACACTGTAAAAAAATACCTGACACCAGATTTGTGCAAGCTTTCCTAAACGAAACCTGCTCTCTGTCAAAAAATATCCACTGATGAGAACATAAACATTCACACATACCAGGCAGAATGCCTCCACGATCCAGAAGGCCCATTCTGACATCGTGGTTGACTTGGCCGGACTGACCAGCAGACCGCCCTTGCTCAGATAATGAAGCATAATAACCATCAGCATGGCAATGACTCTTAAAACCTCAAAACGGACATCACGCTTCGGCTTCTGTAAGTTAACGACAGGGCCGTCCAATTCTTTGGTATATACCAGCCTGTCGTTGTCTTCTTCCGTCTTCTGATACCCAAGTTTTTCAAAGGTATGCCGGGAAGCAATATTATCCGGCTTTACTTCGCCAACCAGTCTTTTTACTTCTCCCCTTGCTTCTTTTTCCAGTAAAGCAAGCATTTTCCGGCCAATATGAACACCTCTGCAGTCTTTATCAACACTATAGCTGATGATGCCGGTATCCTCTTCCTTCTGCAGTCTCACCTGTCCCACCGGCTTCATAAAATCCATTGCAATATAAAGTGACACATCTTCTGACTGCAGCACCTTCTGATACCATGACGTATGCTCCTCCCAGGAGATCTTTTCTGTATGAAACGAATTTGCCCGTGTTGTTTCTTCATTTGCCCAGTCAAAAACTTTGCGGATATCCCGTTCATTGGCTGACCTTAAATATAAACTCATCGCTGTCCCCCGTCCTGCATGATACGGTATTTCATCTCTGCAATTTTCCAGTCTTCTTCCGTATCAATATCCTGCACGCGCATTTCCTCCTGCAGATAAGGCAGTGTTTTCTCCATAATGATCTTTCCCTGTTTGATAAAGCTGTCTGTCCGCAGACAATAGAACTGTCCGCAGTCATGGTAATAAGGCTCCAAATCCTGGGATCTGGCATTCATACACTCCGGCTGGTTCGGGCAAAGATATCCGTCTCTTACAACAACCGCACGCTGTGGCGGAAAGGAGAATTTCACCACCGGAAGTACTGTGTCTGCTTCCTTCTGTATCAAGGTCTCCATTGCTGTCCTTAGATTCTCAGCTGTCAGGAACGGGGCTGTGGGATAAATACAGCAAAGATACTGATATTCCCTTCCCAGCTTCCTATATTTTTCGATAACTTCCTTTAAAACATCGGCTGTTGTGGCAAAATCACCGGATGTCTCCTCACTCCTGAAAAACGGAACCGCTGCTCCGTATTTTTTTGCAATCTCTGCAATCTCCTCATCATCTGTGGAAACCATTACCTCATCAAAGATTCCGGAAGCCTGTGCAGCTTCGATGGAATAAGCGATAATCGGTTTTCCTAAAAAAGGTTTCACATTTTTCCGGGGAATCCGTTTGCTTCCTCCCCGTGCTGTAATTACTGCAATTGTACTCATATGGCAATTTTATCCTCCCACCCGGATGGCATTTTATTGTTTGCTGCCTGCAAGCTTCTTTCTGATGTTCCGATATCCAAATAACAATTTGTAATACCAGAAAAATAACAGATTGGACCGCATATGCATTGCGATCAGCTTCCGGTCCTCCTTTGGCATCATGGTCTGATAATATGGATTTTCCTGAAAAACAGGAACATACTGTTTTATTTTTTTTCTAAGTTCTGCCGTATTCCTGCTCTTTTGATGTTTTCCGGAATACATATAAGAAAACAGTGTGGTACTATAAAATAATTCTGTAAACCGGTATTCTATTTCCTCCCGGTACTTTTCCATGAAATTTCTTTTCCTACATTCCTGTAAAAATAATTCTCCGGCCTTCATACGATCAAGACATCGTTCCCATGTCACATGATGTGTCGTGGAACCTTGCAATGTCCGGTAAAAATAAAGCGGTTCCTCCACCCGTTCAAAATGCTTAAAATAAAGTGACCAGAGTGGAGATGCACAATTGTCCTCATAAAAAATATCTTCCGGAAAATCAAGCTGATTTTCTGTCAGCACCTGTCTGCGGTAAATCTTAACCACCATGCTTCCCGAACGCAGCAAAAGCTTTTTATGTTTTTGGACATCCAGAATTCCTGTCTGTTCCGCCGTATTATTCACAACAATCTGTCCCGGCTCCATGGTATATTCTTCCACCAGGGAATAATCACACCCCACAACATCTGCTCCGGTCTCTTCTGCCCTCTTTAACAGCTTCTCATACATATCCGGTGTGATCCAGTCATCACTGTCAATAAATCCAACCCATTCTCCCCCGGCAATCTTCAACCCCCGATTCTTGGCACCGCCCTGTCTGTGATTCTGTTCTCCGGCAATCACCCTGACACGCTCCGGATACTCCTGTTCATACCGGCGAAGAATCATAAGGGAATCATCTGTGGAAGCATCATCTACTGCTATGATCTCATAATCCGAAAACGTCTGGGCAAGCAGGGAATCGATGCATTGATTTAATTTTTGATCTGATGCCATATTATAAACCGGCACAATAATAGATAACTTCATCTGAAGCTGTACACCTTTCTGAGTTCAAACATGAAATAATTCATCCACGATCCGTTCTGCACCATTTCCGTCGACCAATGTCTGAAGCCTGTCCGCCATTTCTATCCGGCATTCTGTATCCTGCATCAGCTCTTTTATGATCTGTAACAGATTTGCATAAGAGAACTCTTTTCGGATATCTCCTGCATAGCGCACCAGACCGCGTTTTGCAAACCCCTTCACATTTTCCAGCTGATTATCTGCAATGGAAAAACAGATTCCGGGTACACCGCATGCTGCCATCTCATAAAGCGTTGTTCCACCGGCTGTAACCAGAAGGTCTGCTTCCGTCATCATATCTTTTAAGGTAGGTAACGCTTCATAAATCCTAATCTGCATTGGGTGTTCCGAAGATGTCCATTGTATTATTTCTTCATCATATTCCAAAGTAAGCCGTCTGATTTCATCCAGATCACGATTATAAGTACCACATACCAGATGGAATTCCACATCAGTTAATGCAGTACGCTCCAAAAGCAGCTGTCCGGCGAACTGCTTCATAAAATGAAATTCATCGGTTCCTCCGGTCACAACCAGAACCTTTTTCACCTTCTGCCGGATCTTTTTCCGGGGCAGATTCACATATTCCTTACGAAGCGGTGCATAGCTGCAGCCTAACAAAAGCTTTGTTCCGGGATATTCTACTGCATAATCATATAAATCATAATAGACCGCATAATTAATGAGGATGCTGCATGGCCAGACAGACACATGCAGATCATCAATATATGCGGTCTTTGTTACTTTGGAAACTGCTTCCATATACTTATAAGAAACAAAATAGCTGTCTATCAGCAGAACCTCTATCTGATTTTCTTTGATCAGCTGTTTCATCACCGGAATCTCACCGTCAAAATCATCCCACCGGCGATGCAGACAGATCGTACGATATCCACGTTCTACAGGGAATCTTTCAGAACATTCCTCTGCTACAATGAAAACTGTTTCAATTCCTTTCTCCGAAGCTGCATCAGCAATTGCCATACAGCGCATCATATGTCCCGTGGCAGTTATACGGTTGGCTTCTGTTCTGATATATAAAACCATTCTTCTACATACCTTTTCTTACTCGCATATTTGATCCCAGCTTAACGGTGTTCCAAAGGCAATATCTTCTTTTGCTCTTTTGCCAAGTACCTTTTCATAATACTTTGGTTCCATCCCACAGGCGGGTCTTACTACGCGGATATTTTTCGGTGTCAGTCTTTCTCCCTTCTTAATGTCCGCAGAAACAAAGATGGACTTTCTGATATTCCGGCTGCTGGTTTCCTCTTCAGAAAGCTCGTAACTGACCTTTCCCATGGCACGTTCTGCCTGCCTGATCTCTTCTGCCATTTTCCGGTATTCCTCCGGCTCCATGGAAAATGACGAATCCGGATTTTCAATCTCTCTTCCAAGACAGAAATGTTTTTCAATAATATTGGCTCCAAGGGCGACTGCCGTCACAGCTGCAATGCTTCCCATGGAGTGGTCGGAAAGCCCAACCGGCAGCCTGAATCTCTCTTTCATATCAGGAATCGTTTTCAAATTCATGTGAGTCGGTATCGCAGGATAGGAACTACTGCATTTTAATAATGCAAGCTGGGAATTTCCCATGGAATAAACCGCCTGAACCGCCTCCTCAATCTCTGGGAGTGTCGCCATACCAACAGACATAATGATAGGCTTTCCCGTTGCTGCCGTCTTTTTAATCAAAGGAATGTCCACAACTTCAAAGGATGCAATCTTATAAAACTGTACGCCCATTTCTTCTAAGAAATCCACCGCTGTCGGATCAAACGGTGTGGAGAAGAAATCAATTCCTATTTTATCTGCCTCGGCCTTTAAGTCCGGCTGCCATTCCCATGGTGTATATGCCTTTCCATACAGGTCATGCAGATTTTCTCCGTTCCATGTGCCGCCATCCAATGTAAAATAAGAATTTCTACAGTTCAGTGTAATGGTATCTGCCGTATAGGTCTGAATTTTGACACAATCCGCACCGGCTTCCTTTGCAGCATGAATAATCTCCAGTGCACGGCTCTTATCCTGTGCATGATTGGCCGACATCTCCGCAATCAGATATGCCGGATTCCCATCACCTATTTTCCGCTGACCTATAGAAAAATCCTTCTGTTGCTGACTCACTGATGATGCCATCCCTTCCTGTTAACCCTCTTTTCTTATTTCTCAAGATCCAGTGTCTTTAACAGCTCCTGAATCTGCTCCACACTAAGCCATTCCGTATTATTACCGGAACTGTAAGAAAATCCCTCTGCTACCTTCTTACCGGTCGGCTGCGGCATCTTCTTCTCGCTCCATACCATCTGGGGATATACAATAAAGTGTTTATCATATTCATAGGTTGTCATGGAATCTTCTACCGTTACCATGATCTCATGTAATTTTTCACCCTCCCGGATACCAACCTCCGGCATCTCACAGCCCGGCAGCATTGCCTGTGCCAGATCAGTAATTTTAAAGGAAGGAATCTTACTGATAAAGGTCTCGCCGCCTTTTGCTTCCTCCAATGCCTTGATTACAAGCTCCACTCCCTGTGTCAGGGAAATCCAGAATCTCGTCATGCGATAGTCTGTAATGGGCAGTTCCTTTCCACCATTATTAATTATGTTCTGGAAAAAAGGAATCACAGAACCACGGCTTCCTGCCACATTTCCATAACGGACAATGGAGAAATTCAGGTCACTGGCACCTGCATAAGCATTGGCCGCAATAAACAGTTTATCAGATACAAGCTTTGTTCCCCCATAAAGATTAACCGGATTAACAGCTTTATCTGTGGAAAGTGCAACAACCTTCTTCACATTACAATCCAGGGAAGCCTCAATCAGATTCATTGCTCCGTGGATATTTGTTTTAATGGCTTCATTGGGATTATATTCACATGCAGGCACCTGCTTTAATGCTGCGGCATGCACTACATAATCTACCCCATTTAAAGCTCTTCTTAAACGTTCCACGTCACGTACATCACCGATGAAGAAACGCAGCTTGTCCTTGTATTCCTTAAATTCATTCTGCATAATGAACTGTTTAAATTCATCTCTTGAATAAATAATGATTTTCTTAGGATGATAATGGGTCAGTACATACTTCGTAAAGCATTTTCCAAAGGATCCGGTTCCTCCGGTAATCAGGATGGTTTTGTCATTTAACATGGTATTATTCCTTTCTTTATATAGATCTATTAGATGCTATGCAAAATGTATAAAAAGCTCCGTACCTGCTACGCAGCTAATGTCGCTTTTTATACATTTTGCATAGCTTTTACGATACTTCTATCAGGTTCGCAATATCCTGTTTCAATAACGAACCAGTATGGTAGATTATTGCACAATTAAGCATATTATATTCTATTTCTGTACCGCTGTCAAAAAAGACGGATTACTTTGACAGGATCACTGCCCCTTCATTGCCAAGATACCCGGGTCCGAAAAGATAGAGGATCAGATCCGGCTGTTTTTCCCTTATATAGGATATCTGATCCAGTTCACTGGAATAGCGAAGATCCAGGATATCAAGCTCGGAGCATTGACTGGCAAGAAATACGGAAACCGGGACTGCACTGGAGTCCCTGACAAGCAACACATGCGGTCCCTCCGGTCTCTTATGATTGACTATTTCAAAGCAGTCAAAATCCTCTTTTAGATAAGCATAATAGGCATAATAATCAAAGCTCGGATGATCCAGATTCTCATAGTGTACAAAGCAGTCTTCAAAATCACCTTCCAGATGAATCCCCTGGGATGCCACATCCAGCGTAAAATCTGTCTCAAAATCCGGCAGCCACAATTCATAATCATCCAGTCCTGCATATAAAATTCCTGCCATTCTTGCATGGGTTCCCAAGAATACATCTTCGTAGTTAATTTTTTCATATTGTGACTCATCCAGATATTCCTGACAAATTGACATCCCTTGTTCTTCCATATAGGCACAGATTTCCTGATAGGCAAGAAATGCCGCATTATTTCGCCAGTGGTGATCGGAATAATAAAAATAATTGTACCATTCCTCCCCACTCTGCTCCAACACCGGCCACATATCAAGCACCGGTATACCTGCCTGTGACAATTCCTGTACTACACCAATATGCTTTTCTATGGAATAATTCACCACGCCTTCCGGGAACTCTTCCGCAAAACGCTGTTTGGAAGGTGTCTGGACATATAGAAAATCCGCACCGATTTCCTGTGCCAGAGCATATGCCTCCGTTGCTCCCTCTACTGCTGCCATATAGCCGGGATCCGGATCTGCCAGTGTTGCATATCCGTTATTTAATAATGTGACATCCTCATACTTTGTCGTTCCATATGCTACACGTTTTCCAAGCAGACGTTGAAAACCACCCCATGCATTAATCGAGGCATCCTCTATGGTTGTCATCTCATTCAGCCCGGCTTTGCGCCCGTCAGGTTCCGATCGATTAATAAATTCTACCAGATTTATCGTGGTTCCGATTGTAATAACTGCAAGAAAAAATAAATAAATTCCTTTTGGAAATGTTTTCTTTTCTTCCATCTTCCATCTCTCTTTCTGATAAGGCATTCGTACTCATACCTGTTTAAAAACTAAAATAAATAAACGGACTGTAATTTCCTTTGATAATATAAATAATGGACAAAATCAGCACCAGGCCCAGCAGGAACTGATACAGCCGGGAAATCTTTTCCAGTTTCTTTCCGATTGGTGTCACAAACAAGACAGACAATGTGAAAAAGATCCAATTATCCTTTAAATAAAACAATGTTGTAGAATCCAGCCATCCTGCCGCACCGATACCAAGCATATTTCCAACGTAGCTCATTCCAATGGACAAGGACGGGGCCATAAAGATTACCATACCGATAATCACAATAAACATCGTATAAATATGTGCAAATACTGCCGGGAGCTTTCTGGTTCTTCCCAGTCCCGTCAGCCGCTCAAATACCAGAACAATAAAATACAACATTCCCCATGCAATATAGGTCCATCCGGCGCCATGCCATATCCCTGTCAAAAGCCAGACGATAAAAATATTCCGGTACGTCTTCCAGGAATTCGTATTTCCACCAAGGGGAATATAAACATAATCCCGAAACCATGTAGCAACAGAAATATGCCATCTCCGCCAGAATTCTGATACACTTTTGGCAATATACGGATAATTAAAGTTTTCCATAAAAGTAAAACCAAACATCTTTCCCAGTCCGATGGCCATATCGGAATACCCGGAAAAATCATAATAGATCTGTAAGGTATAAGCAATCGCACCTAACCATGCCATGGAAACACTAAGTTCATTTCCACCGGCAGCTGTCGTCAGGATTCTTCCGGCAAACAATGCCATGGTATCTGCCAGCAATACTTTTTTTCCAAGGCCCACAATAAAACGAACTACACCTTCACCAAACATAGGATAGGTTTCTGTCCGTTCATCCATTTGTTTTTCTATGGCATCATATCGGACAATCGGTCCGGCAACCAGCTGTGGAAACAGGGAAATGTACAGTCCCAGCTTAATGGGATTCTTTTGTACCTTAGCCGCACCACGATACACATCAGCAATATACGAAACAGCCTGGAACGTAAAAAACGAGATACCGATCGGCAGCTCCAGTTTTGTAAGCGGAAAATCAGTATGGAAAAAGCGGTTGCAATTAATCAATACAAAGTCCAGATACTTAAAAACAAACAGAAGTCCCAGATTGCATAACAGTGCCAGAATAAGAAAAAGCTTTTTCTGATGTTCTGCCCTGTCTATGAGTAATCCAAAAACATAATTCATTACCATGGATACAACCAGAAGCAGAACAAACCAGCCCTCTCCGTATGCATAAAAAATCAGGCTGGCAATCAGCAAAAGGATGTTTTTTGCGGTAATATTATTTCGTAGTAAAATATGACATCCGCCATAGTATAGCACCAGTACAACCGGCAGAAAACAAAACAAAAATATATTACTGGGAAACAGCATTTCCTATCTCTCCTTCACTATTTTTCCCTGTTCAACGCGATATACAGAATCACATTTTTCTATAGTCTGCAGACGATGTGCAATGATAATCAGCGTTTTATGCCCCTGCAGCCTGTTGATGGAATCCATAATGGCTGCCTCCGTATCATTGTCCAATGCACTGGTCGCTTCATCCAGAATCATAACCTCGGGATCTTCATACAGTGCTCTTGCGATACCGATACGCTGACGCTGTCCTCCGGAAAGGCGCACACCTCTTTCTCCAATTCCGGTATTTTCACCATCCGGCAGACTTTTTACAAATTCATCCAACTGGGCTTCCTTCAAAACCTCCCAAAGTCGTTTTTCATCGATCTCTTCCTCGGGAATGCCAAATGCCACATTCTTTCTGATCGTATCATCCAGCATAAAGATCGACTGGGGAATATACCCTACATTCTTTAACCATTTACGGTAATTTTCCGGTTTCATGACATCCACGCCGTCTGCCGTAATCGTTCCTTCCTGCATTCTAAGCAGGCCGAGCAGTACATCCACAATCGTTGATTTACCGGCACCGGATGCTCCTACAATACCGATACTGCTTCCAATCGGAATCGTAAGGCTTGCATGGTCGAAAATCAACTTTTCCGTATTGGGATACTTATAAGTAATATTGGATAATGTAATCTCCTTTTTCACCGGAAGTTTTTCCCGCATCGGCAGAAGAGAAGTCATATCTGCCTTTTCACTGCCGATCTCATCCTGCAGATTATCGGATACTCCCATAAAAAACGGTTCAAAAAAGGCAATGTTATTAAGCTGGTTATTGATCCTGTTAGCACAAGGCATCAGCCGCATCACAGCAACACCAAATGCTGCAATAATAGAAAGCATATCCTTCGTTTCCTCACCGGTCAGCATCAGAAACAGCATATAGAAAATCATACCTGCCACACTGACCGTTTCAATTAACAGCCTTGGAATATTATTATAAAGGGTATATTTCTGAACAGCATCCACGTACCCTTTACCGCATTTAATATATTCATCAACAAAATAGGTTTCCCTGCCACCGATCTTCACCTCTTTAATTCCGGCAACCGTCTGGCTGATCCATTTAAACAGCCCGCTGTAATAATTCTGATTATCTTCACCCGCCTTATACATGACCGGCTTCAAAACAACCTTGATAATGAATAAGGTAATTACCAGCAGTACTGAAATGACAAGTGTCATTCTGGGTTCTGCAACCAACAGCACGACTGCAAGACAGACAAAAACAATCACCTCTGAAACCAGCTGAAGCAGAGACAAAATCAAGGCATACATGTTATTCACATCTGAGGTAATGCTTCGCTGAATCACCGCCGTATCGGCATTTAAGAAATATTCATAGCTGCGGCGCATATAATTTTTCATCATCCGTTCTGATGTTCGGAACTGATTGGTATATACAAAATGGTACAACACCTTCTGCTGAAGAAACAAAAACAGATTCTTCAACACAAATGCTGCCACCATGGACAACATTACAAGAATGGTGAAACTCCGTGCTGATTTCATTCCTAAAAAAACATAGATGGAATGAACCAGTTCATTATTCTGTACCGCATTCTGATCCATAACCAGTGTTACAACCGGTATGACAATCGAAATACTGGCAGTTTCCAGCACAGCACCAATCAGCATCATAAAGACAAGTACTACCATAAACCGTTTTTGTTTTTTATCCAAAAGAAGATTCATCTTCTTCATGATCTTTAACATATAGCCAACCTTGTTCCTTTCTTAAATCTTATCATTATGCCTGTGTACTTCCGGTGCTTCATACAGATCCATAAAATCATGCCCCAGCCGTATTCTTTCATCTGCAAAACCAATGGCAGAAAGCTCCGTATAGACTGAAATCACCTTATGAAAATGAATTCCCTCAAATAAGTTCAGAATTTCCATCGGCAGTGCCGGATCAAACTGAGGACAGTCCGGGAATTCCTTCCGGTAATCCAATTCATCCCTCGGATGCGGTTTAATAAATACGGTCGCTCCCTGTCCATATTCTGCAATCAGATCCTCCATGATCCGTTTTCTTGTTTTTAGATCACACAGGGGATCTGAAAGAATCAGGACTGCATTTCCTGCCTGTGCAGCTTCAGAAATCCGCTGTTCAATTGCTTCCTTGTCCCTGACAAATGCTTTTAATAAGATGTCTTTGTCCTCTTTGGTTAACCGCTGGTACAATGGTGCCCTTGGGACTTCTTTATATTTCTTAAAATCATACTTAATTCCGGCACGTTCATTTACTTCCATATCGATGCAATATTTACTGTAACCATTTTCAATAAAAATCAGATTCCAGGATGCCATTTTCGCTTTTAAGGCAAAATGACCGCGATTGCTTACCCTTGCTACATCATAGGTCTTCAGACAGTCCAGTCCGTCCTCTAACGCATGATACGGAATATGCTTCATATTCAGATAGATTCCAATGGGATCGGAATCGCAATAAACATACACCTCTTTATACGCCTTAAAATCCACCGGTACAAAAGCTTCCTGACATCCGGCAAACTTCCTGGTAAACAGAATCCGGTAAATCATGTTAATCACAATATTATTGTGATTCTTCTTGTATTTTGCCAGCTCCGGAAAATAAGTTTCCCTTTTCTCGTCAAATTCACAGACCTCTTCAAAAAAATGAAGGGCTTCTACCCGTTCCTTCAGATCTCCGAACTGATTGGACATCTTGCTTAATACCAGCGTTGCACCGCCCTGCTGTTCCTTTGGAAGTGCCAGTTCCTTTAAAAACGTAATATATACATGATA
>JBJELZ010000016.1:0-20221 GCA_051879415.1 Lachnospiraceae bacterium
AGACAATGGATATTTCAACTGTCATGTTGAAGTCCATCATCTGGGTATCAGTTTACAAAGACAGACCAAAGACAGAGAGACACTCCTTGTGACAAGATACCGGGGTCAAAGGCCCGTTCAAATAACGTTATATAGCAGAATGCACAAAATAAATCACTTGGATGACATTTTGCGCTTTGAAAACGTTTAGCACATAGGAATCCAAATGATTTATTTTGTGCATTTTGCTAATTAAAAAATTGTAAACAGGCTTTTGACCCCAGTATCGTGACAAAAGGAACGTCCCTATGACAAGTTTGCAGCAGCGGTGAATGCAAGCTGCAAAGCAACCGAAAAGGTCTCCTCTGCCCAGTTTCTTGTGTCATGCCCTTCTTCTCCGGCAAGAGAATCCGCTGTGAACAAAAGCTGTCCAAAATGTACCTGACGAAATGCCGCACAGGCTGCCATGGATGCACATTCCATATCTACTACAGAACAGCCTTCCGCCCGTCTTTTCTTAACCATATCAGGCGTTTCCCTGAAAAGGGCATCGGTTGTCCATGTGATACATTCCTTTCCCGTATAGCCTGCTTCTTCCACAGCTGCCCGGATGGCATCGATAACAACAGGATCTGTTGAAACAGTTTTAGAAGGCGGCAGATACTGATAGGAGGTTCCTTCCTGCCGGACCGCCTTCACAGGATAATAGAATGCCCCTTCCTTATCTTCTACCAGAGCACCGCAGCAGCCTGCTGCCACAATCTGATTTACTCCCTGGGCAATTAAAAGCTCCATCAGCTGGACCGCAGCCGGTCCACCCAAAGGTGTCTTACAGAAACAGATCTCACTTCCTTTATAAAAGACTCTGTAAATGGGAATTTTTCTTGGAATGCAGTCAAATGTGTAGATGATTTCCGCTTTCTGTTCTTTTACAAATTCATCTACTTCGTCCTGCATAAAAAGCATAACGGCCTTTTTCGGAAAACATAGTTCCGGAAGAACCTCCGGCATAAAAACTGCTGTCGGTTCTGTATCACTTTCCAGAACCGGAATCGGATTTTCATATAATGCCATAACATTAACCCTTCCTTTTCAATTTAATATAATTTGGGGGCAAAAGCCGTTCACAATTTATTATTTGGCAGAATGAACAAAACAAATTACTTGAATTCCTATGCGCTAAACGTTTTCACAGCGCAAAATGTCATTCAACTAATTTGTTTTGTTCATTCTGCCATTCAAAGTTTTTAAACAGGCTTTTGACCCAAGTATCAGGACAAAGGGAACGTCCCTGCGTTGATATAGCTGCACACCTCCGTTGCCAGATCATAATATACATTTCTGGAAAAATGGTTGATGCAGTCTTCATAATCATCCTGGGAATGAATAAATTTCGTCATTTCAATGATTTTAATCCGCTCTTTGTCTGCTGCAAATTCTTTTACCAGCGCATTGATTCGTTTATGTACTTCTGCATGATGGGCAAATTCTTCATTCACGCCTTCATACTCTATTTCGCTTCCCAGAAACAAAAGGAAAAGCGGCTTTCCGGGAACATGAGTATACATATACTCCAGGTTCCGAAGCAGATCCTCTTCTGAGGTTGCACCCACGAACTCCCAGTTTTTAGAAAAATTCTCCAGAATTTCCTCAGTAAACGGGAAAAAGTGATTTACAATGGTTCCGTCTATGTAACCTTTTCTGTTCTTTGGTGCCGTCAGATCAAAATTCCTGCTGCCAAAACTGATATATGCTCCTGTCTTTTTATTCCTGTAAAGTCCCGCATGACAGTCCGGAAGAAGGCTGTAACATATGATATGATACTCTTTTTGAAACAGGCTCGTCTGAAAATCCCCTGCTGTTAAAAAGGGAACCTCTGCAAGAATCTCATCCATCTGTTCCCTAGAAAATACAGCACTTTCCCAGATATGCATGGAATGATTCTGCCCCGTTGTAATAAATCCCCGGTCATTGACATAGTTAAATTCCGTGACAATATTCCCGCCGGAAAGATAACTCTCAATCGCACTCAGGTCACAGGGTCCTTTAAAAAGTATCTGTACCTTATGTTCTGCAGCATCCGTGGTACTGCCTGCCATGCCGGCTTTCAAATCTTCTTTTGGAGGTTCCTCCATCCCAAAATGAATCCATGGTGTCTCTGCCCCGGGCACCAGTTTTACGGCAACCGGTTCCACCGGTGTAAGCTCTGGAGAACCAAGCATCGTATAAATGCACTGTTCAATGCCCATTCCGATGACCCTGCAGGAAAACAGGAAATGTCTTAGCTTCTCATTTTCCTGATCAAAACAGTAAAATCCCACAATTCCATACTCACCAAAGCGGTCCTTTACTTTGATATAGCCTTTATTAATCCACGGATTTTCCAACAGCTTCTGTATTTCTTCCCTGCTGTCCCGGACCTTGGTATAGTTCAGCTGGTTGGTTCTTGCTACCAGTTCTGTAATTCTGTCCAGCTCCCCAAGACAGTCATTTCTGATCTCCAGTCTGATATCGCTGTATTCCAAAAACTGCTCTTTCGATGCAAAATCACTTTCCGCCTGACGCTTTCGTTCCAGAAGCTGATAACGCTCCAGACGCTTGTGGTCCGGATCCGAAGGCTGTAAGCTGCTGATATACCGGTCCAGCTCCGGTATCCTGTCCGGTCCGCCTGTCATAATACCTTCATTATAATATTCTGCTTCTCCCAGGTTTCTGACATCATCATCCAGAAAGAGGACATTTTCCGCCCGAAGCCCCATATCCTCCAGTTTCTGACGAATCTGTCTTCCTTTTCCCTCCCAGTTGATATCCGGGAATACAAAATACTTCTCCAGCCCCCAGTCCTTAAGAACTGCCATGGCTTCCTCTTTATGATTCTTGGAAGAAATGGAATTCACAATTCCGCAATCCGTCAGCTTCTTAACCAGTGCAATATTTTCCTCTTCCGGCTCAACCGGTCCCTCACTTAAGATTCCCTTCCAGAAGGTCTGATCCAGGTCCCAGATGACAAGCTTTATCTGTTCCGGTCTTATATCACCCTTCTGCAGAGTAGTATTTCCCATCGGATTTGGCAGCATAATACAATCTTTCCTGCATAGCGTTACAATTGTCTTCCATTCCTCGTTAGATAATTTCAGCTGCTGCATTCGATTCAAAAGCAACACCTGAAAGACAGGCTGTTTGAATACATTCGTTAGGGAAGCAGCATCTGCAAACACCGCTTCCGTTGTCCTCGATACCTGCAATAATTCCTCTCTCGGTTCTATTCCGATCACATGCGCCTTAGGGAACATTGTATGCAGATATTTCAGATCCGCTCCCAGACCACTGCCGATCTGCAGAAGATTAAATTCCTCCTCTTTCCCAAAAGGAATTGATCCAATGGTGTCCTGATCCGGATATGCATACTCCAGAATATCGAAACCATGTTTTTCCTTAAACAATGCATGATGCTTTAACAAAATATCTTCCACATCACTGCGTCCTGCAAAGCTCTGGCTTCCTGCATGATAGATAAAGCTGTTTTGGCACAACAGCAGTTTATATCCCAATGCTGAAATTTTGACGGATAAATCGTCATCTTCGAAATATCCCGGCGTAAAATCCTCGTCAAATCCACCGACTGCATTCCACACGTTTCTCCTGATCAGCATGGCAAATCCTGAAAGTCTGACTCTTTCCTCATAAGGATTCCGCCTCGGCAAATTGACGGTTTTACCTGCATATTCCAGATAATCAGCAGGCAGGGGAAATTCTACCTCCACCTGCTGGTTATTTCCTGCATAATTGGAAATACTGCCCGTTGCACCAATCCTTTCACTCTCATACAGCCCCATCCGAAGCCAGAACAAAGAACCATGTGCAAGTCTGGTATCATTATTCAGAAGAAAGATATCATTTTCTTCCTGCTTTGTACCGGCCAGAGCCGCCACTCCCTGATTGCACGCTCTTGGAAAACCTGCATTTTCCTTATTTTCAATCAGCCTGATATCATTCTGCTCTCTCAGCCATTGTGTAATACCATCATCCGATGCATTATCCACAACAACGATCTCATAAGTTCCCGCAGGCAATGTCTGTCTGATACATTCCACATTCTTCTGCATCATATAGCCTGCATTATAGGAAACGATAATAATTGCTGTATTCCTGATCTCGATCTGCCCGGAATCCTGCAGTTGCTTCAGTTCTACCTCAATAATCCTGCGGTCCTCTTCCTTATTACAATGAAACAGGGCATTCTGAAAGCATAGATATGCCTGATTGATATTCACCGGAAGATAATAATATCCCAGCATATCATACAATTCATAACTGCAGTAATCATACTTAAGGCCGTTTCGGATCGCCAGAAGCATTCCCTCTCTGTCCCCCAGTGCTTCACAAATATGGGCATCCAGAATGGCAGCCGTGTCATCATACAAAGCTGCCCCGTCCTTTACCTTTTTCATACACTCCCCGGCTTTCTCATATTCACCAAGGGAAATATGCTGTTGTATTTCTCCTATGATCGCAGGTTGTACTTTCATCTTCCATATAACCTCGCTTTTCGGTTATTCTGCCAGCTTACAGACATCCACCCATTCCACGCATCCGGAATACTTTTCCAGTTCTTCCAAGGTCAGTTCAATTGCACTGTTGGAACTTCCACATGCCGGATATACTGTTGCAAAACGCTTTAGGGAACAATCCAGATAGGTCTCCACGCCTTCCTTTACAGCAAATGGACATACGCCGCCTACTGCATGTCCGATCAACGGTTCTGCCTCTTCAAAGCTAAGCATTTTTGCTTTGGTTCCAAACTTTGCCTTATACTTGGCATTATCAATCTTCACATCTCCTGCAGCAACCACCAGGATTACCTTCTCCCCAACGTGGAAGGAGAGCGTCTTTGCAATACGGCTCTCTTCACAATGGAGTGCCTGTGCCGCCAATGCCACCGTCGCACTGGAAACCTCAAATTCCTGTATTCTGTCCTCTATTCCAAGTTTTCTGAAATAATCTCTTACAATTTCAATTGCCATATCCTTCTTCCTTTCTGCAGATTATAAACTCATCTGTTCTTTATTTTCTACAACAATATTATTAATCCAGACGCCCTTCTTAATAAGAATAAATCCAACCAAGCCCTTGATCAGGTCAATGGACTGCACGCAGGCATACATGGGAATCAGCGTCATTGCAGTATATCTGCTGAGCACATATGCCACCGGATAAGAAAACACCCACAAATACACGCTGTCAAATAAAAACGTAATCATTGTTTTCCCACCGGAGCGCAGCGTAAAATAAGACGCATGGATAAACGCCCAAAGCGGTGTAAATACAGCGGATACTCTTAAATATTCTCCGGCAAGCTTCCGCACCCCTTCTGTTGTATTATATAACCTGGGAAACAGCGGTGCAAGAAGGAATAAAATTGCTGCCAGTCCCACGCAAAGCAGTACGCAGAACGTGATCAGCTTGGTATCCGTATCCTTTGCCTCCTCAAATCTGCCAGCTCCAAGCTGCTGTCCCACAATAATCGCAATGGCATCTCCAAATGCAATAAAGCAGATATTAAACAGATTGGAAATCGTACTTGCAATGTTGCTGGCAGCAACCGCATCAAAGCCACTCATGGAATAACACTGTCCAATCATGGCGATACCGGCAGCCCACATTACCTCATTAATCATCAAAGGCGTACCACGGCGCAGAATCTCTTTTGTCAGTTTTACCGGAATCTTAAAGGAAGCAAATGCACCTTTGATAAACGCCATCCTCTCTTTATGACAATGTGTCCAGATAATAACAATCAGCGCTTCCACATATCTGGAAATGATTGTTGCCATCGCTGCGCCCACAACGCCCATTGCAGGGAAGCCGAATTTACCGAAGATCAGAACATAGTTTAATCCAAGATTAATTATTATGGCAACCACGCCTGCAATCATTGGCAGAACAGTCTCGCCACATTCACGGAGCGTTCCAACATAGGCCTGCTCAATTGCAAATGGTAAAAGGCCAATCAGCATAATCCACAAATACTCTTTTCCATAGGATAATGCATCTGCAATGGACAGTCCTTTATCCTCTCCCAAAAGATACATCGTAATTAAATTTTCTCCGAACATACCGAAAATAAAGAAGCCAATCAGTGTAATAATAACGCCTATGTACAGTTTGTATCGAAAGGTATAACGGACTCCTTCATGATCCTTTCTGCCGAAAAACTGTGCCGTAAAAATACCGGCCCCTGAAACTGCACCAAAAATGGCAAGATTATAAACCATCATCAGCTGGTTTACAATGGCAATGCCGGACATCTGCTCCGTTCCCACCTGACCAACCATGATATTATCCAGCAGGCTGACAAAATTTGTGATCCCGTTCTGTATCATAATTGGCAGTGCAACTATCATTGTCTTCTTATAAAAATCTTTTGTACCAAAATATCGTCTTAATGTAAATGTCCTTTCCATCTCATTTTTCCCCTTATTTTTCCAAATGCGTGTAATAATTACAGAAGACTTTCTCCCCGTTCTCCTTTTTTGTTAATCACTTATTCTGTTGCAAACATCAAAAACTCTGAAGTTATGTCACCTAAAACTTAGAATTAACAAAACAAAAATCTTCATCTTTATTACAATTTGCTATTTATTAAGTTATGATTTAATTTCTTTCCTTTTCTTTATAATTCTAAACCTGCAAAAAAATCTGAAGAACCAATATTCTCTTCTTTATATCTGATCAGATACGCCTTCATTTCCGGATACGTTTCACCAATATCTGAAAGCAACAGATCAATATTCTCTGCAGTCACACATCCCAGTTCTGCAAACAGCCGGTAATATAACCTATCTTCTCCAAACTCTTCAAACACTACCTGCCATGTTTCTTCCCCGGGACACCCCTTCGTATGCTCCCGCAGATATGTCTCCATCTCCTGTCTGTACTCTGCCCGTAATCCATCCGGATACAACAGCCGTAACAAAAGAAGGCGTACTTTCCGTTTCCTCTGTCTGCTCTCATAGGCATTCTGGTCCGTACTTCCGTAATCTTCCTCTCCGCAAAGTACCTGTCTGGAATATCCTTCCTGATCCGGACTTCTTAAAATAACCATCATCCGCGCATCCCATTTTTCCAGCCATTCCCTGCTTCCTGCTGCCGATATATCCAGAAGATAAGGCACCTGTGCTGTCGTTACTGCTGCTGCCAGCAAAGCAGCCACACCTTCTCCCTTCTCTCCTGCAAAAATCCGTCTTAATTTCGTACACTCTAAAAACAGCGATTTCCCAAACGTAATCGGGTGATCAGGCAAAGCCACGCTCTCCAGTGCATCACAGTATGCAAACGCCCAGTCTTCAATCTCCTTTACCCCCGCAGGAACCGTTACCTTGCGAAGATTCTTTTTACTTAGAAAAGCCTTTCTGGCAATCACCGTCACCGGATGCGCTTCTATCTGTTCCGGAATATTTACCTCACCTGCAAGTCCCTGATACCTGGTGATACAGACCGAATTCTCTCCATCCTGCCCTTTCCGGAACGTATAGTACAAACTCCCTTCCGGTATGGGATACTCTTTTTCCTGCATTTTTATCCTCATTTCCAAAATCTTGTTATAATCCCAGCTGACCGATCTGTTCCCTGATATCCATACTTCTCTCGCTTAACATCAGTTCCCTGCTGTGCTTTTGATACTCGGGACTTCCAAAGGAAGCTATGAACCTGGCACTTTCGTTGTTTACCGTCAGTTCTGTTACCAAAATCAATAGTTCATTGCCTTCTGCAAATGCCTCTTCAACAAAAGCAAACAGTGCCCTTAATTCTCCCTGCACCCTGCCTGTTTCCTGCTTCATTTCTTCCACCAAGCCATCATATCTGTTCTTCACATGGGCAAAGGCTTCCTCTCCCTCTGTCAAACCGGCTGCATTTAGCTCCTTATGACAGTTTTCCAGGAAATGAAGTACCTTTCTGTGCCTGCGTTTCTCCATATCCGACAGGGAATTAGCCGTCTGAAGATTTTCCAGAAGCTTCTTACGTCCTTCTGCCATCTTATCCAGCTGCATCAAAAGCTGATCAGAATGACCGTCCTTCGCCTGATTCTTTAATACCTTTAATAATGTTACCAGGTCAGATAAAAAGGCTGCCTGTTCCACGACCTCTGCCATATCGGACTGCACCCTGTCCAACAGCATACCGAGCAGCGAGAGCCGTTCATCAAAAGCTGCTGCCTTCGCACGGGCAATCGTCTGTTCAGATGCACAGCCACCCAGAACATCGTTGATGCGGTAATCCTTTTTATATTTGTTAAACAAATCATAATATGCCGTAAATTCCTTGACAATCCGGTCATTGCGAATATATTGTCCTACCAGCGTTTCCTCCGCCGAAAGTCCCTCTTCCTCATAGAGATACAGCATTTCCGACAGATCCTCCCAGCCTCTTGCAGTCACATAACTCCGTCCCTTGGTTGTCATCTCCATACAATAAAAATGATCTTTTTTCAGTTCCAGATAGTTGACAATTGCCGGATGCACATGCCGCTCTCTGGCATATTCTTTCCAGACACGCAGATCCGGCTTAACTTCCAGCAATTTCAGCCGGTCCATGGTCACCACATCAAATTCCCGGACAGATTTATTGTACTCCGGAGGATTCCCGGCTGTCACAATCACCCAGCCTTCCGGTACCTGATGACGTCCAAATACCTTGTACTGTAAAAACTGTAACATAGAAGGTGCCAGCGTTTCAGAGACACAGTTAATTTCATCCAAAAACAAAATCCCCTCCCGGATACCGCTTTTTTCCATTACCTCATAAATCGAGGCAATGATTTCACTCATGGTATATTCCGAAATACTGTATTCCTTTCCGCCATATGTTTTCTGCGTGATAAACGGCAGTCCCAACGCAGATTGTCTGGTATGATGTGTCATGGAATAAGATACCAGCGCCACACCCAGTTCCTGTGCAATCTGTTCCATTACAGCGGTCTTACCGATTCCCGGAGCTCCTAACAGAAAAATAGGACGCTGGCGTACCACCGGAACACGATATTCCCCGAATTCATCCTTTTTCAGATACATTCTTACGGAAGCCTTTATATATTCTTTTGCCTCTTTGATATTCATTTTCCTGTTCCTTCCTGTTTCATAAAATCCCTTTCAGCCTCGTCTTCCAGTTCATCGCTCTCTAATATGACCTTCAGGCTCCATGGCGGCACCGGTTGTCGATGCTCATCCTCATCCAGAAAGGCAAAGATGACATCATAGTCCGGCATCCGTTCCGGATAAATCCCATATCCGTCCGTAAAATAAATCAAGCCCTTCAGATTCTCAAACTCTCCCTGCTGCCGCAAGGATTCAACATAATCAAATACCGGCCTGAAATCTGTTGCACCAAATCCATTCAGCTTACCATAATGCATAAATGCCTCAAAATCATCCTCATTGGTTATCTTGCTGTCACTCTGAATCTCATTGTCGCACTGGATAATATGCACATTGATCTTGTGAAAAAAATTCTCTGTTCCCTTAAGAATGGAATAGGTCTTTTTCAAAAATGCTTTCACAACTGGCCCCCTGCAGGATGCAGAGGTATCAATGGCAATTACAAATTCCTTTACCTTACGGCTTTCTCTGTATTCCAGAGGTTCTATTAATGGCAGATTGCCATAATGCTCCAGTCCGTAGGTATAATAGATATAATCAAACTCTTCCTCATTGACTGTAATATCCTCGCCCATTACTGTAAATCGCCTGAGTATATCACTATAATCATATCTGTCCCTGGTTGTTTCCTCCAGATTCCTTTCCAGGCTCTCCGCCCCGGACTTTGCTCTGGTAAAGGATTTTAAGTCTGTTTTAATACGTTCACTGATCTTTTTCCACTGTTCCTGTGTAATCTCAAGCTGCTGCGTGGGTTTCCACAGACCATGCTCATCTTTCTGAAACAGTCTTAGAAGTTCCTCCCGCTCTTCCTGCGTCAACGAATTATGTCTGAAATACCGATAGATCCGTTCTGCCGTCAGTGAACCGATATCCTCCTTCAATCGTTTGAGCTTCCTGATAGCATCTTCATCACTTTCCTGTCTCACACCGGGAAGCTGCATATCCAGGATAACATTTTCCACCGCTATATCCGCTGCCAGATCCCACAGATCCGCTTCCATTTTCCCATACTGAAAGCTATGAGAAAAAACACAGTGCAGCAGCATATGCAGATAGATCCGGGCGATACGCCTGCTGTCTTCCTGATAGGTAAGAAGAAGATATCGCGGGTCATAATAGCATACTGCACCATCCGTAGCCATGCATCCGATCTCTCCCCGTTCTCTCCAGGGCAGCCTGTCCAGTGCCGCATCAAAAAATCTCAGATGCATCAATATATCATCATGTGCCAGCTGCAGAATCTGATTAGCCAAAGCCGTCATTTTCTTTGCATCTGCTCCCGGCAATCCATTATTTAAGCTGTTATCCTTGGATTCCACAATTTAAAATCCTCTCTCCCGATTCTGTATTCCATATGCTGTCCTATCTGTTTCATCTCTGATATTTTAGCCTCAATCCTGTATTTTAATTCCGCTGTCAGCATCCGCTGGGACAACGCGTCCAGATGCACCGTACTGTCAAGCGATATCCGGTACATCTTGGTACAGTCGATGAATGAAGGCACCTTAAAGCCATTTCTTTTCTGCTCCGGCGGAAGAATCAGCGCATAACGTCCACGCTTCTCTCCAAATACCCGCTTTTCTTTTCCTAGTATAGAGGAAATCGAATAGAGATTCAAGAATGAATCAGACTGCCCAGCCACATACATCTGATGTGCCAGACCATTGTGGCTGGGATCATTGGGAAAATACAGAAAAACAATCATAACATCTGCCATCAGGAAATCACCAGCTCTCCGTCAATGAGTTCCAGGAATCGCGGTTCGGCAGATTTGCAGGCCATGGAAAGCTGTTTCAGGATTTCCCCTGTCATGACAAACTCATTCCTGTCATAATAGTAAATGCAATCCCCTATTTTCACCTTTTTCAGCCTTTCAAAATCCATATCCGAATACGTCTCATATAATACCCTGTAATAGGCTTCCAGTTCCGGCTCCACTTTGGAAAAATCAATCATCGGATTATTGGGAATCCGGCTTCTGACATTCTTCCAAAGGGCATGGGAATGAGATTCTTCCACCAGTTGATCTGCACTCATACCGCCATAAACAAAATTAATGATATCCAGTATCTTTCGCGGTCTTCCCACAATGGCCGGGCTCTCCGAAGGCAGTGCATTTAATCCGTGATACCGGTAATCCCTGTAAACCTCATAAACCACCGGACCATTGGGGAACGCAATAAAATTTTCAGCAATCAGCCTTTCATGGTCCACGCAGTAACTCATCAGATTTGAAAAATATAACAGCTTATTTATCTTTGTATTCTCCTCAATATATCCGGAAGCAAGCTCCGGATTGCGGCAGATAAACCACTTTGCTGCTTCTGAAGCATTCAGCAAGCCATCCTCTCCTTTCTTATGAAATTTCATGTTTGAATTAATGGCGAGCCGCCAAGAATCCGTACACATTTGATTGCACCGGATCAGATCATGGTTCGATGCCTGTGTGAGAAATGTTGTAAAGAAAAGATACCACAGGCATCAACCATTTGCAAGTTTTTTATGACATTCTGTCAGCCTTTTCTCTGTTTCTGACAGGTAAAGTAAATCATCTGATAATCTGACGAAGCTTTATCTAGAAACTCCATTGCTCCCGCAAGTTTGCGGTCATCGTAATTGACAAAGGGATCGTCTAAAAGCAGGAACGGTCTGCTGTCCTGATACATGGCATCCACCAGTGCCATTCTCATGCAAAGCCCCACCAGGTCACGGTATCCTGCACTTAATAATTCCGGATTTCTGGGCAGTCCCTGTTCCTCCACCGTAAGAACCGCATTGGTATCCAGCCTGTAACCAACTGCAGCCTCTCCGGTCAGCATCCGGTAATATTTCTGGAATCCGCACATCAATGGCAACATATATTTTTCTGTAAATTTCTCTTTGGCAGTCCGCAGATACATCTGTGTTTTTTCCAGCTGGTGGTATTTCTTTAGCTTACCCTCATAAGCCTCTTTCATCTCAGTTAAAAGAGTCTCTTTTTCATTTAAGTTTTCCATCTCTTCTTCATAATCATCCAGCTGTGTCATATAGCTGTGAATATTTTTCTGCACGCGCTCCATCTGCTCAGAAATCTGCGTCTGCCGTTCATAAAGCTGCTCTGCCGATTCATCGACGACAGCCTCCGGCTCTTCCTTCAGAATACCGCAGTCCTCCTTCTCCTCATACTCCTTTAACAGCTGTAAGGCGGAGGATAATGTATTGCTGCGTTCTCCGCAGATATGCAGATGCTTCCTGATTTCCAGAAGCTGTGCATGCAGGTCATTCTCCGGCTCCATGGAAAGATTTTTTAAATAAGCGGTCAGTTCCTCCTGCTTTTTAGCATATTGTCCGGCACACTGTTGATAGCTTGTCCGTTTCTCGCAAAGCTGCCGGTACTTCTCTACATTATTGCACAGCTTCTGCAGCAGTTCCCCGTATTCACCTCCGAAAACAGACTCCGGAGAATAATAGTTTTTCAGGAAATTTTCTATCTTCTGCTGCAATTCATCATTCCTGAATACCCGGCTCTGCATTTCATAATTCTTCTGCCGCTCCAGCAGATTCTGGTATTCCCGCACCTCTGTTTTCATCTGATGCAGTTCACCTGACAGGCTGTATTCATCCCACGCAATTCCATAGGCAGACAGATATGTTTTCAGATCTGCATCGGTCTTTTGAATAAGCAGACGATCTGTCCGAATCTCTTCCTCTAGTGTGAGTACCTTTTCATTTTCTAAAGCCTCCGCCGGCTCCTCATCCTCTTCGTTCCATTCTTCTAAAAATGCAGGTTCCGTTTCTTCTACCGGCTGCCCTGCTCTTGTGGTCACTGCCAGAACAACAAGCAGTATTCCCGCTGCCAGTGCAGCAATTCCTGCCGGCAGATAACAAAACATCAGGCCAATCCCGGCCGCTGCCAGAATCCCTCCAATGACTGACAGCAACAGCTTTCTCTGTTTTTTCTTTTTTGCTGCCTCTAAAGCTTTGGCTTTTTCTGCCTCTTGTCTTTCTATTTCTTCAGCCTTTGCTGCAGCTTTGGCTGCTGCTCTTGCCTTGGCATCCTCTGCCGCTTTCTTTGCCATCATTCTGGCCATATCCAGAGAAACTTCTTTTGTATTTAACGCTTCTTTCTTACGATTTCTCAGTTCCCAGTCATTGATACGACGCGTCAATTCCTCTTCCTCAGGACATCCACCTGCAAATTTCTTTTGATAGTCCTGCAGCTTCTTTTTATCATGTTCGGATAACTCCGATTCCTCCAATTTCTTTTGGTTATTCCGCCAGTTCTGGATATCTGTCCTGATTTCTTCCAACATTTCCTGCTTTGGCGTACCGGTAGAAAAACGCTGTTCATACAGCTTAAGTGCTTCCTCCTCTTCTTCGGAGAGTCTGTAAATCTCCATGGCAGAACGTGACTCCTCCATGGACTCCGCCGTCTTTATCTTCTGCTCCAGTTCTTCCTCTATGGGAAGCTCTGCCGGAAAGAAATTACGCTGTTCCCGGTACTCTTCCTGCTTTCTTTCAACATCCTTTTGCAGTTCCTGATAGCGTTTTCTTTTTTCTGCAAAAACCAGCTGCTTTTGCTTTTCATTGACCTGTCCCCGTTCTGCTTCCAAAGCTTCTTTCCGGGCTAGTTCCTTCTGCTGCATGTCCTTCAAGGACTGAATACTTTTTTCTATTTCTTCCTTTTGCCTGATCTCCTGACGATACTGCTGGATCTCTTTATTCTCTTTATTTAATGAGCCGGTGGAACGTCTGGGAGACATCTGATTCAACAGATCCGACAGCTTTTTATCTACCGCATCAAAGTCCGTGATATCTCCTGCTTCACCGATCAGATTACCCAGCTTTGCATTCATGCTTCCTGTCGTTCCGGCAAACCGGATATCGGATTGTGACTGCGTGATACAGACGCTTTTAAAAAAGGACTCCTGATCAATCTGAAATAATTCCTCGCCTAGTTTTTCCGTAAAATCTCCAACCTCAAGATGGCTTTTGGCATCCCGCAGTTCAAAATGATCGTCCTTTTCCTTATCCCCAAATGTTCTGTAACAGATGTATTCTCTGCCGTCTGCCTCAAAGGTCAGACTGCCTCCATAAGCGCCTCCCTGCCATGGCTTATACCTTCTGCGTTCATTTTCCAGATCATTTCTCTTTCCTTCATTGGCAAACCCAAACAGCATCACCCGTAAAAATGCCATCAGGGTACTTTTTCCCCAGCCATTTTCCTCACAGATGATATTGCAGCCTTCGTTAAATGAAAGATTAAAATTGCTTAATTTACCAAAATTTTCAATATGACAGCTAATTAGCCTCATAGATGTCCTCCCGTCTTTTTCTGCAGGTACTCCGGCTGCTTTACTGAATTTCCTCACCGGCCAGCGCCTGGATGCCGTATCGGATGATTTCCGCCTTATCTTCCTCGGAAAGTTCCGAATTTTGGACTGTACGGATAAATTCTCCCTTTAGGGATTCGTCCAGTTCATATGCCTGATAATCAATTCTCCATCCGGATTCATCCTTTACCTTTACATAATAGAAACGGTCTTCCAACTGTTTCTCCAAAAGCTCCGGATCCTTCTCATCATCTACATCAAGTTCCCCGGTCAGAACAATTTTAACCATGCTCTTAGGCGATATCTCCTTCTGTGCCAGAACCGTCTCCACCTGTTCCTCGATCTCCGCCGTAGTCCGGCAGCCGGAGATATCTACCGCCACCTCATAAAGCTGTCTGCCTGCAAAGGGAACAAAAGTATGCTCATAAGTTCCCCGGTCCTCATCAATATCCAGAAGAACAAAGCCATGTTCTCCACATTCATCAAATCCACGCCCCTCAAGGCATCCGCAGTAACAGTAAGTTCCTCTGGCATCCAGTCTGTCCGCCTTATAGCTGTGAATATGCCCCAGTGCCAGATAATCGATTCCCTTATCCCGAAGTTCCCGAAGTGCGATTACCTCTGTCTTATCTTTTCCGCGAAGTTCACTTTCCTGTCCATGCATCACAACAATATTAAAACAGTCTGCATCCAGTACCAGGGAATGATATACGCTGTCGCGGTTTTCAGCACTCAGCTCTATGCCCGTAACCGCAATTCTTCTTCCATGATCTCCATCCAGCAGATAAGTCTTCCACTGTTTCTCAAACAGTTTCAGATTGTCCGGCAGCTCCTCCATATCATTTAAAAAACTATCCGCATCATGATTGCCCTGCAGATAATAAAAATCCAGTGATGGGTGCAGCCGGATCTGGTCATACACGGCATTTCGCGTTGTTTTTGTGATCCGGTTCTGATCAAACAGATCTCCTGCAATGATAATTGCCCTTACCTCTTCCTCTACTGCATAATCAACCATTCGTATAAATGTACGTAACAGCTCTGCTTTTCTTTCCTTCGCCTTTTCCTTTGTAAGATTGGCTGTCATGCTGGAATTCAGATGCAGATCTGCACAATGAATTATCTTCATACTATGAATCATTCCTTCCCATGCGATGATTTCATCATTTATTTTCTATTCCATTTTATCTGCTTCTTTTCGTTTCGGCAATATCTTTGCAGCTCAAAATTCCCAATCATTTCAGAACATCTGTAATAAGAAAAATTTTTAGCACACCCGTTTATCTTCACTCGTCCTTCTGTTCTCTTTCCAACCAGAAGAACCTATCATGTATCCGTACTATTCCTCTTCCGGTTGAGTCAAAAATGAAATAATACCATTCATCCCTATCCATAAGATAAACTTTGGCAAAGATATACGGTCCCTCCATGGGAGACAAATCCTGAATTTCCATAGATGAAGTCAATTTCCACTCCATGTCTGCCGGATAGAATATCTGACCAAATGCTGGTCCGAAATACCCAAGATTATCCCTTTCTATACAAAGTTTCTGTCCTGAATACTCTTCTATCATCCTATCCGTACGTTCTTCTGAAAGTCCTCCATCCACGCACTTCCCACATAAATATTTCCCTACAATCCATTCTCCCTCTGCTATTGGGAAATATTCCTCTCCTGAAAAGTATGAGAATCCTTCTTCTTCATTATCTGATTCTACATCGTTTGTTTCCGTTTTTCTCTCCAGACGGAAAAAACAAAAAACATCACCAATCAAAACATTACCTTCATTATCAATAATTATTGAATAGCTCTTATCTGTATCATCACCAAAAATAATATCTAATCCAATATAAGGTGCCTCCAATGGAATTTCCGGATAAAAAAAAGGTATTACAAAACTTAATGTGTCATCATCCGGTATGGTAGCTACACCATCGCTTATCGCTACCACACTAATCAGGTTATCCGGTTCAATTCGGTATTCTTTCCCCAGATGTTCCTCTATACTCGTATTTATAGAGTTTTCTCTCTGTTCCCAATATTCCTCAGTGTAATCCCCTGCGTTCAAATGATCTCTCATACTCCCGGCATATTCCACAGCCACCCATTCCCCCTCTATCATCTGAATATAGGAGTCTATTTCCACCTTTCTCCTTTCTACTACTGTTTCTTCTGTTTCTATCTCTTCAATTTCCTGTGTCTGCTCTATCTCTCCACAATTTTCGCTTTTGTCGGAACAACTGACTGCTGTCAAAAACACCAATGCAAGAATCAGCCCTGTTATGGTCTGTATATACCTTCTACCCATCCGTTACACTCCCTTTCGATGTCATAATCCCTCTTATAGTCTCCATTTATCAAAATCTCATATTCATCCAGTTTGCTCTTGAAAACCTTCATCCGGTGCATCTCTTCTCGAAGTTCTTTCAGTTCCCGCTTCCGCTGCTTCGCAAATTCTTCTTCCGCCCACTGGTAGGTTTCTGCCATCTTGATATGTTCTTTTACACCGAATTGAATAACCATGGAATTCCCCCTTGTCCCATTCACGCTCATTCACTTTTAATCCAGTATATACTTCAATGTATTAAGTCATTGAGAACTAATACTTTTCTGCACATACAAGAGCATAGCTATGTTCTCTGTACCCGTAAAACCGTCGTATGCACTCTCATAGGTCTTTCTCACCCTCTAGTCACCCGAATAATTTCTGTAGAAATACTGCCATCTTTCCCATGTGTGCTGATCCAGCTCATATTCATTGTAGTAATAGCTGTCTGCCTCAGTAAACAGCCCGTCCCTATCTTCATCCACCCGGACAAAACTTTCCTGCAGGACGATTTTTACATTATAATCATCTGTATAATCATCCGCACATATAACATAATGTAAATAAGACTCCGTTCCTGTTTCCTGATCCAGTTCATGTTCCAAAATGTAGCAGGGTTCAATAAATCTTGACTCGGTATTTCCATTATCATCATAGATAATTTTGAATTCCTCATTTTGCACCACAGCAACTGCCGTTTTTCCCTCTTCATAGGGAAGTACCAATAATGGATAACCCTCAGATGAATGGCAATAAGAATAAGTACTTATTCTACGATTAGGCTGGTATTGTTCTATCATCTCATCATAACTGTCATTCTGCACCCGGGGATTATCACCCCAACAGTAATACGCAATATAATCATTTGTTACCAGATCATCTGTATATTGGCTCTTATCAATCAGGAAATACTCATTTGTATAGTTCAGGCTGTACATACATGCTATGGTATATTTCTCATCACTCTCAGGAACCAGAACCGCAACGATTACATCTGCCGTCACAGACCCCCTCTGTTTTGGCAGGAATAGATATATGCATTCCCTACCCTCCACCTCTACCGGCAGATAGTGACAACATTCCTGAAACGAACCGCCTGCGCTTGTATCTGTCCTTTCAAAAAACCAATATTGACCGCGTACACCCCGCCGCGGCAGTTGGTTTTCCAGTCCGTCGGGAAGATAACTTTGAAAGTCGATTCCCTCATATCCTTCGAAGCGATACCCCTCATGCCAGGTATAATCCCCCTTTTCTACGACTGCTACAATATAATCCAGATAGGAATTTTCTATAGAATATTGTTCCGGAATATAAGTTGCCCTGTTCATCTCTTCCTCTTCATATCTGCATGCCAGAAGATCGCATCCTTCCCCACATCTTATCAAGAGATTTCCCATATACAGATAATAGTCTCCTTCATAATACAGACTTTCCATTCCCAGTTCGTGTAGGCACTGACGTAAACATAACACCAGTTCCCCATCGACCAATTTATATACAAATCCCATTCTGGCATCTAAATCCATCGGTTGTTCTTCTCTGAACAGATACTCCATTACTCCGTCCCCATCCAGATCAATCTCCTGATAATTGTAATCACGCCCTTCGGCATACATTACATTACTGCCCCAAAGAAGTTCTGAAGGTATTTCATAAGGTAATTCTTCAATCCCATGCCATTCCAGACCAGTATTGTATTCTCCGAAATGAACATCCACCTCCCAGCAGTGTTCTATTTCATACTGATATGCTTCCTGTAATTCGATTGGAAAGGTATCACAATAGGAAACTGCTTTCCGTTCCCGTTGTTCCACCAATCGGGTAACCACCATCTCCGCCAGAGCCTCTTCATAATTCAATATATTATCCGAATCAATAGGAAAACAATTATCCCGATCGGTAGGAATCCAATCTATTTCATATTGATCCGGCAGAAGTACATAGGAATCCCCGCTTTCCATCTGTACCTCTGCCAAATCTTCTTCTATCTCCAAAGCAGTATTTTGTCCTGCTATTTCTTCTGTCTGTCCGCCACCATAACCGCAGCCAAACAGAAAAATACACAGCCAAACACAAAAAACGCTAAAATACTTCTTCATTTAATTATCCTCCTCTGCATTATCGTTTTCATATACGATTATCAGCTCAACATGATAATTCGACATGATTCCATTGTCACGAAGACTATCCGGGTTATTCTCATCCACAAGATTTGGCTTACCCAAAAATTCAACAAAGGAACCGTCCGGATCATCCGTTTTTTCACCATCTGGATATGTTCTTCCTGTCATATATAAACCATCTGGATATGTATGCTCTTTGATATTTCCACCGTAAATGCACTCTAATGTTAATATATCCTCCGGATCAGTATCATTCACAAGAATTACATCAATCCGGCATCCAAAATATGGCTCAAACACTATAAAGTCCAAACTTCCACCATCATACTCCATATTCAAAACATTCGGTCCTACCGTAATCAGATATCTTCCGTTTTCATCCACCAGCCATTTATCATCTATTAATTGGAATGTAAATTCTTTTTCCCCCGTATCAACAGTAAGTTGATTTTCCTCTCTTGTACAGTCGTATCCGCAAATTGAATTATAATAACTTTCCAAATATTCCAGATCTTTTTCCATATATGAATACCAGTCACGAGGAACAATGTTATTTCTATCTGATATATTAGGCGAAAAACATATCGTTTGTTGTTCTGTCTCCGAATTCTCCTGTTGAGAGTCTAAGTCATTAAAATCGATATAATCGTAAGGATTATAGACAACATTCTCCCCCACATTAAGTTGTATTATGTGATCGAATCCTTCTTGATTAGGATAACCACGATATGCCACTACCGAGTCACAGAGAACAATTATCTCATGTTCTTCGTCCCCAATTTCATTTTGTGAGGAATTCAAAATATTTCCTGCTTCAGCCAATGTTTCAGCCATTACATTTTGATAATCCGGATTAGATGTTCTATTTAAATAATATAAATCATGGAAAATATTAGGCATACTATCCAAAAGGGCTGCAATTATTTTTATCCGAGTATTAATATTGCGAATTCCTAACATAGCGCATAATTGTACATCCAATAACCCGATACCAATTCTTATTGCTTCATCACATGACGCAAAAATATCCACAATATTTTTCTCTCCCGCTTTTTTCTCCTTTCCCTGACCGGTAAGATCCCCTTCTCCGGCATCTATGTCGGTCGCTTCCGTTATTGCGGACGGCCGATTTGCGATATCCATAACATGGGAAACACTGGGTCTTTCCGGCTGGTATTCCGTAAAAACCATTCCTTTTTCGGGCATATTTCCACTATCCCCAATCTTCACAAACTCCGACAACCTCTCCACCATCCAGTTATCCAAACGTCTCATTTCATCGGCATATTCATCCAGTTTGCTCTTGAAAACCTCCATCTGGTGCA
>JBJELZ010000017.1:0-20207 GCA_051879415.1 Lachnospiraceae bacterium
TTTGTGACAACGAGTGAGAACAGAACTGTGACAGCTCATGGAATTTTTAACAGGAGTATACTGAATCTGGACTTAATGTTAGAAAAGATGGAAGTCATATTTCAGAAACACAAACAAAGTCAGAATTTCATGAGAACTTTAATATCCTGATTGTTGCTGAAAAATATCAAACCGGATTTGATGAGCCACTACTTCACACAATGATTGTTGATAAGAAGTTAAAGAATGTAAAAGCTGTGCAGACTCTATCACGATTAAATAGAACCTGTGCTGGTAAGGTGGATACTTTTGTTTTAGATTTTGCTAATAAAAAGGAAGATATATTGGAGGCATTTCAGCCATTCTATCAGGAAACTAGTTTGGAACAGGAAGTAAATGTTGACCTCATTTATCAAACTGAGAGAGAACTGCTTGATTATGCTATTTATACTGAAAATGATATTTTGGCATTTATTAAGGTCTGGAACAAACCGGGAAAACAAGATGCTACTGCAATGGGTAAAATGACTAGTGTACTTAAGCCGGTAGCCGATAGATATAATCTTAAGAACTCTGAAGAGAAGTATCAGTTTAGAAGATTAGTTCGTAGTTTACTTAAATATTACAGCTATGTCACTCAGGTTGTTCGTATGTTTGATAAAGATATGCATAAGGAGTATCTATTCTTAAGCTATCTGATTGGACTGATACCGGCAGACCCTGTAGAACCGGTTGATTTGGATGGTAAGCTGAAACTAGAATATTATAAGCTACAGAAGACATTTAGTGGTGCGATTCAATTAGACAATATGGATGGTCAATATGTACCTGCAAAGCAGAAGGCTGTTCAGGGTAAAAAAGAGAAGAGTACTCTGGATGAAATCATTGAGAAAATTAATGAAAAATACAAGGGTGATTTTACTGACGCAGATAGAGTAATGCTATCAGCATTGCATGATAAGCTGCGTAAAGATGAAAAACTTGCTAATTCTGCTAAAACGTCAGACCCTCGAATATTTGTAGAAAGTATTTTTCCAGCAGCTTTTGGAACTGCAGCTATGGACAGCTATATGGAATCACAGGAAAGCTATACTGCTTTGTTTGAAGATAAGACAAAGTATGATGCAATTATGAATGCATTGGCTGGAGTGATTTACAGAGAGATGAGACAAACCGCTGACACAGTTTAGTAATATGATATTTATGTAGGATAGATATTACATCATATAGAGATGAATTACCACCAAGAATACTTGTGCAGGTTAAGAGTCAGGATAGTGATATTAATATTAAATAAACAATAATCCAGTCATTGAAAGGTGCAATGAAGAATGCGACTCGGTTTGTTTGTAGGATATACTTCCTCTGAAGATGGTGTATATACCAATTCTGAAGAGTGATAATTAAGGAGGAACAGAAGAGTTATGAAGGTAGTAGATACAGGATATAAAATTGATTTACATATCCATTCCGTGAGCTCACGAGGAAAAGATAAAGGTAAAGTTGCCTTCAATACTTTAGGAAATATTCCTGTTTTGGCTAACAAATTGAATGATAACGGTGTTCAGATCTGTGCTATAACCGATCATGATGTATTTGATTATGATATGTATAGTGCATTGAAGAAGTATGAATCTGATGAAGGTTCGTCAATCATTAAGGTTTTTCCAGGTGTTGAATTTTCAGTTGAATTTCAAGGGGAGAATGGTGGGACTGTTGTCCATGTCATTGCTATTTTTGAGGATAAAGATGAAGAAAAGATTAAAGAAATCTCTTCATATTTAGTTGATGAAAATGGAAATGCTGCATATGACAGCACTCATGCTTTCTCTGAGGAGAAATTTCTAGAAATTCTTAGAAGTATAGATATTGATACGGTTCTGATTGCGCATCAGAAGAGTACCCTTTCTACGACACATCCATATAAAAATGATGCGAAAACGGTTGGGGAAGAACGTTTCAACGAGTTTGTTTATACCGATTTTTTTGAAGCGTTTGAGTTCAAGAATAGAAGGAATGAAGTATTTAACAAGAGCTTTCTTAATATGAATAACATGACTGACAATGTGCGATTCATTACAGGATCGGATTGTCATGATTGGCAGTATTATCCAAGAGAAAATGCAAAGGACAAAACAGAATTTGTTTATTCTTATATAAAATGTATTCCGAATTTTCGTGGGTTGGTTATGGCTATTACAGACCATAGGAGAATCAAGACGGTAAATAGCTTTTTTAATCCGACACAGGTTTATACAAAATCCATTGAAATGATAATTGATGGTGTTACTTACAGTATTCCGCTGTCAAGAGGAATAAATGTAATAATTGGTGATAATTCAATCGGAAAGTCCCTGTTACTACACGAGCTGACAGGGTATAAGAAGCAACAGGAGGGTTTGATAAAGAAGAAATTGGTTGACGGATATAAGAGGTATCTGAAAAGAAATAATATTGAAATCTTGACAGAGATTCCAGCTGCAGAGATTTTTGCGTTTGATATGCAGGGAGAAATTCGCGATAAGTTTGAGCAAGAAAAACTGAAATCAGATGATTTTCTAAAGCCATATTATCCGGTAGCAATTAAACCAGATGCATATAGGGAGAAAGTACAAAGAAAACTCAAGAAAATATATGATTATCTTGAAGAAAAGTTTGCACTTGATACTATGGAAGCTCAGTTGGGCAGATTCAGAATAATTGACGAAGATGTCGTACAGGCTGAAAGCTTAATATTTGTTGGGGCGGTAGCGAAGAATAATAAGCGTGTAGAGGGTTATAACGCAATCAGTAGCGATCTTGATAACGTAGTGGAGAAGCTTGAAACAATAATGGATAGTCAGTGGCTGGATCCAGAGGATCAAAAGCAACTGGATTATATTGCTGAACAGCTTGGTAGTATGGCAATGCGCTATACAAAGAAAAAGAAGGCAGCAGAGTTTGAAAATAAAAAAATCGCTTTATTCCAAGCTGCGGTTAATAAGTTTAAGCAGCAGTATCAGGCATCAGTATCAGATTCGCATAAGAAATTATCAATATATAATGAGAATATAGATGCTGCTGCAGATGCAATAGTTGAATTGATTTCAAGAAGGAGAAAAAATCAGATTCCAGATTTTAGAATTGAAAAAGAAGCAATAGAAATTCTGACTGAGCGTGTTTATGATTACGAATTTAATAGTAGACTTGGCATCACAGTAATTGATGAAGAATATATTAAAGGTCTATTTTCTTCACTGATGAGGAAGAATATAAGAAAATCTGTTTTGGAGATGTCTCAGGAAGAATTGGCAGAAGCATTTTCTGGTTATAATGAATCAACGTCTGAGGTACTTCCAGCATTAATAAAAGCGATAGATGATCAGCTTGATACAGATTTTGATAATAAGTTTACTATTACGCAGGCTGGTACAGATCGCACACAGGAACTTTCGTCCGGATTTAATTCAAAAATATATTTCGATATTTTATCTTATGAGACGAGTCATGTTGGTACTTACATTATTGACCAGCCGGAGGATAATATTTCACAGAAATCTATACATGAATATCTGCTAGATCGATTTAAGGTTATGGGAGAGAATCGACAGGTAATTATTGTAACGCATAATCCTCAGTTCATAGTGAATCTAGATGTTGATAATGTTATCTTTATCGGAAGAGAGGACGATAAGCTTATCGTTCAATCAGGTGCTTTGGAATATAAGGATGAAAATTATAGTATCCTTGATATTATTTCAAATCATATTGAGGGTGGACTTGATACTTTAAGGAGGAGATGGAAACGATATGAAAAGAACCATTCAGTTTAAGCAGACAGAGGCAGGATATGCTTGTTTTGAAGATGAAGAAAATATATTTGAAATCTGCAAAACAGATCTGCAATTTGATGTAAAAGATTTTTACCAGGCATTTTACGGTGAAGATAAGGATTTTGAAGACATTGAAATAGAGAATTGCATCCAAGAGGATAAGGATGCTAATCGGGTATATGGATGTATTGTTACACTGATGGCAAAGATAAAGGAGAAACTTGCCGAACTTCCAGAAGATGCATATCTCAGTGATGAAGAGGAGCGCCGAAATAGTTCCAGTCGTGAAGATTGATTTTATCAAACATATGCTTATTATGTTATAATCATCATTAATTCAGGTATCATGTCACAGAACATGAATGATTGATAAATATTATCAATAGTCGGCTGACCTGCCTTTCAGCAGGTCTCTTAACAGGATATTGCAGGAGTACTCAAAAGAATTCTTTAGACCCTATCCAAAAGAAGAAAGGGCGTTCGAATAGCTTGAAATATTTTAGAGTAATATTTTGTGTAGTAAAAATACATGCATTTTTTTGAAAAATGTGATTATAATATTAGTAGTGTAAGACGATAAAAATTATAGTAAATCAAAAAATAATTGTGTTATTTCGAAATAAAATGTTGTAAAATGTAATTGGAAGTAGTATACTAACCAAATAGCATTTTTGAGAGGAGGAGATTGTATGGCACAGTTATTAGCAGTTGCGAAATACTTGAATGAACTTCATGTAAGCAAGCATGATTGTGAAATGGACCAGATGAAAATGCACAAGATGATGTATTTTTCACAGAGGGAGTCTCTCATGATCTCAGGTAGTCCTCTTTTTGATGGAGATTTTGAAGCTTGGAAGTATGGTCCAGTACTTACCGAAGTTAGAAGTGAGTATATGACTGGAAACATGTTTGCAGGAACTTATGATGCGCTTACTGAAGATGAAGCTCAATTGGTAAATGATGTTTTCAATCGTTATGATGAGTATGATTCATGGCAGTTGAGTTCACTATCTCATTCAGAAACCTCATGGCTGAAAGCACGTGAAGGATTGAAAATGGGAGAACCTGGAAGAAATAAAATGAGTCTAAGTGCAATGAGTGTTGATGCAACAAGAGAAAAATTGCGTAGACAGGGTGTAGTATTTGCGTAATCTAGTGGCCCACAGGTATATGCCTGTGGGCTTGCTTGATATATGGGAGGAATTGATTTGACAATTGAGGAACAGAAGAAATATCTTTTTGAGAGACTTGAGTTAGAAAGTTTATGTTTTTCAGAGCAGAATAGGGTAGACATCGAACAATTCGAACAAGCAACAAGTGGTAATAGAATTGCTGAGTATTTGATAAATGAAGCTTGGGAGGATGATAAAGATAGGAATACGAAGGTGTATCTTGTAAGAGATAAAATCACAAGAGAAATAGTATATTATTTCGCTATAAACTGCGGAATTCTTTACAGCGAAATAGAAGAGATACAGCTTTCTGAGGCGGAAAAGGTACCTTTTGAAAGATACATTAAGGCTCTTCAACTGACTAAAAGAAAAAATCTCACTAGTAGTCAACAAGATGAAGCAAATAATAAGTATGCGGAAGCTATGAATGACTTGTATGTTGCTGCAGGTGATCCTGATAGAGCCTCGTATTTGTTTAGTAGGGCAGATGATAAGGCATTGATAAAGGAAGAGGAAAGAGAATTATTTTCGGATACTGAAGAAAAGGAACATACAATGAATGTTCAAGATACTTTTCCTGCAATTGATATTAAATTTTTGTGTAGAAATAAAAAGTATAATCCCGGCATAAAGCTTGATTTTAAGATAGGAGTATATGTTTTTTGGGAAATAATAGTTCCGCATTTGTTAAAAGTTGCAGGAATGGTGGGGTGCAAGTACATATATTTGTTTGCTGCGGATAATTCAGATAGGGTCACTTCAAAAATGAAAGAGTCGATTATGTATACACCAGATTATGACCCTTATGCAGATGATGAGGAAGAAGAAAGGGAAGAAGTGTTACGATTGGTTGATTATTATCAGAGAGAATTGAAGTTTGAATTTGTAACAAAATATAAGATATTAAAGCCACATTTTGAGAGAACATGTTTTACTTTAGTTCAGGAGGTTGAAGGATTACAAGAAAATAGAGAAAGCGTCTGGTTAACCCATCTTCCTGTTGACGATTCAACAGAAGGTTAATTCTTAGTAGTAATTTTTCCCCTTTTACTACTAACAGGTAGTAATATCTTGCTCCATCTTGCCCTATTTTCCAAGATGCCAGCAAAAACGCACATTTCACAAATCTCAGGAATCCCTTGCAAAACAGGGCATTTCCGGGCAAAAGGAGTAAATAATAACAATGATAAAAATACTTTTCCTCTGCCCCAACAGCATTTGCAACTAAGTTATATGATTACTTATAGTAAAGCTGTACCCCCCCAACAATCATTTATCGCAATAAAGCATAAAGAAAATCATAGGAGAGACCCCATGCACCTACCCTATTCCCCCGAACTGAATATCGGTCGTCTCAGCCGCCTGTTTGACAATACCACAAACTGTTACAAATTCTTCTGGTTCCTTGCCATTCTGCGGAAGGTGGATAATGAACACAACAGATTTACATTTGATGAACTGATTAATGAGATGATCGCTGATGCCTGGTATATGGTCACGGAATATCATCTGCGATTGGGACCGCTTGGTATTACGGATAACTTGGAAGAAGTCGTGAAGTATATTCATGAGAACTATGGCTTTATGCCCTCCAAGAAGCGGAACGAGATCATTGATTTCCTGCACGGCACAAAGGACAAAAGAATTGTCAAATATAAATCCGATCTTACATTGAATGTGCCGTACCGCTTGCAGGTTCCCTTTTATGAAGACATCACGATAGAAAGAAGCATGTGGAATGGCTCTAAAAAAGACCTTACGGCTAAGATCAACCAGCAACGTAGACTGTTGTATTATTTTACCTTAATTTCCGGGCTTGGCACCGTGATAGAAGTAGACGAGGTATGGATCGAATATCTGATTAGGCACAAAGAGATATTAAAGAGCTGGACACAGTTTAAACTGATTCAGTACCTGCAGAATAAGAATCCCAGTGTTCCGGGAATTGCGGACAAGATTGAGGTGCCGATGACACGCAACATTGACCGTGTCAGGATGTATTGGAAGCGTATCATTCAAATTGATCCGTCCCTAAGGGATATTTATGGGAAAGCAGATTTGACAGAGGAGAAAATTTCCGTAGATCATTTTGTGCCGTGGCAGTATGTGGCACATGATGAATTGTGGAATCTTCACCCCACAACCAAATCCATTAATAGCAGTAAGAGCAATTCATTACCTTCCTGGTCACTGTATTTTGATGCCCTGGGAGAATTGGAATACAGGGCATACCAGCTGAAGGAAACCAATGATTTTGTGGCAGCCGAGTTTGAAAAAATTGCACTGTACCATTTGAATAATCAGGAAATCCGGAATCAGCTTTATGAAAAGGGATTGGACAAAGCAACATTTAAGGTAAGGCTGGAGCATGTTATAAGACCGGTATATGAGTCGGCAAGAAATCAGGGATTTAAGGAGTGGACTTACAATGAAGGTAATCACGCATAACAAGCTTGTCAGGGACAAGATTCCGGCAATCATTGAAAAAGATGGGAAGATCTGTACAACAGAGATTTTATCGGATGAGGAATATCTTAAGATGCTTGATGCAAAGCTGGATGAGGAACTGGCAGAGTATCATAAGGATCAGAATATGGAAGAACTGGCGGATCTATTGGAAGTCATTTATGCTGTTGCAGAGGCGAGGGGATACAGCATTGCAGAACTGGAACAGGTGCGATTGGAGAAAGCCGAACAACGGGGCGCTTTCAAAGAGAAAATTTTATTGAAGGAAGTACTTTATCATGGTCAAACAAATAATGCGTGATCCGTTATTCCTGGGGCAGAAATCCGAGGATGCAACGGAAGCAGACAAGCAGGTAGTAGTAGATCTTTTAGATACGCTAAAGGCCAATCAGGATCGCTGTGTTGGAATGGCAGCAAATATGATAGGGGTCAAGAAGAACATCATTGTTGTATCGGCAGGACCATTTCAATTTGCCATGATCAATCCGGTAATTACTAAGAAGACAGGTCCTTTTCAGACAGAGGAAGGATGTCTGTCTCTGGATGGAGTAAGACCTTGCACCAGATACAGGGAGATTGAGGTGGATTATCTGGCTCAGAACTTTAAGAAACAGCATGGAAAGTATTCCGGCTGGACGGCACAGATTATCCAGCATGAGGTGGACCATTGCAATGGAATTGTTATATAGAGAAAATTAGTGATTCGAAGAGGTGCAGAACGGAAAATGTGCACCTTTCGATTTTTGTTAGTATGTTAAAATAGGTTGACATGACATTAAAAATCAAGATTTCTGGACACTATAATAAGGTGTTTGGAAGTCTTCATTTTTATTTTGAAACTTTACTATTTTTCTTAAATAATATATAATTTAAGCGAGAAAGTAAACAAGGGAGTATAGAAATGACAAAGTCGGATATTTTAGAACAATTAATTGAAGAAGATAATGGATATCTGCTCACATCAAAGGCCGTGGATGCAGGTGTTTCCAAGCCGTCTGTTTCAAAATATATTAAAGAGCATGAAATGGAAAGGGTTGCGCAGGGGATTTATATTCTCAATGATGTATGGCCGGATGAATTATTTGTACTACAGAAGAGAAATAAGAACATTATTTATTCTGGAGAAACCGCACTGTATTTACATGGACTAATTGATCGAGAATATAGTCATATCTGCTTTACAGTTCCGATTGGATATAATGCAACACATATTAAGAATAAAAATAGAGAAGTTCGTTATGTGAATACAGATATTTTAGAAATGGGTTCCTGTGAAATGCCTTCTAGTAGTGGAAATTTGGTTCGACTGTATAACAGAGAGAGGTGTATTTGTGATCTTATTAAGGATAGAAAGAGGTATGAAGTACAGTTGTATCAAACAGCAATCAAGGAGTACATGTCATCGAAAGATAAAAATTTGAGCTTACTGGTAGAATATGCTGTGAAACTTGGTGTTCGGGATGAAGTTATGATGTATGTGGAGGTAATGGTATGATTCATACGGCGAAGCAATTAAAAGATAAAGTGAAAAATCTCTCTGGAGGAGATAGTGATGTTGCGCAGTCATTAATTAGAAATTATATTATGGAGCGATTCCTGGAGCGAGTGTCTCTTTCGGAGTATAAAAACAATTTCATTTTAAAAGGTGGAATGTTGGTGGCTTCTATTGTGGGTGTTGATATGAGGGCAACTGTGGATATAGATACAACGGTTAAGGCGTTGTCATTGAATGAACAAGATGTTCGAAGAATCATTGAGGAAATCTGTAATGTTAACATAGAAGATGGAGTATCTTTCCAGATTACTTCTGTGAAAGAAATTATGGAAGATTTTGATTATCCGGGAATCCGATTAATGATAGTAGCAAATCTGGAACGAATGAGACAATCTTTTAAGATAGATATATCTACTGATGATGCAATAACACCAGGAGCTGTAGATTATGAATACAGGCTCATGTTTGAAGATAGAACAATTTCGGTACTTACATATAATTTGGAAACACTTTTAGCAGAGAAGATGCAGACAATTTTGGCAAGGGGAATTGCTAACACAAGAATGAGAGATTTCTACGATGTTTATAAAATTATGACAGTTAAAGCGAATCAAGTAGAAATGAAAACATTAAAGGAAGCTTTTGATGTTACATGCAAGAAGAGAGAAACAGCATTCGAGAAAGAAAATATGGAAAGCATCTTGGAGAAGATAGAAACAGATTCAGGACTTGAAGAAATGTGGGGAAGATTCAAGAACGCTTACTATTTTGTTGGCGAGCTGGATTGGAAATCGGTAGTAAGATTTGATACTGAATGTATAAGAAAAATCATTGAATAGGAATATATGAATGAGATTGTAATGATTGAGACAGAAGATAAAGCGGTAATGTGCCAGTCGAAAAAGAATTAGAAGTATGAATAAAGCATCTGGATTACCGAAATATGATAATCTACACTTGTGATGAAAATACATTGACAATACGTCGGTCAACCGATATATTAGAGTAAAGGAGTGGATGCTTATGATAGTAAATGACTTATTACAAAAAGAGAATATGTCCAGATATCGTTTGAGCAAGGAAAGCGGCATCCCGATGACGACCATAACAGATATTTGCAGTGGAAAAGCTGATCTTGATAAATGCGCAGCAGGTACGTTATATAAGATTGCAAAGGTTCTTGGTGTAACGGTTGATTCCATACTTGATGAAGCGCATAAGGAGTTGGTAGATTATAGATGTTCTTTTGAGACATTCAAGAGTAATACATGCCATCATGTAAAAGATATGGGAGATTTGGATTTCATTATTGAAACTCTTGAAGAAGATGAAATCAGAAAACTATATGACAAACAGTGGTATAGAGAATCATTATATTTGTTAGGAATGGTTGATTATTTATCTAGAATCAACGGGCTTCCTTTGTGTACAAATTATAACGATATCCGTAAACAAAAACTGGAAAAACCTCTTTTTCCTGCCGGTGTTGTTGTGTCATCTGCAGCAACCGGTGATAATAGCATAAAAGAGGAAGCAATCGCTAACGCAATTCCTGAATTTATGAGATTTAACATTGTTGAAAGCGAGGTGCGTAATGTCTGCTGATAAACCTTTCACAAAAGAAAATTTGGACAATTATTTAAAAGAACTGGCAAAGGAATTTAGAAAACTCAATGGAAATAAAATGCCTGCAGAAATAATTCTGATAGGTGGAGCTTCCGTGCTGATCAATTATGGATTCAGAGAAATGACCTATGATATGGATGCCATTATCAATTCCTCCAGTGTTATGAAGGATGCAATCAATACGGTTGGAGACAGATTAGGACTCCCATTCGGCTGGTTAAATACTGATTTCGTTAATACTGCTTCGTATACGCCAAGATTAGTGCGCTTTTCAAAGTATTATAAAACATTTTCCAATATTTTACAGGTCAGAACGATATCGGCAGAATACCTGGTTGCTATGAAGTTGATGGCAGGAAGGCAGTACAAAAATGATTTATCAGATGTTGTTGGTATCATAATTGAGCAAGAGAATAAAGGTGAGGCTATTTCTTTAGAAGTAGTCAAAAAAGCAGTTGAAGACTTGTATGATGAATATGAACGTATACCGGAGAATTCTCGCAAATTCATCGAGGCTATTTATAAACAAGAAGATTTAGAGGCATTTTATAAGCAGTGCCGAAAAACTGAACTAGAGAATAAGGATGTGCTGGTTCGGTTTGAAGGCGATTACCCAGGAGTATTGAATGTTGATAATCTGGCTGACATATTGAAGGCTGCAAGAGAAAAGAAACAGAAAAAAGATGAAAAATAAGGAGGAAGAAAAATGAGCAGAGTAGATTTAGGCTCAAAACCATTGATATTTCCGATGCCGGTATTGATTATCGGAACATATGACAAGGACGGGGTTCCCAATGCGATGAATGCAGCATGGGGCATGATTTCTGATTACAAGGAAATTTCAATCAGTCTTTCCGAACATAAGACAACGGAGAATCTGGCAGTAACAGGAGCATTTACGGTTAGTTTTGCAACAGAGGATACCGTAGTTCCCTGTGATTATGTCGGTGTGGAGTCGGCAATGAAGGTGCCGGATAAGTTTGCGAAGGCAGGATTTACAGCGACAAAAAGTGAAAAGGTCAATGCCCCGCTTATTAATGAGCTTCCTGTAGCCTTAGAGTGCAGGGTTAAGAGCTTTGAAGACGGAATCCTGATTGGCGAGATTTTAAATGTAACAGCGGATGAGTCAGTTCTTACAGAGGGGCAGATTGATATTAAGAAGCTTAAGCCAATTGCTTATGATCCGTCTGCCCATACCTATGTTTCTCTGGGAGATGTTGTGGGAAAGGCTTTTTCGGACGGACTGCAATTAAAATAATGCGATTGAAAGATATGCCGGACTGAAACAGAAAGGAAATGAGAGGCGTCTATGAAGCGTGATAAAGTAGCATGTAACTGTAAGAATATTACCTATGGAATGATTGAGGATGCAATCAGGAATGGGGCCTCATCCTATGAAGAAGTGGAAAAGCTGCTTCGGTTTGGAACCGGATGCGGCAAATGCAGGGAATTTATACATTACCTGGTGCGTGATTATCTGGAGGAACAGCATGAAACTTAAGAATGAGCAAAATGTGGCCGTGAAGTGATTCACGGTCATTTTTATTTCGTATAGTGAGTAACCAGAGTATGAAAACCAAATTGACAAAACAAAAGAATGGGAATATACTAACGATAAGTAAACAAGCAATTTACTTTTTGGAAGCTGGTGATTATATGTTGTTTGATTATTTGGTTGATAATTATGACAAAGGTGAGCCGATTTTTTTGACGGATATTCGAATTGAAAAAATGACCGAGGAAAATATTAGATATTATTTGAAGAAGTTTACAGATGATGGTTTGATTTGCAGATTTGAATCGGGCGTATATTATTTACCGAAGACAAATATCTTTGGCGAAAAGTCAACCCTTTCTGCAGAGACTGTTGCATTGCATAAGTATGTGTTTCGAAAAGGAAAAAGAGTTGGTTTCTATTCGGGTTATACTCTTGCAAATCAGTTGGGATTATCAACACAGGTGCCGCTTAAGGAAGAGATTACAAGTAATTATGCACCTGCACAAGTTAGAGAGGTTAGTATTAAGAATAGAAAATTCGTTATCCGCAGACCTGCAATAGAAGTAACAGAGGAAAATGCGTATGTTCTACAGCTTTTAGATTGTTTAAAGGATATAGATAAAACTGCTGAAGCGGATATGAAGATCTGTGGAAAAATTCTTACGCAATATGCAAAAGAACATATGATTACAAAGAGACAGGTTGATCAATATTTGAAGTATTACCCATTGAAGGTTTATAAAGCAATTTATGAGACTGGGGTGGAATATGTATCTGCATGAAGATAGAGAAACATTTAAAGAAATAATTGAGCAAGTAGCTGAGGATACAGGGCGGGCTGCAGTAGTAATTGAAAAAGACTATTATGTGACCATGATATTATATTTTCTCTCGAAGGCATTATCAAATGTCGTGTTTAAAGGTGGTACTAATACCGATTTTTTTAAAATGCCGAGTTTTTGAAAGAAAGGCTGGATTTAAGCCACAATTCCAGCCTTTATTCGGCATTTTGAAGGTTATCTCAAAAATATTATTAATCAAGATTTCCTTTCATGCCAAGATACAGTTTTCCAATGATATCCTTGTTTCCTTTCCAAATAGCCTGTTCATTCCCGAAATATGGCAACATTTCTTTAGATGCTCTTTCCATCAGTTTCCGTTTCATTTCGGTATCTGCAGCAGCATAATGTTTTACTGTAGTAATCGGATCCGAATGCCCCAGTATAAGTGCAACAGTTGCAAGAGGAGCATCGCTCTGTAACATATGCATGGCCCTTGATGCCCGAAAAGCCTGATGCGGGTGAACCTTTTCAGGCATATCCTTACAAGTTTTTCTTGCAATATCAGCATATATTTTCAAAAATCTCGCCACTGTGTCAGAAGACATTTTTGTCCGTTCACCATTATGAATGGTATAGAAAAGATAGGCTTCTGGATTATAATCAGAATGAAAAGCCTTAATGTAATTATCATATAAAGCAATAACCTGTGGAGACACTGGAACTATTCGCTGTTTCTGACCTTTTCCCATCAGAATGACCGTTTTCTTTTCTTTATTGAAATCACGCAACCGCAAGGCAGTCATTTCCGCAGTCCTGGCCGCAATATCGTATGCAAGTGACATATAGAATTGATCCCGGCATCCAAGACGTGTTGCAGGATCTGGAATTGAAAGAAGCTCTGTGAGTGCTGTTTTCGGAATATAGTCAATAATACCGGATTTGTCTACACATTTCGCCTTTTTTATACTGCCTAATTCCTGCGTTATGCCGTAATAAATAGGATTAATGCTGGCTGCGTACTGGTAGAAACTGCGTATCATGGAAAGCCTTTCATTCCTGGTCTGTGGAGACCAGTTTCGGATTCTGACCATCTCATCCAAAAACTCCATAAGAATCTTTGCTGTTATTGTTTCCATAGATATTTTGGCTGGATCAATTTTTTTATCGCTAATCAACCAGTCTAAGAGTAGATTCCATGTATATCTCCAATTGAGAACAGTATTGTCGCTTAAGTTTCTCTGAATTGGATATGTTTTAAAAAAGTTGCCCAGCATCGTCCAAAAATCATTGTTTTTACCACTCATCTCTTTTCACCTCCGGGATTACACCTTCAACATCCATAAACTTCATTTTTGAGATTCTATCAGGAAGGAGCTTAATGTAATAGTATGTGTCCTTGAACTTGACATGCCCCATATAGGCACTCAGATAAGGGATCATGGTTTCGATATCTCTGCCCTCTTCAATCCACCGCATTAAAGTCTCTGTCGCAAATGTAAATCGAAATGAATAAAGTGAAGGACGCCCTTCCCCAGTATCATTCCCGGATAAATCCCAAGATTTTTGAAACAGATATACCAGAGATGGATAGCTCAATGCATCACCATTCTTATTTGGAAAAAAACAGGTTCGGTTTGGGAAAAAGGTCTCGGCAATGTAGTCATATCGCTGGCATAAATCCATCAAATCGGCAGATGCAGCAATGCGCCTGTCCCTATGGTTCTTTGAGTCTGATATGTAGATTGTTCCATTTCTAAAATTGAAATCCATACGCTTTAAATTGACCACTTCGCGCGGACGAAACCCACATCCCAACATGAGGCGGAACACTACCGGTGCCGTATATTCCATGATTGGAGATTTAATTGCATGGGGATATCTGTCCACCGCATCAAAAAACTTTACCTGCTCGTCTTCCGATATAATATAAGGCAATCCATCACTTCTGGCAGGAATGTTACGTGCTGGGTACACATATGCTGTTTTCCCTACGGATAACAGATACTTGGCGAACTCTCTTATCTCGCTACACCGGTTAATAATACCCTTTTCGCTACTCATGCACCAGCATGTTACAATTTCAGATGTAAGTTCATTGGCACCAGGATACTTCTCAGAACAGTATTCGTCAAAGCTGTTGAGATGGAAGTATGAACAGTCTACATATCCCAGACTCCGCTTGTATTCCATAAAACCATTAAGTTCATCAGAAAAACCGCTCCGAAATCCGAAAAATCTTTTCTTAGGCATATAACCCCTCCTTCCTGCAAGGATGTTTCATATGGTCAGGGCAGCATTTACGCATGTTTTCAGTATCCAGAGCAAGGTATGGCTTCGCTGCTTGGATCCCAGCATCTCCCAATGCGCCTGCCACTGATTCCAGTGGCGTACCGGAAAGAAGAAGATTTGTTGCAAAGGTTTTCCTGACAGCATGAAAGTCTTTTCCATCAAAACCGCTTTCTTTTACACCAGATTTTTGTAGATAAATGCGCATACGATTTATAATGGTATTATTTCCCATAGGTTTGCCGCAATTAGATCTTCCATGAGAAAGGAATACGTACGGTTCGTCACTAACAGGACGTCCATTCAGTATATAATCCGCTATGGCATTTCCAACAATAGGAAGTAGTGGGCTTTCTAGTGCCCGGTTAGTCTTGTGCTGGATGATATGAATTTCATCCTTTTTCCAGTCTATATCAGTGATTTTTAATAATCGAATATCCACACTCCTGAATCCTGTGTAGAGAGAAAGGATAATAATTGCATAGTCTCTTTTCCCGGTAGGTGTGTTTTTATCAATTACAGAAAATATTTTTTCGACTTCGTCTGACGAGTAGGCAATGGGCACCTTTTTACGTGATGGTGGCATTCTAAAGGACATGTTTGATATTGACCAATCAATGATCCCTTCATGAAACAGAAATTTCAAAAAGACACGTAGTGAATCTATAACCGTATCTATACTCTTGGGACGTGCAGGTGAAATATATACAAGATAATCACGTATATCCTGTGGGGTAAGTGCACTCGCGGATTGCGAATTGTCTTCTAAGTAATGTAAAAATGGAGCTACTACCAAAAGATACCCTCGGCGACTGGAAGCAGAGTAATTCTTTTCTGTAAAATCAGAAAAGGAGCCCAATAATTCCTTGCTTTTCTGATTAAGTGTATTTTTGGAAGATACAAATGTATTATGCGGCATAAATGTATACGTTCCCGGTGGAGAGACATTAAAATCAGCGAAATTATATGCAAGACCTTTCAGAAATCCTGCATACTTATCTTGTATTTCTCCTTTTTCAACCCTCTGTGAGAGATAGTCTTTGTATCTCTCAACTGCATCATAATTAAAGCATTCAATCCCGTACTCCTCACAGAACTTTAAAAGTGCATGCAGCTTCTGTCTGTAATTCCTTAATGTGGCAGGTGCTAAATTGTTCTGCTGGATTATTTGGCTAAACGCTTCAGCAGATACCTTCAATTCTTCATTAGCCATAAAACAAGCCTCCTTCTTTTGAAATGTAATCAGGGCAATAAAAATCCACCGATTTCAATATACAAAAATCAGTGGACAATGTATAATTATTTATGCCGAAATATTTCATGGAAAGGCTTACTTTTATTATGTTCTTATTCAAAAACTCGGCATTTTAAAAAAATCGGTATTAGTTCCTAAATGCCGATATCGGCATTTTGGTACATCTCTTTCGAAAGGGTACAAGGCAATAAATCGTTTTTCGGAAGATATAGATATTACATTTGATGAGCATATTGGAGAAGCACGAAGATGGAAACTGAAAAATGATGTTTTAAAAGGTATCAGTAAAGAACTGAATATGCCAATATCTAACTGGACTGAGACACAGAGTGACAGAGACTATAATGCATATTTTTTTACTTTCGAGTCTGTATGGGGACTAGAGGATGACAGGATGCTGTCTTCTGTAAAACTTGAAACTGCATTGGGATCATATGCTTTTCCAACAGAAATAGTACCAATTGGAAGTTATATAGGAGATTTTTTTAGGAAAAAAGGACGTAGCGACTTAGCAGAAAAATTTATGCTTGGAGAATTTGAAATGAAATTGCAGTCTATAGAGAGAACCTATATTGATAAGATTTTTGCACTTTGTGATTACTATATTCAGAATAAATCAAAGCGATATTCCCGGCACTTGTATGATATATTCAAGTTGACAGAACGAATTGATTTTGATGAATCTTTTGAGAAGCTTTACAAGGAAGTCCGTGAACACAGGAAGAAAATGGAAATATGTCCATCCGCAGTTGATGGAGTTAATGTTTCTGAATTGATTAGAGACTTTTGTGATAATAATTTCTATAAAGAAGATTATCAAGCTATTACAAGTTATTTCGCAGATGATTTTGTAGTATATGAAGATACAATAAGTCAGATGTTGAAAATTGCTGATATAATTGAATATAAATAGCATATATACCGGAGGAACAGCATGAAACTTAAGAATATCCTGATTGTAGTAAATGATATTGAGAAAAGCATAAAATTCTATAAAGAACTGTTTGGACTGCAGGTCATTCTGGATCAGGATGGAAATGTGATTATGACCGAAGGACTTGTACTTCAGGATGCAAAGATCTGGAAAAATTTTATCCAAAAGGATCTGACACCAAGGAACAACATGACAGAACTTTATTTTGAGGAGACTGACATAGAAGGTTTTGCAAGGAAATTGGAAGCATCGGAATTTAACATTGAGTATGTCAACGAACTGATGGAACACAGCTGGAATCAGAAGGTAATCAGATTCTATGATCCCGATGGCAATCTCATAGAAGTAGGAACGCCGGTGAAGTGACAGAACGCCGAAAAGCTCCTTACTCCTTAACATACTTCATTACATCTTCAAAAATGGCACGATAGCCCTTATGATTGATATGCATTCCCTCAATGGTATATTCTGCTTTCAGACGTCCGAAATCGTCCATAAGCGGTGAATTGACATTGATATATCTCTGATGATGTCTGTTAGCAATTTCTTTTACGAGCTTATTTGCTTCATTAATTTTCTCGTTGGTGCGGATCAATAAACAGGGCTTCATTTCTTCAGTCGCAGCCTCGTAATTGACAGGGTAATATGCCATCATGTATATGAGGACGCCGGGAAGTGTTTCTTCAATCCGTGTAATAATCCGGTCATAATTTGCCATGACTTCTTCCAATGGAATGTTGCTATCACTTAGATCATTGGTGCCAATATTGATGAAAACTTTACGGGGACTCAGCTCAAATACACAGGCATCCAAAATAGGAAGTAAATCGGTAGTACGGTAACCTCCTACTCCACGATTGTATACGATAGGAGCATCTGCACCGAGTTCTTTTGCCCATTCTTCGATCGGAAATATTTCCATTAAAGACGAACCGGTAAAAACAGTCTGCCCTTTGACAGCGTCTTTATTCCACACATGAAAGTCTCTTACCATTTGTTCCTTTTCCAGCCGCCAGGCTTCTTTTGACATAATCCGGCGCCTCCTCTTTTGTCCTCAACATCTCTTTCCATCATACATCCCATCTAAGATAGATACAAGCGACAAAAGGAACAATATGAAATACTGATTTATATATAAAATATATTATGGTATTATAATAATAAGCTGTTCGTATTCCGGCAGCGTAGAATTATTATAATGCAACAGGAGGTATATTGATTTGATAAAATGTACTGCATACCGGAAAATGATACTTGCGGCAGTCCTGTTATTAGTTGCTTTAACAGGCTGCAGCAGAGATAATAGTTCAGATGTCACTCCTGATGGGTCTGCTATCCCGGATACATCGGCATCTGTGACAGATGAGGAGGAAAGTGAGCTGCCTGTACCCGCTGCAGCAGAAGAAGTCCTGCCTGAGGAAACGATCTCGGACAGCTCGTCAGAGATTGCAACAGAGGGAAAAGATTTAGAGGATCCGGCAAGCTTTGTTGAAGCGTTTTCTCTTTATTTCTTCTCAGGAAATACAGAAGAATTGGAAAAGTGTCTGGCGGAAGATTGTCAGAATCCGGCAGTTTGCTATGAAGGAGAAACAGCCGGTGATATTACCGTTAAAACAATTGCTCCTATAGAAGATGACAATCACCTCTTTGCCAGCATTCAGTTTATTGCAGGAAATGAGGATAGTTTTTCTTATCTCTCAATGGAATTGATCAATACGGAAGAAGGCTGGAAAGTGCTTTCCTATGGTGTTGAGAAGTGAGAAAGTCAGCAGGCTGATTGGAGGAGCAGGATATGAAGCATAACATCATGGTATATATACTGTTAGGAACAATGCTTTTAACAGGATGCAAAACAGAAGATCTTGCATCTTCAGTGGAGAATACAACAGCGGAAGACCAATCAACGGAAGCTGTGGGCACAGAGGTGTTGCTTGATTGTTCCAATGGACTTGATACCTCAAGTATGTTTACAGACCGGGATAGGGAAAACGGTTATGATCAGGAAAGCAGTGTGGGCATTACGCTTATGGATGATAACAGCTTTTCTGATTCGGATGCCGTGCAGATTGCGGCAGATACCATTACGATTACAGATGAGGGAACCTATATTCTGTCGGGGAAGCTGACCAACGGCATGATTATCGTGGATGCAGAGGATACGGATAAAGTAAAGCTGGTGCTGGATGATGTAGAGATTACAAGTGAGCAGTCAGCGGCGATTTATGTACGTTCTGCGGATAAAGTATTTATTACGACTACAGACGGCTCAGAAAATACTTTGACCAATGGTGGCACTTATGCAGCGATTGATGATAATAACATAGATGCTGCAATTTTCTCAAAAGCTGATCTGACGCTGAATGGTTCCGGTACTTTGATGATTCATGCATTGGCAGGGCATGGAGTTGTATCAAAGGATGATCTGGTATTGACAAGCGGAACTTATGAGATTACGGCAGAGAAGCATGGACTTTCCGGAAAAGACAGTGTGCGGATTGCCGAGGGAACTTATCATATCACTGCCGGACAGGATGGAATTCATGCATCAAATACGGAGGATTCCGGTCAGGGATTTATTTATATTGCCGGTGGTAACTTTGAAATTGCCGTAACAGATGATGGAATGCATGCAGATTCGGCACTGATGATAGAAGGCGGTACAATTAATATACCGGAATGCTATGAAGGGCTGGAAGGTCTGAGCATTGATATTACGGGTGGCGATATAAATGTGATATCAAGTGATGATGGTTTAAATGCAGCGGGAGGCAATGACAGCAGCGGAACTGCCGGTGGAAGGGAGGATATCTTTGCTGCGGAAGAAGGCGTATATATCCATATTTCCGGGGGAACACTCGGGGGGAATGCTTCCGGTGATGGGATGGATTCAAATGGTGCTCTG
>JBJELZ010000018.1:0-4042 GCA_051879415.1 Lachnospiraceae bacterium
TCTGTGACAGGCAACTAGGTTAGTTGTAAGTCATGCTGAGAGGTGCGCAACAATACTCCTCATCACCATCTTGCACACTGCCAGAAAACGCAGTTAATACATCCACATCGGTATAGTGATGCTCAGCAATGTATTTTTTGATTTCATGGAAGTATCGCACAGCAGCTAGACGAGAATCAGTAACAACCATCATCTTGCCCCTTCCACCAATCTTCTTCATTGTTGTATCTCTGAAAGTCTCCACAATAATTTCAGATTTCTGACTTATATTATATGGGTGCAGTTTCTCATACTTCTTGATAACCTTTGTTGCTCTGCTCTCAGGTAACTCCGGGTTCTCTTCTGTATTCTTTGCAATCTTAAAGCAAGTACTGTATGTCATATAATTTTGAAGAACATCAAGAATAAAACCTTCTTCAATGGCTTGCTTCATACAATAAATATGAAACGGATGAAATGAACCATCCTCACATGGAATACCAAACATCTCTAATGTCTGCGCTTTTGGTGTTGCAGTAAAAGCAAAGAAAGACAAGTTCTTATGTTTTCCATGCGTAATCATTTCCTGTACAAGCTTATCGTTTTTATCGATTTCTTCTTCGGTTTTACCTTCAATTTCTGCATACTCTCTAAGTGCATCTTCTGTATCTGCTAATGCTGCCTTAAGCTTCATTGCAGAACTACCAGTCTGAGAAGAATGTGCCTCATCCACAATTACGGCAAAAGCTCGTCCTTTTGTATCATCCACTTCTTGATAAATCACAGGAAATTTTTGTAATGTAGTTACAATAATTCTTACACCATTATTGATTGCATCTCTAAGGTCTCTGGAGTTCTTATCTTCCCCAATCGTTTCAACCGCACCAATTGTATGGTCAAACCCAGATATTGTCTCCTGTAACTGTGCATCCAAAACTGTTCTATCAGTAACAACAATAACGCTACTAAAAACAGGCTTATTCTCTTCATTATGTAAGGAAGCCAATCGGTAAGCAGTCCAAGCAATAGAATTAGACTTACCCGAACCTGCACTATGCTGAATCAGATAATTCTTACCGGTTCCATATTCTCTTACATCATCAATCAGTTTTCTTACTACATCCAATTGATGATATCTAGGGAATATGAGTGTTTTCTTCTTAATAACCTGTTCAGTTCCATTTGCCAGCAGTTTCTTCTCTTCTTTTACCTGCAAGTGAATAAACTTCTGAACAATGTCCATCATGCTATCTTTTTGGAATACTTTTTCCCACAAATATGCTGTCGGATATCCATTGGGATTAACAGGATTACCTTTCCCACCATTATTACCTGCTCCACCAGAACCTTGATTGAATGGTAAAAAGAATGTATCTTTACCATCAATTTTAGTAGTCATCCATACTTCAAGCTGGTCTACACAGAAATACCCCAGTATTCTCTTATTAAACTGGAAACAAATTTCTCTAGGGTCACGGTCATACATCCATTGTCTCTTAGCGTTGTCTACATTCTGACCTGTGTACTGATTCTTTAATTCAAATGCAAACACAGGAATACCATTGATAGCAATTACCATATCAACAGAGTTGTTATTATCTTTCGAATAGTACCATTGTCTGTTAACCGTAATTTCATTTTTTTCATATAATGCTTGCGCTGTTTGATTAAGTGACGATTCTGGTTTGAAATAGCAAACTCTAAATGTGATACCCCGATGCTTAAAACCATGTCTTAAAACAGATACTAAACCATCCATGTCACAAGCATTGTTAAATGCAAGACAGAACTTTCTCTCTGGGTCTATGCTATTTTGCATAGTAAACCTTTTCCACTCATTAGGCTGTGTTTTCTGTATAAACCTAATAAGTGTTGCAGAATATAAACCCAGATCCGGTTCATATGTGTCATTATTTTTAGTATATCCACCTGCCGCTGACAAAAAGAATGCCTCAATATCTGTTTCAAATCTCTTTTCAGTTGTTTCTGTTACCGACATGACTGAGGCACCTCCTTCTTTCCAGTGACATATTCGTAGATGAGTGATTTCTTATACGTCTCCAGTTCTGCTAAAAAAGTTTCTTTCTTTGCAACAAGTACATCCATTTCAGAACATTTTGCATCAAGATAACAAGCAATTTCTTCCTGCTCACTTATTGGAACCAAACAGGTTCTGATATTTAATATATTGCTTACTGCCAATCCCGGTTGAGCAGCTGTACTTGAAACATACTGATTTAGATTCATTCCTATAAGCAAATAAAAAAGGAAATTAATATCTGATAAATGAGTAGTACTAGTTAAAATAGCATGTTCTGTTGCCCAAAATTTACCATTAACATGATGTACATTTCCACATAATGCACCTTGTCTTCCTACCAGCAAATAGTCTCCATCCGCATTATAATCTTTATAATAACCTCTTACACCATTTCCACCATATACCTTAAAATTTCCCTCTGGTGCTATTTCTTCTGAAGTCAAATTTTTACCTGACTGCATACTACATAGATATTTTAGCGCTAACACATCCCAATCAGCAGGTATCTCACCAATCCACTCAATACCACTATCCTTCATTGGTCTGTCACCACGAATACCCTTAGTGACTGCCTGAGTGATAACTGCCTGCTTCAATTTCTTATATTCTTCAATAGATGCTTTGGTCTTTTCTATTACTGCATCTATGTGAGCACATTGTTCATCAAGATAATTTGATATAACCGCTTGTTCTTCTATTGCTGGAACAGAAATTGAAATTCTCTTCATCTCTTGCCAACCAGTAGTCCACAAGTCATTTACTATGCCATGCCCCCATTTATAATATTCATCCGCAAACATTGATGTATGAAATAACCAATTGTAGTACCCTGCATTCATATCATCATGTGGACATAAAATTGTATTAATCAATGATACAGAACCATCAAATGGTGACACTCCACATGAACCTCTTCTGTCTGACCGACTATTTATTGCAAAGTCGCCTTTTTTTACAAGTTTTCTATCATCATGTGCATCCGTTTTAGCAGCTGTACTTAACTGCGGTACAATTCCTTGCATTGTAACTGATAATGGAGCATATTCTGTGTCACTTACTTTTTCTCTTCTTTCAGAATAAAGCTGTCCTATTCTCCCCAGTTCCCAATCAGCAGGTATTTCCCCAATCCATTCAATTCCACTATCTTTCATTTGTCGGCTCATATTATTTACCTCCAAATAAAGCATCTAAACTGCTCTGAATATCCAGCTCCAGTTCATGCAATCTTGCAGCAATTTCTTCTACTGGTTCAGGTGCCTGATACTCGTAGAAATATCTCGTCATCGGAATCTCATAACCAACCTTTGTTTTCTTGGTATCAATCCATGCTTCTGGTGCATATGGTAATACTTCTCTCTTGAAGTATTCTTCGATATCTTCTGTAAGAGGTACATTCTCAGTGTCTCTAAGACTTGCATCCGCTACCGGCTTACCCTTCTTAAGAATTATTTCACCATTTTCATCCCTCTGTGGTTGTTCTACAATAATCTTCTTGTAGCCAAATTCTTCAGAATCATAAATCTTACTGTGACAATAAACCCCAGACTTGTCCCCATAAATTTCATCATTTCTGAACTCACCATATGCCTTTGTAATCAATTCTCTACACAAGTCAGTGATATCATTTCTCTTCGTTCCAATCGATTTTCTTCTTGCTTCATAACAATGTGACGCATCAATCAGCTGTACCTTTCCAGCTCTATATGCAGGTTTGTTCTTGTTCAGTATCCAAATATAAGTGCTGATACCGGTATTCATGAACATATCAGTAGACAACTGGACAATTGCATCAAGCCAGTCATTTTCTAATATGTATCTTCTAATTTCAGAAGGCCCACTACCTGCATCACCAGAGAATAGAGGTGAACCATTCTGAATAATAGCCATCTTTCCATTGGTAGCAAGTTTTGACAAACCATTAAGAACAAATAGCTGCTGACCATCTGAAATCTTTGGCAGTCCGGGTGCAAATCTACCAAGTTCACCTTTTGCAGCTTCTGCTTCAACTACTTTCTGTTCTCT
>JBJELZ010000019.1:0-4008 GCA_051879415.1 Lachnospiraceae bacterium
CACAAGGAACGTCACTCTGTCACGATACCGGCGTGACAAAGGGCGCCCCTCGTGACAAAAGCCCCGTCCCTGCGATACCCCCGCGATAAAGAAAGGAAAAAAGATGAATAAATACCACGTAACAGGAATGAGCTGTGCTTCCTGCTCCTCGCGGGTCGAAAAAGCAGTTTCGGCACTGGATGGAGTCAAGGCATGCTCGGTAAATTTACTGACAAATTCCATGACGGTAGAAGGCAGTGCCTCTCCCGAAACAATCATTTCCGCTGTAGAGTCAGCAGGTTATGGTGCATCACTCGATTTACCGGAACAGCAAACCTCTGCCAAAAAAGCAAGTGGTGCAGAGCAGGATGAAAAAACATTAACAGGCCGGCTGATTTCCTCTGTTATTTTTCTGGTTTTATTAATGTATCTTTCCATGGGGCACGTGATGTGGGGTTTCCCGCTTCCTGAAATCATCAGCCGTAATCCCATGATCATCGGACTCCTTGAGCTTCTGCTCACAACTCTGATTATGGTTATTAACCAGAAATTTTTTTATAATGGTTTTCGAGGTCTACTGCACCGTTCCCCCAATATGGATACTTTAGTTGCACTTGGTTCTGCTGCCGCATATCTTTACAGCACCTATGTGCTCTTTGTCATGGCAGATCAGATGCTTGCAGGCAATTTTGAAAAGAGTATGCACTGCCTTCACGAATTGTATTTTGAATCAGCAGCCATGATTCTGACCTTAATCACTGTCGGCAAAATGCTGGAAGCCAGGGCAAAAGGGAAAACTACCGATGCATTGGAAGCATTGATGAAGCTCTCCCCCCAGACTGCCACCGTTGTCCGTGATGGCAAAGAAATCCAGATTCCCACCAAAGAGGTACATCTCGGAGACATCTTTTTAGTTCGTCCGGGTGATATCATACCTGTTGATGGAACTGTCATGGAAGGATATAGCGCAGTCAATGAATCAGCCTTAACCGGCGAAAGCATTCCTGTCGATAAAACAGAGGGAGACACCGTTTCCTCCGGAACATTAAACCAGTCCGGCGTCCTTCTCTGCACAGCATCCCGTGTTGGTGAAGATACTACACTTTCACAGATTATTAGGATGGTAAGTGATGCTGCTGCCAGCAAAGCACCCATTGCCCAAGTTGCAGACAGGGTATCCGGTGTTTTTGTTCCCATCATCATTGTATTTGCTGCTGTTTCCACTCTTGTCTGGCTTCTGGCAGGGCAGACCGCCGGATTTGCATTGGCAAGAGGTATTTCCGTTCTTGTGATCAGCTGTCCCTGTGCATTGGGTCTTGCAACTCCTGTTGCAATTATGGTAGGTACCGGAATGGGGGCAAAAAATGGCATTCTTTTTAAAAATGCAGCTTCGCTTGAAATGGCAGGAAAAGTAACTACCGTTGCTTTGGACAAAACAGGCACTATAACCAGCGGGCATCCTGCAGTTACCGATATTCTGCCATCAAAAAGTACCACGGAAGAAGAACTTTTAGTTCTTGCAGCATCTCTTGAAAAAAACAGTGAGCATCCGCTGGCAGAAGCAATCAGGAATGCAGCAGAAGCAGAAAACCTTATGCTGAACGAGGTTAGCGATTTTCAAATCCAGCCAGGCAATGGACTTTCCGCAAAGCTTGCAGGAAAGGATCTTTCCGGAGGAAATCTTCATTTTATCAGCAATTACGCAGAAGTGCCTACCAAAATCCAACAGACAGCAGATGATCTGGCAGGTCAGGGAAAAACGCCTCTGTTTTTTGCCTATGACAAAAGCCTGATTGGCATCATCGCTGTCGCAGATGCGATGAAGGAGGACAGCAAAGATGCAATTGGCCAACTGAAAAATATGGGATTACGGGTTGTTATGCTGACAGGTGACAACGAACGTACAGCATCTGCAATCGGAAAAGAGGTCGGTGTGGATGAAGTGATATCAGGAGTTCTCCCGGAAGGTAAAGAAAATGTGATACGAAAGCTTCAGGAAAATGGCTGCGTGGCAATGGTCGGAGACGGCATCAATGATGCTCCCGCCCTGACGCGTGCCGATACCGGTATTGCAATCGGTGCCGGTTCTGACATTGCAATTGACTCGGCTGATATTGTACTGATGAATAACAGTCTGAGGGATGTTGCTTCTGTCATACGTTTAAGCCGTGCAACCCTTAGAAATATCCACCAGAATCTTTTCTGGGCATTCTTTTACAATGCTCTTGGCATTCCACTGGCAGCCGGCGTATTTATTCCATTATTCGGATGGACACTAAATCCGATGTTTGGTGCGGCGGCCATGAGTCTTTCCAGCTTCTGCGTTGTTACAAATGCACTGCGGCTTAATCTGGTCAAGATACGCAACGCTAAGACAGAGAATGATGATCAAAAGAATAACAATATCAAGAACAGCAACACTAAAAATAATGACATAGAAAAGGAGAATTCTACTATGAAAAAGACAATTCAGATCGAAGGAATGATGTGTGCACACTGCGAAATGCATGTGAAAAAAGCGCTGGAAGCTATTGACGGCGTAGAAGAAGCGATTGTAAGCCATACAGAAAAAACAGCAACCCTTACGCTTTCTGCTGATGTAGCAGACGATATTCTAAAAAAAGCCGTTGAAGCGGAAGGTTATACTGTTTTGTAGGCTGCCACGGGGGTGCCACGGGGACGGGGCTTTTGTCACAAGGAGCGCCCTTTGTCACGATACCGGAGTCAAAAGCCCTTTTACAATCTATGATTTAGCAAAATGCACAAAATAAAGTGGTAGAATGACTTTTTGCGCTGTGAAAACGTTTAGCGCATAGGAATGAAAGCATTCTGCTTCAACAATTTATTTTGTGCATTCTGCTATAGAAATTTCTTTGTAAGGGCTTTTGATCCCGGTATCGTGACAGAGGGACACTCCTTGTGACAAAGGGCGCTCCTCGTGACAAAAGCCCCGTCCCCGCGAATACTACCTGCAGTAATTTGGCCGGTGCATATTAATTACCAGGGTCATCTGATTTTCACCAAAGACCTCATTTAAGGCAGCAATACCATACTCCCGCCCAAACTCTATTTCTTCACGATAGGCAGGAATCACCATAAACAGATTAACAATTGATCCGTCTCTTGTATTGACAGCTTCCAGATCATTGCCAACCTGTGATATCAAAACACCACCCATTTCGGTACCTGCACAGAGAGGTGCATAATCCGGTCCGTTGGGAATTGTGTGTCCATAACCAATCCAGGTTTTATTCCGATGGGGATATTTTGCCAGATATTTCATATACCGGAGAATCCAGTCACCCTGTTGATCCACTTCTTCAGAGGAACTATCGCTCTCACCCCAGTCCCATGTGGCTGGCAAAAAAGTGTAAAGTTCGGCATATTTCATGTCCTCCTGACCAGCAAATTTTTCCGGCAGCGTCATGGGCAGATCACTCATGCCGACAGTATAAACCACATAAAATTTCTGATTTTCATTCGGCATTCTGATATGCACATCAACCGATACCGAATCTGTTACCTCTTCCGGATACACCATTTCCTCCCTGTCCGGAAACAGGGCTGCAAAATACCTGCAGATATCTTCTGCCTTTGAAGTTTCTGTTTTCTTAAATCTGTCCATGAATCCCATTCTTTTTCCTCCTCCGGTCTATTATATCATGGGGACGGGGCTTTTGTCACGAGGAGTGTCCCTCTGTCACGATGCCGGGGGCAAAAGCATGTCCGAAAACTTTGTATAGCAGAATGCACAAAACAAGTCGGTTTCATGACATTTTGCGCTGTGAAGATGAGACTCTATAAATCGTGGAAGCCTTTGCTGAACACGATTTATGCTTTTTGAGGCTCATCGTAACGTTTAGCGCATAGGAATGAAACCGACTTGTTTTATGCATTCTGCTATATAATAAATTGTAAACATGCTTTTGACCCCAGTATCTTATCAAAAGGAATATCCCCTTCCATCGTGACAGAGGGACACTCCTCGTGACAAGATACTGGGGTCAAAAGTCCAGCACACATTCGTCC
>JBJELZ010000020.1:0-3968 GCA_051879415.1 Lachnospiraceae bacterium
AATGGATGTTATTGCAAACAATTATCATATTACGGCCAAAATTTAAAAATATCATATTACATCACTCCTCCCAGAGAACCTCCGTATACTGTTTGGATACCAGACCATTTTTCAAAGGAACCAGCGTTTCTAATGCATCCTGGTCCTCTTTCTGCTCGTATAGTTCCCTTTGAATGGATGTTCTTCCATCCTGATCCATCTGTTGTGTTTCGATCAAAAAGTATGCAGTATCTTTTTCTGCAGTTAGCTTCTCTGGCAGCTTTCCCGGAGTATAAGAATTTGATGTTATCACCTGATGATCCTGATTCATCTGGTATAGCGTAATCTTCGTTGGCTTCTTTACTAAAATTCCAGTAACCTTAACGGTGACACCTTCTATCTTGCTTTTCTGATTCTCTGTTAATGTCACCTGATCTGTCAGTGTCAGTGTCGTAGTCTCACCCTCTTCGGATGCTCCACTGGTAGTGCTGCCCTGTCCTGATATAACGTAAATCTTACCATCTTCGGTCTGATAAACAGGATTTACATAATAGGAAATTCCATCCTTCTCTTTATCCGTCAGAAAATAAACAGACCCTGACAGCTCCAGATTCTCGTGGTCATTTTCTATATTATAGTTACTTTCCGCATCGCAAATTTCCTCATCATATTCTGTCGTATGATAGGATTCTCCATTTTGATCTGACCAAAGCGGAGAAAAGAACCTGATACCTTCGATTCCAGGAAAGGATACCTCCCATTCAGAAGGATCCTGACTGTCATGCTTATCAATTTTGGCATAGATCCGGTCTTCATACTGATCAGAGTCTTCCACCATCAAATCTTTATTCTCAACCAGTTTCTCTGCATGGTCATCCAGATATGCGTCCAGATCAAATAAATCCAGATATTCCTGTGTAATCAGCGCACCAATAAGCCGGTCCTGTGATTTCTCGCTTTTGGCCTCTTCTTTTGCAAGAGAACAACCAGTAAGACCAGTCAACATCCAAAATATCAATATTCCTATGAATCCCTTTTTACTCATTATCGTCCACCTCCAGATTTCCATCAAACTTTAATATATCTCCCACATCACACTGCAAATAATAACAGATTCGATTAATGGTATGAAAACGCACGCCCTTTGCCTTTCCACTTCGCAATATAGATAAATTAGCCTCTGTAATCTTCACCAGCTTACAGAGCTCCTTTGATGTCATTCCACGTTCCTTTAATACCTCTTCCAAACAAACTTGAATTCCCATATCTACCACTTTCCCCTTTTAAATAAAAAGGTCATTGTCCTTCTTTAGCTTTACTTTCCGATTTTTATAGAAATAGCAACTGCCTGATCAGAATAAGGATCTATCATTACTTCCTCCAATCCTTTCATTCCAAAGAGACCAATCATAATATCCATACAATAAGGAATGACATTCACTATACATTGAACCACTAAGAACAAAATTGTTATTCTAATATTAGGCTGGGTATAGAACGCACCGACCTCTATTGCTAATCCTTCATTGGCCTCTCTCACACTCTGAATGGACGCTGGCAGACTGCCAAAGCATTCCTTACACACTGCATAAACAAGCAACATGATCATAATATAGAACAAAAGATGAAGCCCCTTCTGAAGTTGTCTCATATCTGCTGATGCAAACATTGTTAATACCCGTAAGATCAAATATCCAAAAAGCACAGCATAAAAGGTACTGCCTAGGATCAGCTTTTCTCCATCAGGTATATTGGTGTGAAATAGCCCCGGATTAATCATATAATAGACAACGAAAAACATTAGAATACTTAATATGGGCAAAAACAAATCCACTGCCTTCTCCCTATCCTTTCTCTTTAAAATCAAAAAACAAAAAAATGGAATGAAACAAATAAGAACATATAGTATAATTGCAATCATATTGCCCCTTGGGCCAGATAAAGACAGCCGTCTAAGTCCCCACCCTATCTGTTCAAAAGGAAATGCAACCATAGTAGAAAATACATCTGAACAATGTATCTGAAGAATTGAAAATCCCAAACAAAACACTGCTTCTATGATAAGAATCCCTAGAAAAATCTTACGTCTCATATTTATCCTCCTTCTTTAAAAATTATTGAAAAACAATAATTTCTTGATTCCATTATACTGAAATAATTATCGTTTTTCAATAATTTTTAGAATCTTTATAAAACCCTACTTTTTGTATATTCTTTTTCTTTTAGCACATACTAAGCAAAAAGAAGCGGAGGCACGTTATGGGTAACAATATGGATTTAAATTACGAAATGTTTTGCTATCAATGTGAACAGACAGCCAACCAAAAAGGCTGCACTAAGATGGGGGTTTGTGGTAAAACCTCGGAAATCGCCAATCTACAGGATTTATTAATCTTTCAAATCAAAGGCATTAGCTGCTACGGAAAAGTGCTGATAGACGAGGGACAGCATATGGATAAATCCATTATAAGCTTTATTGAAAATGTTCTTTTTACTACCCTTACCAATGTAAACTTTGACGTGGACATACATGTAGGGTTGTTACAAGAATCTCAAAAAATCAAAGAAGATCTACAAAGCATGGTAGGTGAAATTGCTTCCCACACAGCTCATGCCACGTACCAACTGCCAAAAACGAAAGCTGAAATGCTAAAGACTGCTCCTCTGGCCGGCATTATGTATGATAAAAACTTAGATCCGGATATTCGCTCTTTACGCCAGACCATTCTATACGGTTTAAAAGGCATCAGTGCTTATGGACACCAGGCCCGCGAACTGGGATATTTTAGCAATGAAGTAGATGATTTTTATATTCAAGCATTATCAGCCATTACCGATGATAAGCTGTCTGTAGATGAGCTTATTCGTATGACCATGCGTACTGGTGAAATGGCCATTGAGGTCATGAAGAAATTAGATGAAGCAAATACTGCTATTTATGGAAATCCTTCTCCTCATAAAGTCAATGTCCACATAAAAAAAGGACCTTTCATCATCGTATCTGGACACGATTTAAAAGATCTTGAAATGCTCCTGGAACAGAGTCAGGGTACTGGTGTGAACATTTACACACATGGAGAAATGCTTCCTTGTCACGGTTATGATGGACTGAAGAAATATCCTCATCTAATCGGTAACTTCGGTGGTGCATGGCAGGACCAGCAGAAAGAATTTGACAGTCTTCCTGGATGTATTCTCATGACTACCAACTGTCTGATGCGCCCACGCTCTACCTATAAAGACCGCATCTATAGTACCAATGTGGTCGGATGGGAAGGGGTACAACATATTGAAAAAAAGGAAAATGGTGAGAAGGATTTTAGCAATATCATTCAAAAAGCCATTGAACTGAAAGGATTTCCAGAGGATCAGGATGTCCATGAAATTTTAGTTGGCTTTGGACACCATGCCACCTTAAGCTACGCAGATAAAATCGTAGAAGCAGTCAAAAATGGAACTATCCGTCATTTCTTCCTGATCGGTGGATGTGACGGAGCAAGACCCGGTCGCAACTACTACACAGAATTTGCCAAAATGGTTCCTGAGGATTGTGTGATCCTCACTCTCGCCTGTGGAAAATATCGTTTTCATAAGCTGGATTTTGGAGAGATAGCAGGAATTCCACGACTGTTGGATATTGGCCAATGCAATGATGTTTACTCCGCCATTCTCATTGCAACTGCTCTGGCCGATGCATTTGACACAGATGTTAACGGACTTCCATTATCGCTGATCGTCTCTTGGTATGAGCAAAAGGCAGTGGCAGATCTTCTGGCCTTATTAAGTCTTGGAATCAAGAATATCTACCTGGGGCCGACTCTACCTGCATTCTTAAGTCCTAATGTGCTTCAATATATGTCCGATACCTTTCAGTTAAGGCCGATCAGCAATGCGAAAGATGACATTAAGACATGTCTGGAACAAAAAATTTAAGAATATCATCCGCATTCTTGCTGTCCTCGCCTTAGTTTTTACCCTCAGAAAGAATC
>JBJELZ010000021.1:0-3966 GCA_051879415.1 Lachnospiraceae bacterium
CCGATCTTCCACATATTCGGGATGTTGTGTTTTATAATTGCTTAATGCGGTATCGTATTGCTGTCTCCATGCCTCATATTCTGTCGGGAAATAATTTTGTGCAATCGTAAGGTTTTCAGTGATTACAGTAGAACCAATTGCATTTAAACTGACTGTTGCAGTACCGTTTTTATAAGGAGACACATCCAAAGTAATCTTCATCTGATTGATTGTATTGGTAACATATCCGTTATATGTCGCCTGAGAAACAATCTCATATCCGGTAATGACATTAGAGGAAAGGCTAAGCTCCGGTACGGAATAGGTATCATTGTAACCACAAATAACTGCAGTACCACTGATACCACCAAACTGGGAAGGAGTAAAATAATTATATTTCCATAATAATGTCCAGTCTCCGTCCAGCCTTCGAATCTCATAAGAAGTAAAAATCTGGTTAGGATCTGTTGGCCGGGACAGATCAGGCAATGTCGTAAGAGGAGCAAGGTCGCCATTACGTTCCAAGGTACTGTCCGTTGTATAATTCATGACAGGATTGTTATCAACTGCATTTGTAGCAGATGCCTGTGCCACACCTGACCGGTCGGCCGGAATTGCCGCAACAACTACAGCACTGGCAAGACAAAGTCCTGCAATGACCTGTCGAATTCTTTTCTTCATCCGCAGATTAATGCCACTACCCTTTTGGGCAGCTGCCTTTTTATTCGTCCGGATATTATTCTGCTTTGCCATATACTAACCTCCAAGTTCCTGCCTGTAGCAACCAGGCTTTCCTGTAAAACTTACCGTATCCTCTTTGCAACAACTACAAACCTTCCGTTTGTTTCCTGATAATCACAGGTAGACAGCGTTAACAGCTGATCGCCGTATACTGCTGTCACACCGGTATCATAATAAGCAAGTTCTGCCATTTCCTGCATATAAGAATTAAATTCCTCTTCAGAATAGGCATCAATAAACTGATAATATTTAAATACCACTTCATCCTCATTATAGATTCTGGACCGGAAGGCATACATCACCTGATAAGTTGCCTCCTCGTAAATCGTATCAAAAGTTATATAAGGATGATCCTGATAATAACGTTCCGACTCATAATCAGAGAGCCTTGAAAACATCTTTCCACTGGTCATATGATGCCCATAGATAATATAATTGTCGCTTCCACGAATTACATCACATCCACAATCAAGAAATAGAGTACCTGTCTTATCTTCCTCCTGATCAAAATTATGATTGAGATAATATGTATTATTATCACACTGCATCACAGGATAATCAATTATAGTATCGTCAATTTTCAGCCATCCGATTAGGTTTTTGTTAGAATTATATAAGGTAATATATTTATCCAGTACATCAGGAACAACAATTTCATCATCTGTCAAATGAATCTGTGGTATGGTCTGCTGTCCCGTTCCCTGCCCGGCAAGTGCATCTGAGCCCACCAGACCAGCGAGATTTTCCCAGCGTTTTTCACTTCTTGCTGCTTTGATATAATAACCGGCAAAATAACCAATGCACAAAACCGCTGTCAGAAATAAGCCTATTACCATAAACTTTCTTCTACGCTCTGTTTTTTTTAATTCCGTCCGGATCTGTGCCTGCATCTGTTCATCATAATCTTCCAGACGCATGATTTCTTTTCTGTTTTCAGCTTTTCCCGAGTTTCTTCCCGTTTGTTTTACTACAGACTTTTGATCTGTTCTGCTGCTTTTCTTTTGCTGCAAGGAATCTTTTACTTTTTGAAATGCTTCATAAACCTCATCATCAAATTCCTTCCCAACCCTGCTTTCAAAACGTACCTGACCGGAATTCAGAACCCGATACAATTCTCTTAATTCCTCCGGACGGCTCATATTATATTTCTTTTTTAACTGTTCTATCTTTTCACGATCCCGTAAAGCTTCCGGAGAATACTCTCTTTGTCTGTATACGGGACTCCTGTCCTGCATATTTCCTTTTGCCATTTTCCTCACCGGATATTTTATAAAAACATAATACCGCCTAACAATGCCTATTTTTTCAGCCATTATACTGTTATTTTACTATATCTTGAAATATTTGCAAGTCTTTCCGTCATATCTTGTGTCAGAAAAGAACAGCTAATATTTTTCACAGTTCCTTTATTTTTTATTTAAAACTGTAACTATTTTTCTTCCTGCTCATAAGATATAGCATAAATGTTTCTTAAGGAGTAATCAATATGAGTGATTTATCAGCTACCCAGTGCGGATGTCAGAGTCGTAACAATGGAGGTTCCTGCAGCTGGATTTGGATCATTTTGATCCTTTGGTTCCTGTGCAACTGTTGTGGTGACAATGATTGTGATTCCCCTTGCGGCAGAAGCGGATGCTTTGGTAATTTTCTGAACATGGGCGACAATTCCTGCTGTGAATGGATCATCATCCTGATTGTTCTCTTCTGCTGCTGCGGCAACAATTGCGGCGGATCATCTTGCTGCTAATCCATTACAAGTCACTATTAGAAAAAGAGGGGCAGTCCATAGGGCTGCCCTTTTGTCAAAATAAGAAATTATTACATTTTTAAAAATGGAATCTCATAGACTATAACAGAAACAGAATCAAGGCCCGAAAATATGGAAGAATTTAATTACAATAAAATCAAGGAACTGGATCACTGTTGCAGTAATGATTCCATTATTCTTTTAAAAGCCCTGGCACTTTTTCTCCCGCCGGATAAAAAGCCTGAGGTTATTTTGTTGATTAAATTCATGGAAATAAATCTGATTCTACAGTGCATGAAGCAGCATTCCAGGCCTTATCCTACAGCTGAGTTTACGGATTATGAACAGATTTTTGCCGAAATCAAACCCTCTCTTTCCAAAGAAACAGCCAGACAGATAGAACAGATTCTTCAGATGATTTCTGCCTTCCAGATGTACCGGCAGATGAAAGATCTGATGGAGGTCATGGGACCACTTTCGGAAGCGTTCACCGAAGGGCAGCCGGCAGATTCCTGCGAACACAGTTCTGCTGGCGATCAGCACGCTTCCGGCATTCCTTCCGGCATGGGCGAACTGCTGAAAGCCATGATTCCACCTGAAAAGCAGCAGATGATTGACCTGATGTTCCAGATGAACCATGATACTTCCTGACACAAACTTCTTGCTTGAAAAAGTAAAATCCTAGGTAATTGCGAAACCAAATGACATATCGTATAAGCTTGTGCAAAATATATAAGAAAGCTCCGTACCTGCTTTGCAGCTAATGTCGCTTTCTTATATATTTTGCACAGCTTTCCGAAAGATGATTGGTGTTTCGCAATTACCTAAACTTAAATCATCATAAAGAAAGGAGATATATCCACTATGCAACAGGATATTTGGAATTCACTCACACTTCCCGATGATATGTCAGATGAAAAAAGGGAGTTTTTGACTGAGGCTATTGAGGGCAGCCGAGGCTTAAAAAAGAATGAACTCCTCCCCTATCTTACACGGCTTATCAAAACCTCAAAAGAAAAAAATCTGCAATTTACAGATGATGAGATAAAATTTATCATCATGGCAATCCGGGCAGGTTCCTCGCCGGAACAGAATCAGTACATTGATAAAATCATCAACGGAGTAAAACAACGTTCTGCAGGGGAAAATTAATCCCTGACTATCCCTATACCGAAAGATGCCGGAGCAGGCTTTTTACTCCGGCATCTATATCTATGCTTTTCTGATTATTCTTCTTTATATCCTTCTGCAACTGCTTCTGCCCTGGCTGCAACTTCTTTTTCCTGAACATCCGAAGGTGCCTGCTCATAACGGGCAAGCGTGTATTCATAAGCACCCCGGCCGCCTGTCATGGAACGAAGATTCGTACAGTAACCGCTTAAGCAGGACATCGGTATTTCTGCTTCAATCACCTGTTTACCTGCTCCATTTGGATTCATACCAAGCACACGTGCTCTTCTTTTATTCAGATCACCCATAATATCACCGGTAAAATTGTC
>JBJELZ010000022.1:0-3960 GCA_051879415.1 Lachnospiraceae bacterium
TCGGTTCCGGTGTTGTAACTACAATAATCTCACCACTTGCCACCAGAAATTCCATCACGGCATCTGCGATTCCTGCACCGGTATCAATGATAATTACATCAGCAATCGCATCCAACTGTGCAAGATTCTGAATGATATAAACAAGATACTCCCTGCTCAGATTTGACAACCCTGCAATACCGGAACCACCGGAAATAAAGCCCACATCTCCCGGTCCCCAGGTGATGATCTCTGTAATATTTTTTCCCTGGTAAATCAAATCACAAAGATTATGCTTTGGTACTGTTCCAAACATAATTTCTATATTGGCAAGTCCAAAATCCGCATCCAGAATAATCACGCGTTTCCCCTGCTTTTTAAACTGGAGCGCCAGATTGATGGCTGTATTGGATTTTCCCACACCACCCTTTCCACTGGTAATTGTGATCACACGGGAAAGTGGTCTCTGTGCGTGAGCACCTGCCTTTATGATATTTCTCAATTGTTCAGCCTGATCCATTAATGAAATCCTTTATCCTTTCTTTCCTCATTGACCACCCAGAATATTTCTGACCGCCTCCTGCGGTTGGAACAGTGCAATATCATCCGGAACATTCTGCCCGTTGGTCACATAACTCAACGGTGCGCCTGTATAAATCTTCAGATTCAATAGATTTCCATAGGTGGTTGTTTCATCCAGTTTGGTAAAAATCATTTTAAAATCGGTCATCCCCGAATAGGTATCTGCTATATTTAAAAGATCCCTGTACTTTGTAGTAGCAGAAAGTACTAAGTATACTTCTGTTTCCACGGAATCTCCGAATGCATGAAGAAACTCATTCATGTTCTTACGCTGTTCATCATTATGCGGAGAATGTCCTGCCGTGTCCACCAGAATGTAATCATATTCTTTATAGTTTTCAAAGTATTCCTTCATTTCCTCAACGGAATAGATAATATGGAAAGGTACCCCCAGAATATTGGCATAGGTCTTCAGCTGATCCGTTGCTGAAATCCTGTATGTATCCGCTGTAAATAACGCGATTCTCTTTCCTCCGCTCACACTGAACTGGGAAGCTATCTTGGCAAGAGTGGTTGTCTTTCCCACCCCGGTTGGCCCTATGAAAAAGACAACCTTCGGTCCCCTGGACCGTGATGGTGTGATATGTTCCACCTTACCAAACTTCAATACCATTTTCTGGTAGATATGCGACAGGATATATTCCACCTGCATATCCGAACCAAAATTCTGCTCTACCTCATCAACCATCTGATTGGCATATTTTTCATATACCTCATTCTCAATCATTGTATGATAAAGGAGTCTGGTAAATTCCAGCATCTGGCTGCTTACCTCCTCTTTCACATTTTCTGTGTCATTTGTAACGGTGCTCTCCTGCTTTTTCAATTTCTGTTCCAGCAGGTTCTGGATACTTTCCAGACGTTCCTCAAGTATCCCCTCTTCTGCGAAAGGTGTTTTTTTCTCGATCTCCAGATTCTCCTCCTTCATACGGAGCCTGTCAATGGAGGCAACGGCATCCTTAAGATTCTCCGTGCGTGCCGCTTCTGCATCTGCTTTGGAATGAAGCACTTCACTTTCCTCTTCTTTTGCAACAGTTACCTCAATAACCGGAGATTTTAACCACTTAAAAAACCCCTTAGGTTTTACTGTCCTGACATTCATCGTCACAACGCCATCTCCCAGTTCCTTTTTTGCCTGGGCAACCGCCTCATCTTCTGTTTTTCCTTGAAATTTCTTAATAATCATTTATGCTGTCACCATTCCCACTGATTGTAATTCCACATCGGATTCTACTTCATTGTATGAAACAACTGCCAGATCACTGAAATAATCCTCCGTCAGCCGTTTAAAATACATTCTGACAATCGGTGAAGTCAGAATAATTGCATTCTTCCCCATACTTTCCAACTTTTCCAGTTCCTTACGCACACTCTCGATCATTGCCTTAATCCTGTCCGGCGCAAGAGTAATATAAGCGCCCTGTTCCGACTGTTTCACACTGTTCATAATCTCCTGCTCCAGCTTGGGATCCAGCGTAATCACGCTTGCAGTACCGGGTTCGGAAAAATATTTATTGGAAATCGCCCGCTTCAAGGTCTGTCTTACATATTCCGTCAAAAGATCCGTATCTCTTGTAGCTGTGGCATGATCTGCAAGGGATTCAAAGATTGTCAGCAGATCCCTGATAGAGATTTCCTCCCTTAAAAGATTCTGCAATACTTTCTGAATCTCACCCAGTCCCAAAAGCTTCGGAACAAGTTCTTCCACAATGGACGGATTGCTCTCTTTCAGATTGTCCACCAGATTCTGCACATCCTGTCTGGTAAGCAGTTCTGCAATATGCTTCCTGATAATCTCCGTCAGATGGGTTGCAATAATAGAAGGCGGATCAACTACCGTATAGCCAAGACTTTCCGCACGTTCCCGTTGTCCCTCCGTAATCCAGATTGCCGGCAGATGGAAGGATGGTTCAACAGTTGGAATACCCGTAATTTCTTCCTCTACATAGCCGGGATTCATTGCAAGATAATGATCAAACAATATCTCACCCTCGCTGACCTGGATTCCCTTAATCTTGATAATGTACTGATTGGGATTCAACTGGATATTATCACGAAGACGGATAATCGGCACAACGGTTCCAAGCTCCAAGGCAATCTGTCTTCGAATCATTACAACACGATCCAAAAGATCACCACCCTGATTACTGTCTGCCAGCGGAATAATACCGTATCCGAATTCCAGCTCAATCGGATCAACCTGCAGCAGCGAAGTAACATTTTCCGGCCGTCTGATTTCTTCTGCCGCTTCCTCCTCCTGTTCTACCTTCGCTTCAATTTCCTCCGTTTTCATAGTCGTTGAAATAGTTCTGGCAGAAATAATAAATACAAGTCCAAGACCAACAAACAGGACAGGATTTAATGGTGTAACAATACCAAGTGCAGCAAGCGTTCCTCCAACAAAATACAAAACCTTTGGAATACCAAACAGCTGGCTGATCAGCACCGTACCAAAGTCCGCATCCTTTGATCCCTTGGTTACAAGAATACCTGTTGATAAAGAAATCAGCAGGGAAGGTATCTGGCTGACCAGTCCGTCACCAATGGTCAGGATTGTGTATTCGTTCAGGGCATCACTAAATGTCATTCCTCTCCTTAGTACACCCATGGCAATACCACCAATAATATTTACTGCAGTAATCAAAAGGCCGGCAGCTGCATCTCCCTTGACGTACTTCACAGCACCATCCATGGACCCAAAGAAGCTGGACTCTCTTTGTATCTTATCACGCTGTATCTTGGCTTCTGCATCCGTAATAGCTCCCGTATTCAGATCCGCATCAATAGCCATCTGCTTACCGGGCATGGCATCCAGGGTAAAACGTGCCGTCACTTCCGCTACTCGTTCCGAACCTTTGTTAATTACCATAAACTGGATGATAATCAGGATAATAAATACAATAACACCGATGACAAGGTCGCCGCCGCCTACATATTCACCAAAGGTACGTACAACATTACCCGGCTCTCCTGATGTCAGAATCAGTCTGGTTGACGATACATTCAATGCAATACGGAAAATAGTAGTGAACAAAAGGATCGTCGGGAAAAAGGACATTTCCAGAACTTCCTTGGTAAACATCGTTGAGAACAAAACAGTAAATGCCACAGACATATTCAGTGCAAGGCACACATCCAGAAGTGCACTTGGAATCGGCACAATCAGCATGACAAATGCGGACAATACATAGGCAGCCACAAACAAATCTGCTTTTTTCACTGTTCTCCTCTCCTTCCCAAATTAGTATTATAACCATTCTATGCGGAACTGTACAATATGTAAAGCTTACTGGGCAAAAGCCCGATCAAAGTCTTCAAATGGCAAAATACGCAAAATAAATTGCTTGAATGACATTATGCGCTGTGAAGATGAGACTCTATAAATCGTGGAAGCCTTTG
>JBJELZ010000023.1:0-19599 GCA_051879415.1 Lachnospiraceae bacterium
AGCACGTTCCCTTATTTAAATGGACCGGTTCCAAGAGAAAAATCACGAATGCTATGAAGAAGTACGATCCCAATTTTTCTTTTGATAAATTTGAAGGACAGATTGTAGCACTGATACGTATGGCAGTATTTGCGGAACATCCGGAGAGCCTGGCCTGCTATTATGCAGGACAGCGGGATCCGGGATTTTCGGATATTCTGGAAATGACATACACCAATGCCACATGCCTGAACCGCATATGGATGGAAGGAAATGTTTTACATATGTCCTTGCGTACCTGGTGGATTAACTATAGTGAGCATCAGGGAAAAGTGCAGAAAACAGGAGACTGCATTGATGTGGAAATAAGCAGGAACGTAGCTATGATGGAACCGCCCGGCTTTTCCATTACTTCTGTAGGATGCCCAAACTGCGGTGGAAGTTTTGATGCTGTACGGCAAAAGACCTGTCCGTACTGCGGTACAGAGTATCATATGGAAAATGCGGGATGGGTTATTAATAAGATGCAACTGGTAAGATAAGCGTATGGGAAGTACAGAGACGGTTGGTCTGCGTTTGCTCTGGTGCAAAAAGCATCTGTGAAAGGGAGGCTTCTATGGGAAAATATAACTTTTACGGTTGGGAGCAGGCACTTATGCCTCCCATAACTGCTGAATATAAAAAGATCAGAGATCCGAGACATCTCTATGATCTTCTTTCTGGGATCTGGTGTGCAGACACCTGTGCACCAAGACTGCGTGATGCCTGGACAGAAGAAAATAAGACCCTGGGGCAGTGCTCTATTACGGCTTTTCTTGTGCAGGATATTTTTGGCGGAGAGGTTTATGGGATATTAAGACCCGGCGGAAATTATCACTGTTACAATGTGATCGGAGATTGCGTTTTTGATTTGACCAGTGAACAGTTTGGAGAAGAGGTCCTTGTATATGAAAATCATCCCAAACAATGCAGAGAGGAACACTTTGCCAAAGAAGAAAAGAGACTGAGATATGAATATCTGAAAAAGGAACTGGGAAAGAAACTGGAAAAGAAATTATCCGCTGGACAGCCTGACATTTCATTTTATAAGAGTATTATTGATCAGGACAGAAGTGCAATCGTCATCTGCAATCCGGAACATGAGATCATTTACATGAATCCGGCAGCAGTCACAGCTTATGCGAAAAGAGGAGGAGAACGGCTGTTAGGGCAGAGTCTTCTGGACTGTCATAATGCAGAGTCTGTTGCTAAGATAAAACGTGTTGTAGAGTGGTTTGCCCAGTCGGAAGACCACAATATCGTATATACATTTCATAATGAAAAACAGAATAAGGATGTTTATATGGTAGCCTTACGAGATGAAGGTAAGCTGATCGGCTATTATGAAAAGCATGAGTATCGCAATCGGGAAACCATGGCACAATATGATTTATGGGACTAATACTTAAGGAGGAAGACAGGAATGGAATTACTCATCAAGATTATTGTATGTTTTCTGGCCGGTGCAGGAGCCGGTATTGGTACGGGATTTGCCGGAATGAGTGCAGCGGCTGTTGTTGGTCCGGTTTTAATTACCTTTTTGAATATTCCGGCTTATGACGCAGTAGGAATCGGACTGATCAGTGATGTGCTGGCGAGTGCAATGAGTGCTTACACATACAAAAAGAGTAAAAATCTGGATATCAAAAATAGTCTGCCGTTACTGATCAGTGTACTGGTATTTACGGTGGTCGGCAGTCTGGTTGCAAGCTTACTCCCGGAACGCGCAATGAGCAGTACCATGCAGGTTGCAATGCTGTTTGTGGGGCTACGGTTTTTAGTAAAACCTGTTACCACAACCAAAGAGCAGATGGAAGCAGTTCCGCACAGGGAACGGGTAATCAAGTCAGTCATCGGAGGTACCATGGTAGGCTTTATCTGTGGATTTATCGGAGCCGGTGGTGGAATGATGATGCTGTTTGTACTGACCACCTTCCTTGGCTATCAGATGCATATGGCTGTTGGTACCAGTGTTTTTATGATGGCATTTACTGCCCTTACCGGTGGAATAAGTCATTTTGCCATTGGCGGGATTCCTGATCCTGTCTGCATGATTTCCTGCGTAATATTCACCCTGATCTGGGCACAAATTGCTGCAAGGATTGCCAATAAATCAGATGCTAAGACCCTTAACCGTGTGGTAGGAATCGTTATGATCATTACCAGTATTGTAATTTTACTGGTAAATTACTTAAAATAATATCAGTGATGTGAGTGGCGTGGCAAAAGTCCATTTCCATAATCCTTCAATGCAGATTGCATAAAACAAATTACTTTCATGACATTATGCGCTATGGAGATGAGACTCTAAAAATCGTGGAAGCCATTGCTGAACACGATTTTTGCTCTTTGAGGCTCATCGTAGTGTTTAGCGCATAGGAATGAAAGTAATTTGTTTTATGTAATCTGAAAAAAGAATCTCAAATGGACTTTTGCCACGCCACTCACATGATATCTATAAAATTGACACAAATACCTATATTCAAAGACTATTTCTGTACTTAGAATGGAAGTAAGATAGAAATTGCGAAACTCAAAGTATTCTATGCATATTGCACAGTGAAATATGGAAAAATAGCAGTTTTGCAATTACCTATTAGAAATTTAAGAACGTGAGGAAAACACCGTATGCTCCGAATGGAAATTGCCCTGTTTTTAGTCGTGAGTTTAATAGCTTTTGTTTATTTTTCAGCAGGTCGGAAAGATACGCCGTTACATAGGACATTTTCCATCATTCTGATCGTTATGCCCATTCATCTGGTACTTGATGGTACAACGGTATATACGGTCAATCATCTGGATACGGTTCCGGGGTTTTTAAATGAACTTTTACACCGATTTTTTGTTGGAACACTGGTGTTTCTTGTATATCTTTTCTATCGGTACATTTCGATCCTTGTGCAGGAGGAAACGGGTAAGCCAAGGAAATTTACGATTGCTGCCCGGGTTTTTCTTGCTGCGGCACTTTTATGTGTTGTATTTCTGCCGGTACATTATGCAGAAACACCGCAGGGTAATTATTCCGATGGCATTCATGTTGCTGTCTGCTATTTTACGGTAGCTTTTTATTTGTTTTTCTGCTCGGTACTGCTGTTACGTAATTGGAAGCAGATTCGCCGGAGAATGAAGTTTGCTATTGGTGCCGCACTTTTTATAGAAATCGGAGTGAGCTTTTTACAGGCATTTCATCCCACGTGGCTTATCAGTGGTATGGGACTTACACTGATGACGTTATCGTTCTTTCTGGCTTTGGAAAATCCGGAGATTCTGCGTGCCGAACTGACGGAGCAGAAGATGTCAATGCTATATCTGAAAAGCCAGGTAAATCCCCATTTTCTTTATAATACCCTTGATACCATTCGAATTCAGGCCCAGTTAAATGGCGATAAAAAGGTTGCTGATCTGCTGATGCGGCTTGTAGATTTCTTCCGGCTCAGTGTCAAGGTGGATCGTCAGATGGTAGAATTGGATGACGAGCTGGAGCTTCTTGAAGCTTATATGGAGCTGATGTGCTGCCGTTATCCGGAGCTGGTTTGTAATTATGATATTGATCCGGAACTTGGCGGCGTTCTTGTGCCGAATTTTATCCTGCAGCCTATTGTGGAAAACAGTCTGTTGCACGGCTTGAAGAACAGAGGATATAAGGGCAGTATTACGATTACCGCCAGACGTGCCAACAAGCCTGATTGTATTGAACTTCTTGTGTCGGATACCGGAAACGGATTTGATCCGGAAATCAAAGAAAAAGTAGAAGCGATGCTTCTTAACTATCATAAGCAGCCGCCTAAACTGGAAGGAAACAGCATTGGACTTCTGAATGTGCAGAAACGTATCAAGCTGTTGTGTGGAGGAGACTGTGGTCTTTCCTATACGGACAATCCGGGTGGAGGCGTCACTGCTCATCTGCTGCTGCGTGTCACAGGGGAGGATAAGCCATGAAAAAACTCAGTGTATTATTGGTAGATGATGAGATCATGATCCGGGAGGGTTTCAAGCGCCTGTTTGACTGGGAAGCCCATGGATGCCAGGTGGTGGGAGAAGCAGCTGATGGCATGGAGGCACTGGGAAAAATAGATTCCCTGCTTCCGGATATTGTGATTATGGATATCAATATCCCTGTCATGAATGGGTTAAAGGTCATTCAGACTGCCAGAATCAAGCATCCCCGGATGGCATTTGTCATTGTGTCGGGATATGATGATTTTTCTTACTGCCAGCAGGCACTGCGGATGCAGATTACGGATTATATTTTAAAGCCTGTAGATTATGAAGAGTTTGGAAGCTGTATCGACAATCTGAAGATTTCCATGTTTGAGGAAAAGAAAGCTTTGGAGCCGGAACCCGAGAAGCAGGAAGAACGCACTATCGTGAATCTCACCCATTACTTACAGGAACATCTTTCTGAAGAAATCAGCTTATCTGTCCTGGCGGAGGAGTTTCATCTCAGTACCCAGTATATCAGTCAGCTGTTTAAGAGTGAGATCGGTGTAAATTTTTTGGCATATCTGACCAATATCCGTATGGAAAAAGCCAAAAATCTCTTGCTGACTACTTCCCTGCCGATTACTGAAGTGGCAGAGCAGTCAGGCTACGGAGATTACAGGGTATTTACAAAAGTGTTCCGGAAAAATGAAGGAATTACGCCATCTCAATACCGGCGGGAATTTTTTACATCTTGACTTTTTAGAAAAAAAGGAGATAAAATAGCAACGTAAAAAGAATACAAAAATAAGAAAACAAAAAAAGAATGCAAAATAAGTGTGTAGCCTGAGAGCGTAAGTCCAGCTTTTTAGGTTGCACACTTTTTTTGTGCCAATGAAGGAGGGTATTATGGAAAATAATATGGAAAACAAATCTAACACATTTCTTGAAACGGAGCCGGTTGGAAAGCTGATGCAGAAATATTCGATTCCATGTATTATTTCACTTTTAGTAGCAGCACTTTATAATATCGTGGATCAGATTTTTATTGCTAATGCAACGTATCTTGGCTCTTATGGCAATGCAGCCAATACCGTGATCTTCCCGCTTACCGTGGTGGCTCTCGCCATTGCAGTCATGGTCGGAGACGGATGCTGTGCTTTTGTAAGTATTTCACTGGGTGCAGACAGAAAAGAAGATGCACGAAACAGTGTAGGGAGTTCCATTCTTCTTTGCCTGGCCTTAAGTGTCATATTGACAGTGCTTTATTTCATTTTTATGGATCATATTATCACTGCCTTTGGTGGAAAGGTAAATGAGGAAACCTTTGCATATTCTAAAGAATACTTTTTCTGGATTGCCTTGGGAGTTCCCTTTTATATGTTTGGACAGGCGATGAATCCGATTATCAGGTCAGACGGAAGTCCTAAGTTTGCAATGATTTCCACGGTAGCAGGTGCTGTTGTGAATATGATCCTGGATCCCATCTTTATCTTCCCGATGCATATGGGAATGAAGGGAGCCGCAATTGCAACAGTAGCCGGTCAGATTCTGACAGCTGTACTTTCCATCTGGTATTTGTTCCATATGAAGACAGTGAAACTGGAAAAAGGAAGTTTCAGACTCCATTTTCATCTGGTAAAGAAGTATATTCCCCTGGGGATTACCAGCTTTTTGTCGCAGATTTCTCTTGTCATGGCAATGGCGGCCATTAACAATATGCTAAGAAAATATGGCGCAATGGATGAAATCTTCGGACAGAATGAGTATGCCCAGATTCCGATGGCAGTGGTTGGCATTGTCATGAAGTTTTTCCAGATTGTAATTTCAATTGCAGTAGGTCTGGCTGCCGGATGCATACCGATTGTCGGATATAACATCGGGGCAGGAAGAAAGGACCGGGCAAAGAAATTGTTTACGAGACTGTTACTCTGTGAAGCATTGGTAGGTGCCATAGCACTGATTATCGTAGAATTTTTCCCGAAGCAGTTGATCGGAATCTTCGGAGCTGCCAATGAAAGCGTTTATTATACGGAGTTTGCAGTGAAAAGCTTTAGAATTTATCTCTGCATGATGATTTTGGCAACAGTGAATAAGGGAACCTTTATTTATCTGCAGTCACTTGGAAAAGCGGTTGCATCCATGACAATCTCCATGATCAGGGAAATCATCTTTGGTGTGGGTTTTGCACTCCTGCTTCCACGATTTTTCGGCCTGGATGGGGTACTGTATTCCATGCCCGTATCCGATCTTCTGACCTTTGTGATAGCAGCAGTCATCATCTATAGGACTTACAAGGAACTTGCATCTGCATAAAATCAAATGGACTTTTGACACTCACATCATTCTATGATTTACTATAGTATATATGTAACGATTTTATGTGAGGGGAAAGGCGATGATTGCAAAAATGAGAAAGCAAAGAAAAATAATATCTGTAATTCTTGTGAGCCTTGGACTTTTATTAAGTGCCTGTGGGAAAGAGCAGACAGTTTCAGGTAATCAGACTGTTTCACAGCCTCAGACAGAAACAACTGCTATGGAAGACAATGAAACTTCTGTACTGCCTGAAGAGGGAGATACGGATGAGGCTGTGCAGATTTATATGCCGGAGAATTGTGTGACGGTTGTTTATATAACGATCAATCCCAGACTGGCATTATATCTGGATGAGGATCAGGTGATCATTGAGGTGGGGTATCTCAATGAGGATGCAGCTGCAGTATTTGCAGGGATAGAATTGATAGGTCAGCCTGTGGAGGAAGGAATTGAAGATATTGTAGAAACCGCGATTGCCATGGAATATCTGACAGATGGTAAGCAGATTCAGATCGAAGTTACGGGTGCTTCAGATACATTGAATGAGGAAATGATCTGTGAGCAGATAGAACGTATGGTGATAACAACATCCGAAGATCATGAAGTGGAGATTATTGTATCGGCAAATGTTGTTACGGAAAATACAGAAAGTGTAACGGTTTCGGAAAACGGGGCAGGGGCAGAAACCGGTCAGGAGGAATCGGAAGAAGCACAGCCTGTATCGGTTACCTGTTCTGCGTGCAATGGAACGGGGATTGTATGCAGTGAATGTGGCGGAACAGGGATTGTAAGGTGTAAAGCATGTAATCAGACAGGATATGAAACCTGTCCTACCTGTGGTGGTTCAGCAGTCATAGACTGCCATGGATGTCATGGAAGCGGTATAGATGCAACAAGCGGGGAAGCCTGCAGACATTGTGGAGGAAGTGGAAGAATTACCTGTGATGCATGCCACGGTTCTTCCAGCTATGTATGTACGCACTGCCATGGAGCATTGGAGCATGTCTGCCCGGTCTGCAATGGCAATAAAAATTGCGTTACCTGCGGAGGGACAGGAGTGATAGAAAATTAAAAAGTAATAAAAAAGACGAAAAATGAACACATTCACCTGAAAAATCAACCTATCAGGGACACGTCTGCTTCTGTAGAATATAGCTATAAAGTTGATCGATATTTAACAGGAGGATAAATTTATGAAACGTGTAAATCAGGTAATATGGGGAATTGTTCTGGTTGCCATTGGTCTGGTGATTGGAATGAATGCTCTGGGAATCGCAGACATTGATATTTTCTTTGAGGGATGGTGGACCTTGTTCATTATTATTCCCAGTGTGATCGGATTGTTCTGTAATCACGATAAGATAGGAAATCTGATTGGTCTTTGCATTGGTGTATTGTTGCTGCTGTGTTGTCGGGATATTCTGGACTTTACGATGTTCTGGAAGCTTCTTTTCCCTGTAATCATCGTTCTCATCGGAATTAAAATGATATTTGGAAGTTTTTTCGACAGAAAGACAGAAAAAATCATCAATGATATAAAGGTAGAAGATGGAGAATGTCGTTGTGGAACAGCAGTATTTTCCGGAGATAATCTGAATTTTGCCGGAGAAGAGTTCCATGGTGCAGAATTAAATGCAATCTTTGGCGGTGTAAAATGCGATTTGAGAAATGCTATCATCAATCAGGATTGTGTAATTGATGTTTCTGCAATCTTTGGCGGAATTGATATCTATGTTCCCGGAAATGTTAATGTTAAGGTAGGCACAACCTCCCTTTTCGGTGGGGTTACGAATAAGGTAGAAAACTATCATAATCCATCTGTACCGACGATTTATATCAAGGGAACCTGCATGTTTGGAGGTGTTGATATCAAATGACATCTTTACAGAGAGCGATTAAATATTGTGCATTAGCATTTGCTGTTTTTTTAAGTGTTTCCATTATCGGGGGAATCTGCAGTGCAGCAGCCATGGTGTTTGGATTCCTGGGTGGAGATCATGTTGGAGAAATGCAGACCTATTCGATCAGTAGTGAGATTACAAGCCTGGATATAGAAATTGGTATGGCGGCTTTTGAAATCGTGGAAGGAGAAGGCTTTTCCGTCGAAAGTAATCTAAAGGATTTATCCGTAGAGGAAAAAAATGGAGTACTTCAAATTTCAGGTGAACAAAAAAATGGCAGCATAGGTTCTTCTGATGCATCAGTTGTTTTGACTGTACCGGCAGGATTTGTCTTTGAAGAGGCGAATATTTCTGCCGGAGCCGGGGAATTAACGATTGATACGCTTACTGCTAATGATCTGAAGCTGGACTTGGGAGCCGGCGAGACGGAGATTGGATCCTTAACTGTTTCGGAAAAAGCAGAGATTAACAATGGCGCCGGTGAACTGACTATTCAGGGTGGCGAACTGAATGATCTGTCCATGGATCTTGGAGTAGGGGAAATGGAGCTGACCGGTAAACTGACCGGTGACTGCCTTATCAATTATGGAGTCGGGGAAGCGATACTAAACCTTTCCGGCGACAGAGCCGATTATCAGATTGAGTTAGACAAGGGAATTGGTGGCGCAACGCTGGATGGAGAAACCATGTCTGCTGACAGTGTCTATGGAGACGGTCCTAACAAAATCAGTATTGATGGTGGCGTCGGTTCCTTACGAATCGAATTTGAAGAAACAGAATAATGATTTACAATGAATTTTTCAATATTCCTGCAGGGGTTTATGCCCCTGCTTTTTTTATGAACCATGCATGAAAATAACATGAGTTTTAAGTTTTCATTGTCCTAATCTTTCCCGGCAGGTTGTGTAAATCAGCTGTTTGAATGACTTTTGTGTTGTGGAAATGAGACTCTGGAAATCGTGGAAGCCATTGCTGAACACGATTTTTGTTTTTTGAGGCTCATCGAAGCGTTTGGCGCAAAGGAATACAAGCTATTTATTTTGTGCAGCCTGACAAGACAGAAACACAACCTGAACGTTTGCTCAGGCATCCGGCAGAATTTAAATAACTTATGATTGTCCTTTTCTGCTTTGTGGGGTAAAATTCTGTATAGAGAGGTGGAAGCATCATGCATAGTATTCCTATGGTAGAAGAACCGGAGAGATATACCCAAACTGCATTCAGAAAGTCCGGCTTTGTGAAAGTCAGATCAAACAATATATTCGAAGTAGCCATGCAGTATCCGCTGCTGCATATGAAGAATGCGGAAGGCCAGTGCTTTGTCAGAGAGGAAGTATATCAGATGCTCCTTAAAGCATATGGCCTGCTTCCTAAAGGATATCGTTTTAAGATACTGGATGCGTGGCGTCCATTTGCACTGCAGGAGGAACTATACCGGACGTATTCAGAAGATATTATAAAGGAATTTCAGCTGACAGACTGTAATGAACAAAAGAAGCAGGCAATTATCAGAAGGTTTGTATCCGAACCCGTTCCGGATAAGGAACTGCCGCCGGTGCATACCACCGGTGGGGCGGTAGATCTTACGCTGTTAGATGAGTATGGCAGGGAGCTGGATATGGGAACAGGGTTTGATGCATTTACTGAAAAAACCCATACTGCATATTTTGAGAATGACACACAGGAAACATCCGTGCGGGAAAACCGAAGGCTGCTTTATGAGGTAATGACGAAAGCGGGATTTACGAATCTTCCGTCAGAATGGTGGCATTATGATTACGGAGACAGATTTTGGGCTTACTATAAGCAGGCACCTGCAATTTACAGCGGGGTATTTACAAAGGAGGAACTAAATGGAAAAAGGAACAGCGTTGGAGAAGCAGAATAGCAAAAAGGCCCCAAACAGGCAGAAGAAGATTAATTCCCAAAATAAAAAGATGGGCTATATCCTCTTATATCTGTTTGTTATTGTGGTAATTATTATCGGGGAAGTCCTTCTGTTTAAATTTGCGCCGGATACGACAATCTGGGATCTGTTAAAGGATACTGTAGGCAACCTGATGGGTGTGATGGCAGCATTTCTATTGTTTGATATTGCCCATGAATGGATTTCCAAGGATACTTATGCCAGTGAAGTTTCTGAGCAGATTCTGGATACGCTGATGTATCATCCGGAAGCCATGGAACTTTATGAGAATGATCAGAAAAAGGTGTTTGTCAATGCATTTATCGGTTCGATTGTGCATGATGCGGATATGAGTGATATGATCCGCAACTATCTGAACAGTTATCTTCTGACAGAAAAGGATCTGCAGGATATGACACATCTGGCAGAGAAAGACTGCCGCATCAGAACAGCATTTTCCTACCGGTTTGTTTTGGAAACAGAACGCACGGGTGCATTTATGGATTTGAAGGCGCCCAGGGAGAGGGATCCTTATTTTTATGTGCAGGAAGAATTAAATTATCATGTGAAATATATAGCTGAAAGGGGAAATAACACAGAAAAACGTTATGTAAAGATCAGCTTTGTGTATGATAATGCGCAGTTAGACCGCTTCTTACGGGGCAATTCCAATGGAGATGACAAGGAAATCTTAAGAAACTGCATTTTCCGGGAGAATCTGGATATCGAACAGGTGGATAAGGATTACTTTGGAAGCATGAAGGATGATCCGGACAAACTGTTAAGTACGGTAAAGAAAATGTTTAGACCTCATCTGACCATTGACCGATATCATGGAAGGCTGGCAAAGGTAGAAGTAGGAACCTATGAAGGAAAGGATTATGGAATTATTGTCACATTTGAAGTAGATCATGATATCCATGCCAGGGAACATGATATTGATATTATTTTCCATATGCCGAAGAAATGGAACAGCATTCTTGAAGTTGCCCTGGTGGAGCCTACAAAGGATCCCCAGATCTCCATAAGCTACAACGAGGATATGATGGATGTTGATATGTATCCTTTCCTGAACAGGGGAGATGCATCTGCATATGCCAATACATACGAAAATGAGAACGGAGTGTACCGCATTTCCCTGTCCAATGAATGGGTATTTCCAATCAGCGGTGTGATTTTCCACGTAAAACGGGATGCGAAGAACAATTATGATGTCACCGGTACTGACGGGGAAAATGGCAGATAATACAATTCCATATTGCATAGGAATTGTAAAAATTCTATAATTGAAGGAAGGTAGAACGGCTGTATCAGATTGTAGGAAGATTTAAAATCTGATAAGAAATAAGCGCGAAAGACATTAGAAAGGCAATGGTAGGAATAATGTCTAATATTATTGAAATTAAGAATGTATCGAAGGAATTTAAGGTTCTGAACCGTCATGAGGGGTTAAAGGGCAGCTTTCAGGACCTTTTTTCCAGGGATTATAAAATTATCCGTGCGGTGGACAATATTTCCATGAACATCGAACAGGGAGAGATTGTGGGATATTTAGGACCAAACGGTGCAGGTAAATCCACAACAATTAAGATGATGACAGGTGTTCTGGAGCCGACCTCAGGAGAAATTCTTGTAGGTGGCAATGTCCCCTATAAAAACAGAACAAAAAATGCACAGGAGATCGGTGTTGTATTTGGACAGCGGTCTCAGTTGTGGTGGTCCTTGCCGCTGGTAGAGTCTTTTCGTATCCTGAAGGATATTTATCAGATCAGTGATGCAGATTATGAAAGTATTCTGGAGATCTATCGTTCTCTGGTAGACTTAGAACCCTTACTGCATAAACCGGTCCGGCAGATGTCACTGGGACAGAGAACGTTAAGTGATATTCTTGCTGCATTTTTACATAATCCGAAGATTGTATTTCTGGATGAGCCGACCATTGGTCTGGATGTTTCCATGAAAAGCAAGATCAGAACATTGATTAAGGCATTGAATAAGGAGCGTAATACTACGGTTATCCTGACAACACATGATATGGGAGATGTTGATGCCCTTTGTAAACGGATTGTCATCATTGATCATGGGAAAATGCTTTATGATAATGACATGGAACACTTAAAGAATTTCTTTGGTTCTTATAGGACATTAAAGATCCGTCCTGCCGGGGAAATTGAAGAACAGAAGCAGCATCTGGAGAAGGAACTGGCTGCGTATGCAGTGTCAGTATCAGCAGATGAAGACTGGATTTCGGTGCTGGTGGATGAGGACAAGGCAAAGGTTATGGATGTTCTGGGTGCAATCCAGAAAACACATGAAGTCCGTGACATGAAGCTGGAAGAAATATCCACAGAAGAAGTCATCAGGAAGATTTATGAGGAGGGAGTATGAAAATAAGAAAGTATCTCTCCCTTACCAGGGCAGGTATTCTGGAATCCTTTCAATTCCGGCTTGCAATGCTGGTTATGTTTGTAGGGAATCTCTTATATCTGACGGTGGTATATTACTTATGGAAAGCCATCTATGCTTCTGCAGGAACTGATGTGGTCAATGGAATGACTTTTTCTGATACATTGATCTACCTTGTTCTGGCAACGGCACTGTTTAATTTTATGGAGATGTATACCGTCTGGGATATGGGGCGTGATATCCAGTCCGGGAAGATAGTGCTGAATCTTTTAAAACCGATGAGATATAGAAGTTATCTCTTCTGGTCCTATTCAGGAACCTTTGTGGTACAGTTTTTTGCCACCTTCCTGCCGACCTTTTTGATTGTCTGCATCGTTACCGGGGGTGAAGTGCCTCTTGGAAGTAATCTTTTGTATTTTGCAGTATCTGTTGTGTTGGCAGTGGTAATTAATTACAGTATTGACTTTATTGTAGGAACCATATGCATTTTTACAGAGTCTATCTGGGGAATCAATATCATGAAGCAGGTTGTTGTATTGCTGCTTTCCGGAGCAACCATTCCCTTGGCATTTTTCCCGGAACCTTTGAAAGCGGTTGCAGAAAAGCTGCCCTTTCAATCCATTTATAATACGCCGTTGACACTGCTGTTAGATAAAAGCCCGAATACAGATGTAGTGTTGGAGGCTTTGGGAATCCAGTTATTCTGGTGTGTGGTGCTTCTGGCGGGAAGCAGTCTTTTCTGGAAGTTTTCCTTACGGAGAATTACGGTAAATGGAGGATGATGACTGTCTGCAGTTTGAGGTGACGTGTTCTATGAAAAAAAGAGGAATAGGATTTTATTTTAATATCTATCGTAAAATTCTGGTACAGGACCTGAAAAGTAAAATGAGCTACCGGGCAGATTTTATTATATCAACCATTGGTATGATCTGTACGAATCTAACCGGATTTGTCAGCTTTTGGATTCTGTTTCGTAATTTTCCTTCCATCAATGGCTGGAGTTATTATGAAATGTTGTTCCTGTATGGATTTTCACTGATTTCACTGACTCCGGTGCAGTGCTTCTTTGATAATAACTGGAGTTTACGCATGTATGTTTATTCCGGTGATTTTATCAAATACTGTTTCCGGCCGATTAACCTTTTCTTTTATTATCAGTCAGAAGTGTTTGATATCAAAGGAATCGGACAATTTGCCTTTGGACTGGGTACTCTGATTTATGCATGGAATAAGATCGGACTTGCTTGTACTCCGTTGATGGTTCTGAAAACAGCAGTCTTTCTGACCACAGCATCATTGATTATGATTGCGGTAATGAATGCTGCCGCAGCAACCTGTTTCTGGATTACCAACTCCTTTTATGTGATGGATCTTGCATTAAAATTTAAGGATTATGCAAGATACCCGATTACCATATTCAGTCCGGTATTCCGCTTTATATTTACTTTTATTATGCCGATTGCATTTATCGCATATTATCCGAGCCTGGTGATCTTACGCCCGGACGCAATTCCTTTGCTTTCCTGGCTTTCACCATTATTTGGATGCCTATTTTTCTGGTTAAGTTACAAGTTCTGGATGTATGGCGCCATGAAATACAGTGGAACGGGATCATAAGTATGAAATATGATATTAAAATCATTCGCAGCAGACGAAAAAGCATTGCCCTGGAGATTGACAGAAATCTGCAGGTTTTAGTGCGTGCACCATATCAGATGTCCATTGATGAGATTAGACGGTTTGTTGCGGAGAAAGAAAACTGGATTGAAAAGCATCTGATACAGATGCAGATGCGGCAGAAGGAATATGAAAAGACAGCAGGTTCTGCTAAAATTTCCATGGAAGAAATCCATCAGCTGGCAGAGGAAGCTTTAAAAGTGATCCCTGAGCGGGTTGCTTATTATGCACCGCTGGTTGGTGTTACCTATGGCAGAATTACAATCCGCAATCAGCGAAGCAGATGGGGGAGCTGCAGCGGGAAAGGCAATCTGAATTTTAACTGTCTGCTGATGAAGGTTCCGCCTGAAGTATTAGATTATGTAGTGGTACATGAACTGTGTCATAGAAAAGAAATGAATCATTCGAAAAGATTCTGGGCTGAGGTGGAGAGAGTGCTGCCGGATTATCGGGAGAATCGCCGGTGGCTGAAGGAACAGGGAAGTAGTATCATAGAAAGCATGGGGTAAAAATATGTTTCCGTTTTTTATTGGGCTGGAAGTAATTGGCATAGTGACATTATTTATTGCAATTGTTGTTGTAGTTTCTGATGCTGATGGAACGAGGGAGCAAAAGCTGATATGCTGTTCTCTTATAGGTTCCTTCCTTCACAATATTGGTTATGTCCTGGAATTGCTGGCAAGTAATCTGGAGGTAGCTCTTCTGGCTGTAAAGATAGAATACATTGGATCTATCTTTGTCCCGCTTTGTTACTGCTGGTTTATTTACAGTTATTGTTACAGAAAGCCACCGAAAAAACTGCTGAATTTTCTGGGAGTGATAGATGTTGTTATTGCGGTACTGGTCTTTACATTGGAATGGAATACTCTGTATTACAGGGAAACAGGGTGGATTCTGGCAGAGGATGGACACCATTATCTTAACCTGACTTATGGACCGTTTTATTATATCTATATGGTATTCAGCAGTGTTCTTCCATACGTATTATCCATGAAGACGCTGATACAGACTGCTATTTCAGAATCCGGACATCATGATAACAAAAAGCTTAAGATCATTATGGTCCTTTCAACGATTCCGGCAATATCCTTAATTGCATATGCTGCAAAGTTAACAAAAAATCTGGATTTCACACCGGTTCTTATGGGATTGATGCTGTCTCTCGTATTGATTTTGATCTGGCGGCAGCGATACTATGATTTTAAACGAATGGCTTCCGATGCACTGCTTAGCAGCATGGGAGATGGTGTTGTTGCTGTGGATTTACAAAACCGCCTGTTAAACTGCAATCAGGCCGCAATAGAGATTTTTCCGGATCTGGCTTTCTGCCAGATTGGGGATAGTCTGCTGAATGTCCGGGATTTTCCGGCAGATATTCTGGAAGATCATCCACACTATGAATTTACCTTGAATGGCAAATTTTATGAAAGCCATACGCAGCAGATTCTTAATCCGGGAAGGAGAAATTCCAGGAAACGGCATCAGGGTTATGTGGTACTGATTCTGGATGTCACAGAAACAAAGAACTATATCAATGAGATCAAGCTGGTCAGGGAACAGGCGGAAAAGGCCAATCAGGCAAAGAGTGAATTCCTTGCCAATATGTCCCATGAGATTCGTACACCGATGAATGCAATTATCGGATTGAGTGATATTATTATTGATGAGTGCAGGGGAGAACGTATGAGCTCCTTTGCCAATGATATCAAGGCGGCTTCTGAGAATCTTTTGACAATTATTAATGATATCCTTGATCTGTCCAAGGTAGAGGCCGGACGGATGGAGCTGGTTCCCTCTGATTATTATTTAAAGAGAATGGGCGATGAAGTGATTCATATGATGGAAATGGCGGCAGCCAGAAAGAATCTTCTGGTAAAGTACGAATACAATGAAGAACTTCCCTGTGCTTATCATGGAGATCATGGCAGAATCCGGCAGATTATGATTAATCTGATGAACAATGCCATTAAATTTACCAAAAGCGGATATATTAAAATTACCATTGATGGAAGACCTGCTGAGCAGGAAGGAGTGGAATTGCTTCAGTTTAAGGTGGAGGATACCGGATGCGGTATCCGGCCGGAGGATCAGAAAAAGATCTTTGAGAATTTTATCCAGGTAGATTCCAAGCGTAACAGAAGCGTGGAAGGAACAGGACTTGGACTTTCGATTACAAAGCAGTTAGTGGAACTGATGAAGGGAACCATTGAACTGGAGAGTGTTTATGGGGAAGGAAGTACCTTTACGGTGACGATTCCCCAGAAGATTATTGATAGGCGGACCATTGCAGAGGCACCTGAGATTAAGGCTGCAGATTCAGAAAAACTGAATCTGTTCACAGCAGAGGATGTGGAAGTGCTTCTGGTTGATGATAATCAGATCAACAGAAAGGTTGCAGAAGGTTTTCTGGAGCCATATTGTTTAAAGGTAGACGAGGGTGAGAGCGGTCCGGAGGCAATAGAACGTGTCAAGGCTAAAAAATATGATATTATTTTTATGGACCATATGATGCCTGGAATGGATGGAATTGAAGCAGTAAAAATTATCCGGGAGGAATGCGGGGAGAATGGCACCTCTCCTGTTATTATTGCACTGACAGCCAATGCCATGGAGGGGGTTAAAAATAAATTCTTAAACCTGGGATTTGACGATTATATGGCCAAGCCGATTGATAAAAAAAGAATGAATGAATTGCTGCTGAAATGGATTCCTGAGGAGCGGAGGAAAGAAGCAAATCAGGCAGAACAGGAAAAGGCAGAATCGGACAAGGCAGAGCAGAAATCCGAATTTGACAGAATTGAGATCGAAGGAATTGACAGGGAGGTCGTCAAGGGCTATCAGTTTGCGTCTGTAGAGGATTATCTGGAACTGCTGAAGTTATACTGTATGGATGGAGTCCGTAAAAGGGAACTGTTAGAACAACTCTATACAGATAGGGATTATAAAACATATGAGATTGAAGTGCATGGGTTGAAAAGTGTTTCTGCCAACATTGGTGCCATGCAGCTGTCTTTGGCTGCAAAAGCACAGGAGGAAGCAGCAGACAGAGGAGACGAGGAATTTATCAGAGAACATTTTCCTGGATTACTGAATGATTATGAAAGACAGTTAGTCTGCATTCAGACATTTCTTGAAACATGGGAAGAAAGTGCAGATGGTGAAAAGGAACTGCTTCCTGCACCTGAACCGGAGAAATTGAAATCAGAAATTGCCAAAGCTTTGAAACAGGTGGAGAACTTTCATTCCAGGGAATGTGCAGATATAATAGAAAACTTATTGGACTGCAAACTGGATGATAAGACATCAGCCTGCCTGCAGGAAGTGAAAAAACAGCTGCGATTGTATGAAGATGACATGGCAGAGCAGTTGTTACGTGAATTGCTGGAAAATCTTTAGAAAGGATTATTTCATTGGATAAACGGAGGGGAAAAAGGAATGGGATTCAATTTCGGAGAAAAACCAAAAATTTTAATTGTTGATGACAGTGCAATCAATCTTGCATATGCAGAGCAGAAATTGAAAGAATATTATGATGTGGTTACTATTAATTCCGGCACCAGAGCTGTTCGTTATCTGAAAGGGAACAGGCCGGATCTGATTCTTCTGGATATCAGAATGGCTGACAAAGATGGCATCCAGACCTTAAGGGAAATACGTGAGATAGAAGGATGTAAGGAACTGCCGGTGATTATGCTTACTTCGAAATGCGATAAGGATAGTATTCTGGAAACCCAGAAGCTTGGAATCAGTGATTATGTTTTGAAACCCTTTGAGACGGAAGCACTTCGTTCCAGAATACAGCGTGCATTGAAACGGGAAGAAGACGCAGAATAATAAGAGGTTTAGGTAAGAAGTATTAAATTTATGAAACAAATATGGAGGCACATAAAATGTCACAGTTTGACCAGAGAAATATCAGCATGATGATGGATTTTTATGAAATGACAATGGCCAATGGTTATTTTAAGGAAAGTAATCATGGACGGAAGGTCGTGTTTGATGTATTTTACCGTAAGAATCCTGATGAGGGCGGTTTTGCAATTTTTGCAGGGCTGGAGCAGATTATTGAGTATGTGGAAAATCTCCATTTTGAAGAAGACGATATTGCTTATTTCCGTTCACTCAGCCTTTTTGATGAGGAATTTCTAAAGTATCTTGGTAATTTCAGGTTCCATGGAGATTTATATGCATTTCCGGAGGGAACGGTTATGTATCCCAACGAACCGGTTTTGACCATTGTTGCACCATTAATTGATGCACAGCTTGTGGAGACGGCAATCCTGGCACTGGTAAATCACCAGTCCCTGATTGCAACAAAGACCCAGCGGATTGTGAAGGCAGCAGCGGGGAGAGGCGTATCAGATTTTGGCGCAAGACGTGCCCATAATATGGATGCAGCAGTTTACGGAGCAAGAGCAGCATATATCGGCGGTGCGGGCAGTACGGCTACGGTAATGGCGGGACAGGAGTTTGGAATTCCGGTCAGCGGTACCATGGCGCACAGCTTTGTAATGTATTTTCAGGATGAATATGAAGCATTTAAGAAATATGCACTGACCTATCCGGATAATGTTGTGCTTTTGCTGGATACCTATGATGTTCTGCACTCCGGTGTGCCAAATGCTATCAGGATTGCAAAGGAAATTCTTGAACCCATGGGAAAACGTTTAAAGGGAGTACGGCTGGATTCCGGTGATCTTGCCTATCTTTCCAAGAAAGTACGGAAGCTGTTAGATGAGGCGGGACTACAGGATTGCAAGATTATTGCCTCCAACAGTCTGGATGAATATACGATTACCTCCTTGATCTTACAGGGGGCCTGCATTGATGCATTTGGTGTCGGGGAACGTCTGATCACAGCTAAGAGTGATCCTGTCTTTGGTGCAGTCTACAAGCTGGCAGCGGTGGAACAGGATGGGGAGTTTGAACCGAGAATCAAATGTTCGGAGACAGTAGAAAAGATTACAAATCCCGGGAAAAAACGAGTCTTCAGAATCTATGATAAAGACGGAAAAGCAATCGCGGATCTGATCGCAGGAGAAAAGGAAACAGTTGATCTTAGTCAGCCCTATCGCTATATTGATCCGGAAAAGCCTTGGAAGGAAAGACACTTTGAAGGCTGTACCATGAAAGAATTGCAGCAGCTGGTGGTAAAGGATGGAAAACGTATTGTACCACAGGCAGATATTGATCAGATTCGCCGCTATGTGTCAGATCAGCTGGAACATCAGATCTGGCAGGAGGAGCAGCGTTTTGAGAATCCTCATAAGCATTATGTAGATATGACGCCGGAATATTATGAGATGAAGATGGATCTTTTGCATGACAGCAGGAAGAATAGTTAGCGGAAAATGCCGGGGCAAAAGCCCGTTCGCCCCGGAATCGTGTTTTATGGAGGTTGGATAATGGAAGATCGGTTTACAAGAACCGGACTCTTATTGGGTGAAATGG
>JBJELZ010000024.1:0-3935 GCA_051879415.1 Lachnospiraceae bacterium
GTTTTTAAAATTGTCATTCTTCTTTCCGGAGACCGAAAAATCTCCTGCTCCTTTCCTGTTATTTTTTCTCTTTTTATCCTTTTGTTCTCTCTGTTTTTCTCCTGCCGAATATTTCTTTGTCCCTTCTCTCCAAACTCCCCTTTGCCGCTTTATGCTTTCTGTTCCAGTTCCTTTAACACCTGTCCCGACGCAAACCATGTGGCACTCATGGAAATTCCCACCACAAACAGCATCAGCAGAATCAATGCTGCCAAAGGAAGCTTTGTCGTATTCTCTTGTAACCACACATCCGAAATTGATGAAACATTATATCGATAAACCAAATAACTGAATCCCGCATTCAGCAATGAAAAAAACCATGAGCTTCTAAGCGACTGCAGCAGCATAGTATTTTTTACCATTCTCATAGATGCACCCATTGCGAAAAGCTTTCGGTATTCCTCTGTCTTGGCAAGATAATAAAAAGAATAATAGCAAAACAAAAATACAGCCGATGCCAGTATGGAAAGAAACACCTCTGCTATGGTTGATACTATCGTGTCACTATGCAACTCTCTCAGTGTATTTCCCAGTAACAGCTCATTTTGCATAAGCGAAACGCCGTCCACTGTTTGCCTCAGCCTATCAACCGTCTTTGCATAGGCAGTATTCTTTAACGTTACAGAAAACTCCTGTAACTCCGGTACTCCGTACACTTCGCAATACGTTCCGAAACCAATGAACATATAGTAATCCGCATCCAATTCCCCATAATTCCTTGCATTCAATACTACTTCGCATTCATAACGTTCTCCCGTAGAAGACAATAACTGCACCGTTGCTGCCTCCGGAACTTTCTTATGTAAAGTTTTTCTTGTCCCACGGACTACAATCCCCGATTCTCCCAAAAGCTCCTCTCCGGATTCCTCAGCCACGGAAATCCCCATTGCTTCCAGGTCTTTCTTCATCTTCCGGAAGCTTTTTTCATCCAAAATCTGCAGCCGCACCATGCACGCTTCCCCTGCATATTCCGCCACACACTCGCCGTACTGTTCTACGGAAAATCCGGCACTTTGTACCCCCGGAAGCTTCAGAATCCGCTGCACCTCTTCTTCGGTGAAATACCCGTTTTCCTTTTTTACCGTATAGGTCATATCCACTGCCTTTTTCTCGTCTGACTTCAAATTTCCCTGAAGGTTCATAAATGTCATCGACGGGAAGAGAAGTCCAAACACGGTAATCAGTGCCAGACCGATACGGCGTCCTTTCAAACGCTTCCCCTCCAGTCCCGCATACCACCAGATCGGATGCTTTATATGAAACACTTTAGTTCCTTTCAAACTGATCAGGTTTTCCCCCGCATGTCGCAGCTCATTCATCAACGCTATCGGCGCTTCCCTCAACAGGGCATACAACGCAGGAAGCTGTAATACCAGCAAAGCCACAAGCCCGCCAAAGGGAATCATCACCATACTTACTGCTCCAATGTTCTCCACCGCCCCCGTATCCGTATAGGTCAGCATATTTTCTATTTTCTGTACCAATACGGTCAAGCCGCTTCCCAGAAGAATGCCAAGTACACCGGATACAAAAATCCTTATGGTAAGCATTGTTGCAATCTGCGTCTTCCTCGCCCCCAGTGCCCGAAAAATTCCGATATTTTTCTTTTCATCCTGAAGAACTATGTAGATAATCGCAGCAAGGCAGCCCCCAAATATGACGATGGTTAACACCATCGGTAATACAACCCCTCCTACGGAATACTCTTTATTCACCAGATTTTCCGATATTCCAATAATATTATTCGTTCCAAACCGCTCATACATATCTCCCCACAGTGTTCCGTTCATCGCATATCCATAAATCGTCTGAACAAAGGCATCGTACTTTCGCTCTTCTTTGGCTATCCCTTCGGTCAGCGTTATAAAGTCTTCATGATATAAAAAGCCGTAGGCTCCCGTAAAATCATCAAGTCCCTTTATTACCCCCGCCACAGTCACGTCCATTTGTTTCGTTTCTCTCCCTGCCCTCACTTCTATCCGGGCAGTTTCTCCCGGTACCGGCTGGCGACTGCTGATACGGGCATTTTCTGTTAATAAAATCTCCCCTTCTCCCGGTGCCTTCCCGTACAAATATTCCATCTTCCATGTGTCCGGCACTCCCGAAGACACCAAACAGTCCACGTTATCCAGTCCTGCCACTAATTCTACTTTTTCAATCGCATCCACATGAACTACTTCCTCATGGTGTTCCATGTAATCCAGTTCCTCTGTTGATATATCTGACAGCTTCCATGAAAACCCCATCTTGTATTGTTCTGCCTGCTTTAAAGAATCCCGCTCACTGGAATCCGATGTCATTATGTTACTTGCTAACATTGCCATAAAGGCTGCGATGCCTAAAACTAAAAAAATTTGCTTTTTTAAATTCTTTGTAAAGGTACGTTTTATATATAAACAAATGTAATTCATTTGTCCTCTCCTCGTATTATATAGTCAGTCTATTCATGTGAATGTCCGGCATGTTCGTTTTCCGCCCCCAAATCCATACAGGAATGGAAAACGCCGTTTCCACTTACCTTCCACCAAATACCCCAACAGCGCTCCATCTCCTGCCTTCCTTCTATGTGGATTCTCTGTGTAGGAGTTTCTCCGTCCTCATAACTCAATTCATAGACAAGGGTATACGGAATCGCACCGTCCTGCTCCCGTCGACCAAGCTCCAGTAAAATGAGCTTACAGCTCTCTTTATGCTCCTTGATAAACTGTATCTGCTGGATTACGGAATCATAGGTACTGTATACCGAAAAATACTCCTCTGTCAGATACTTTTCTCTCTTTGCCAAAACCTCGTCATAGCTTTTATAAGTATAATTATACTGTAATGTCATATTTTGCTTTACTACAAAATAAGGAATACGCGTGTATCCATACACTACCGCTATCATAACTGCCAGAAGTAAAAGCCATCGGAGTACCTTTCTTATGGCAGGATTTTTTCTTCGTTCAATTCGTTCCATTGAGCCCTCCGCCTTTTCTACCGAAGGGAGCCCAAACTCCCTTCGGTATGCTTTTTTCCTATCTTAAAAAGGTTACATCTGATCCGGGCCCATTACAATACCCAGACGTAACAATCCCTTCCCCACAATTCATATGAATTGCAGCCTCACCATGTGATCCTCTCACACCGGTAATTTCCCGACAATATTCACAAGTTTCCATTGACTCATGATAGGTATACTTAACATTGCAAATGGTATAATCATCCGTTTGAAAAATCCGATCCCATACAGAATCATAGACTTTATGTGTTCCTACCGTATAATAGGAAAAACCCATACAGTACAGCCTATAACTATGATAACCATTGGAAGCTTTCGGGCAATCCTTTGTCGGATAGGTTCCTGCCTGTGCCAAACCCGGCACTGTTGCTACTACCGCTGCCGCCATCACGACCACTGCAACTGCCTTCTTTAAAAATTTCTTCATTTTTGTTTCCTCCTAATTTTTCATTCGACTGCCGTATTCTGTCTTTCGCAGTCTGTTTTCGTAATTTAGTTGCTTTTTCTTCCGGCATGGTATATAATTTTTCTGTGTGTAATTATTTACATGCCGGATTGACCTGCACTTCACGCCGCAATCGTGTTTTGCAGGTCTTTCCCTTTACCCGGACTTCGTATTCTTCGCATCGTTCCTGTTCCTCCTTCTTCTCTTTATTACAAAAGGGGAATTTCCTTTCTGTTTACGCAAACCAGACATTTTGACTATATCAGATTCTCTTGCATAATAAATTTGCTTTTCGTTGCTTTTCGTTACTTTTTGTTACTTTTTCTTGTTAAGACTTTAAAGCTCTGAATTATTGATTGCTACCAATAATTCAGAGCAATTTACTCTCTCCGTAACAGCCTGTCCACATTATGTAAAACTGCTGCTGAAATATATCATTTTCTTCCTGTT
>JBJELZ010000025.1:0-19364 GCA_051879415.1 Lachnospiraceae bacterium
GATATGAAGGGGTATGAACCATCCAATTTGGTAAAACTGGATATTTTAATCAACAGGGAAGAAGTAGATGCCCTTTCCTTTATCGTACACAGTGACAGTGCTTACGAACGTGGAAGAAGGATGTGTGAAAAGCTTAAAGAGGAGATTCCAAGACACTTGTTTGAGATTCCGATCCAGGCAGCGGTCGGCGGAAAGATCATTGCCAGAGAGACGGTAAAAGCAATGCGTAAGGATGTGCTTGCAAAATGTTATGGTGGCGATATCACCCGAAAAAAGAAGCTGTTAGAGAAACAGAAAGAGGGTAAGAAGCGAATGCGCCAGGTTGGCAATGTGGAGATTCCGCAGAAAGCCTTTATGAGTGTCCTGAAGCTGGATGATGATAAGTAATTAAGGAAAGGGAGTTACAGAAATGGATCAGATAAAAGTGAAATTGCCGGAGCGGGATAAAATGATAAAGACCGTGCGTCATATCGTGTTGTTGCTGGTTGTTGCAGTGGCAATGGAGATATTTGTATTTAATTTCAGGTCAATCCAGTCATTGTTCTATCAGGAGTCCTCTTATAAGGATTATGATTATGAAATCGAAGGTATGATTGCTTATGATAATGATGTGTATTCCCTGCAGACAGAGGGGAATCATATTGTTCGCATAAACAATGTTAATCAGGAGATCAAAAATATTAAGATTGATATTGAAATCCTGAATAGTATCCCGCTATTTTATCTTGAAGATGGTGTCTGCAAGGTGGATTATTATATCAGGGATGAAGGAAATGCAATTCCATGTCATATTAATGCCCGAAGTATCTTATATAATAATGAGACTTCTAAATATACGTGGGTACAGTTATTTGGTAATATGAAAGGGATTGATCTTGAATTGTCTCTGGAGAATGGATATCTGATCAGAATTCACGATATTACCTTTAACGCAAGACGACCACTATTATTTTCCTGGATACGCTGTCTGCTTGTTTTTACCATATTGCTGATTGGATATGGCCTTAGACCGAGATCCATCCTGTGGAAATCGGATTGTATCAGGCTTCGTCGGTGGCAGTGGGGGATCGCTGCACTGACTGGAATCGGAATTATTTCACTTTTCTGGTTTATGATTTCAGAAAATGATACAATTACATATAATGATAAATTTGAACATTATATTGAACTGTCGAAGGCCCTAGATGCAGGAGTGCCTTATCTTTTGGAGACGCCGTCGGAGGAACTGGTTTCCATGGAAAATCCCTATGATATGTTTATGCGCTATGAAATAGGAGAGAATGAGAACTGGGATTATGCCTATTATGATGGGAAGTTTTATGTATATTTCGGAATTCTTCCCTGCCTGTTGTTTTACTGGCCGGTATACCATTTTCTGGGACTGGGAATGCCCAATACGATACCGATTCTGTTTGACAGTATTCTGTTTGGGATTGGTTTGTTTATGTTATTTAAGGAAATCATAAGGCAGTATTTTAAAAAGACACCCTTCGCGGTATTGCTTTTATTAGCGGCGGCAGGATTCTTTGGCTGCCAGATTCCTGAGTTTATCAATAGTCCGGCGGTGTATGCAGTTCCGACTACTATGGCAATGGCATTGACCATATGGGGACTTTATTTCTGGATTGCTGCGGCAGAAAATGAGGATAAGCTTTATATCGGAAAGCTTCTTGCAGGCTCTGCTTGTATGGCACTTGTTGCTGCCTGTAGACCCAATATGGTAATTTACAGCTTTTTGGCAATTCCGATTTTCTGGAGATATCTGAAAAAGAAATATGCGGTGAGAAATATATTCTTACTGCTGCTTCCGTATCTTTTCGTAGCACCGGGACTGATGTATTACAATGCCATCCGGTTTGGTTCTGTTTTTGATTTTGGTAATACATATAACCTGACTGTAGTGGATCTGATACATAATCCATTTTCTTTAGATAAAGTGGTATTGGCAGTAAAATATTATCTATTGCGGCTCCCAAGATTTGACGGGTGTTTTCCATTTCTTACTTATGCAGAAAATGAGGCAAATCCGCTCCACCATAGTGCGGTCTATATTGAACAGATATATGCAGGATTGCTTGTGGCGAATCCGGTATTATGGTCTATTATTTCTCTTGCGTCTAAGAAGAACCGGATGAAAGAGAAACGCATGGTTTCGTTTTGCGGTGTAGCACTGATTTGTGCAGTGTTTTCCATGCTTTTGACAGCTCAGATAGGTGGAATCGTTTATCGATATATGGCAGATTTTTCCTTTGCATTTTTTTTAGCTGCCGGGATTGCTGTGTGCATACTGCTGAAGCAGACAGAAGGGAAGGAATCAGAGGCTATTGTAAGAAGAATGGTTATAGTAGCAAGTCTGGTTTCTGTGATTTTTCATCTTAATATATTATTTATTCCCAGTAAGGATTTCCCGTTAAGCGATGGAAATACGGAATTATTCTATCGGATCTTTTATGGCTTTAATTTCTGGTAATGCAGGGGGCATCTGTGGAAGAGGAAAAAACAGACTTATCGCTATATATTCATATCCCATTTTGCGTCAGGAAATGCGATTATTGTGATTTTTTGTCTTTTCCGGTGGAAAAGACAGGATGTGAGGTAGGAAGAGAAGAAATATTGCAGGAGTATCTGAGAGCCCTGAAGGCAGAAATCGTGCAGGAAAGCAGCCGGTATGTCGGAAGAAGGGTGGATACGATCTTTCTTGGTGGTGGAACGCCGTCGCTGCTTTTACCGGGACAGATTGAAGATCTGATGCAGGTGCTGCATGATGTGTTTGCGGTTTTACCGGAGGCAGAAATTACCATAGAAGCCAATCCGGGAACACTGACGAGGGACAAACTAAAGACATACAAGGAAGTGGGGATCAACCGGCTGAGCATTGGGCTGCAATCGACAAATGATCAGGAATTACAGCTTCTTGGGCGGATTCACAGATTTGAAGATTTTAGGAGAAATTATGAACTGGCTCGAGATTGTGGCTTTTCCAATATCAATATAGACCTGATGAGCGGACTGCCGGGGCAGAAATGTGAATCATGGTGTTGGACGTTGACAACCGTAGCGGAATTAGCTCCGGAACATATCTCGGCTTATGGTCTGATCATAGAAGAGGGAACCCCTTTTTATAACCGCTATGGGGAAAAGTCTTCTTCCGAAATTCAGGAGCTTCCCAAGGAAGAGGAAGAACGACAGATGTATCATGATACGGCAGAAATTCTTGCCGGCTATGGCTATCTGCAGTATGAAATCTCCAATTATGCAAAACCCGGCTATGAATGCAGGCATAATACCGGATACTGGATCAGGAAGGATTATGCAGGCTTTGGACTTGGGGCAGCTTCCATGGTTCATAATGTGCGGTGGAAAAATACGTCCGTAATGGAGGAATATTTAGTACTTGCAGGAAAGGATGACGGGATGGAGAGGGTACAGGCTGCAGGGCAGACCGGAGAGATAAAACGGGAGCAAACCATTCTTACATTGCAGGAACAGCAGGAGGAGATGATGTTTTTAGGTCTTCGGATGAACCGGGGAGTTTCCGGACAGAAATTTTATGACCTGTTTGGATGCCCCATGGAATCCATCTATGGCGACTGGCTTAGCAAAATGGAAAAAGAGGGATTGCTGTTGAATGAGGGATCTGTGAGACTGACAGAAAAAGGCAGAGATCTGGCAAATTTTGTTATGGCAGGTTTTCTGCAGTAAAAAACAAAGATAAAAAGCCTTTACAGCTGATTATAAAGTTTGATATAATATATTTGATTTTAGGTTTACTATCCGCTTTGTAAAGTGGAAAGGCACTTTCGAAAACTTCACGACATAAGATATAATAAATGGTTCGTGAGGTTTCCCCAGTGAAGACATTTCAGCAGCCACTCTCTAGTCCGGAGGAAAGCAGATATTTAGAAGAATTAAGGGGGACTGATCCGGCTGCCGCCAAGGAAGCCAAGCGGATTTTGATAGAGCGTAATCTCAGGCTGGTCGCACATATTGCAAAGAAATACCAGAATGCAGAGGAAGATCCGGAAGATCTGATTTCAGTTGGAACGATCGGGCTGATTAAGGCAATTGACAGTTTTGATCCGGAGAAGGGATCGAAACTGGTAACCTACGCTTCCAGATGTATTGACAATGAACTTCTGATGCTGATGAGGGGAAGGAAGAAGATTGCCAGGGAAGTTTCCCTATATGAGCCGATTGGTACGGATAAAGAGGGGAATGAAATCAGCTTTCTGGATATTTGTGTGTATGGCAGGGAAGATATTGCAAAACAGCTGGAACACAATGATACACTGACAAAGCTGTCAGAACTGGTAAGGGAGATATTGTCAGAGCGGGAGAAGGAAATTATCATCCTGCGGTATGGTCTTTTGCGGCAAAAAGAGATGACGCAGCGGGAGATCGGGAAGATGCTTGGGATTTCTAGAAGCTATGTCTCCAGAATTGAGAAGCGTGCATTGGAAAAACTTAAAAATGCAATGAAAGAATCCGAGAAGTAATCCTATCATGGATAAAATATAAAATAATTTAAGGAAAGAGGTAGATGAGATGCCAAAGATTAATGAGATTCTTGCTACGGCACAGGCTGCAAAAGCGTCCGATATTCACTTGACAGTTGCTTTGCCGCCTAAAATGAGAGTAAACGGACACCTGGTAAGCATGGAAAATTTCCCGGTGCTTACTGCAGATGATACGCTGGAAATGCTTCTTGCGATCACAACAGACCATCAGAGAGAGATCTTTAACAGCAAGGGAGAGCTTGATATGTCCTTTGCAGTAGAGAATCTGGGAAGATACCGAGTAAATGCCTTCCGTCAGCGTGGTTCTGTAGCAATGGCGCTTCGAAGCGTTAATACAGTTGTACCATCCCCGGAACAGTTAGGTTTACCTCATGCATTCGTAGAACTTTATACCAGAAAGAGAGGACTGATTCTGGTAACAGGACCTACAGGTTCCGGTAAATCAACTTCTCTGGCTTCCATTATCAATCAGGTAAATGAACATCGTGATGCACATATTATTACACTGGAAGACCCGATCGAGTATCTGCACTTACATAAAATGTCCATGGTTAACCAGCGAGAGATCGGTTTTGACTCCATGAGTTATGCCAATGCCCTTCGTGCAGCTCTTCGAGAAGACCCGGATGTTATTCTGGTAGGAGAGATGCGAGACTTTGAAACCATTTCAGTTGCCGTAACTGCAGCTGAAACGGGACACTTGGTTCTTTCAACACTGCATACCATTGGTGCAGCAAGTACGGTAGACCGAATCATCGACGTATTCCCGCCACATCAGCAGGCACAGATCAGAGTACAGCTGGCCAACGTTCTGGAAGCAGTTATTTCCCAGCAGCTGATTCCGACACAGGATGGACGTGGACGAGCTGCTGCATTTGAGGTTATGATTTCCAACTCGGCTGTCAGAAACCTGATTCGTGAAGGTAAGTCACATCAGTTGCTTTCTGTAATGCAGACAACACGTAAGCTTGGTAATATCGCAATGGATGAAGCAATTATGGCACTCTTCCAGGAAGGCAAGATTTCCAGAGAGATGGCAATCCAGTATGCGGTTGATCCGGATGGTATGACACAGAAACTTAAATTTTAATCTCTTATATATTCTATTATCTTTAAAACTTTATGCGGCCGGTTTTTGGCCGGCCGCAATCTTTATTATTTTTCTTTTTTACCATTATAAATCAATATTTCAATCTTTTTTCAATTGCATAAAAGAATGTGGGTGCAAAAAAGTCCATTCAACATTTTTACTTTGTCAGGTTGTATACATTAATTGTTTGAATGACTTTTGTGCTGTGGAAATGAGACTCTGGAAATCGTGGAAGCCTTTGCTGAACACGATTTCCGCGACTAGAGGCTCATTGGAACGGTTAGCACAACGGAATTCAAACAATTAATGTATGCAATCTGACATAAAAATATAAAGAAAATGGACTTTTGCACCCACATCCTCTTATGTCGATTGTTCAAAACTATCAAAGAGGCTGTAGGATACGGCTTGTAATAAAAAATATGAGATAACAGGGAGGATTTTATGGTTACAACAGTTACAACAGGTGCCATCAGAGGCATAGAGAGTTTTTTAGTGAGGGTAGAGGTAGATGTGTCAAATGGCCTGCCCTGCATGGATATGGTTGGGTCTTTGGGAAAGGAAGTGCGGGAGGCAAAAGAGCGGGTCAGGGTTGCATTAAAAAACAGTGGAATAATGATTCCGCCAATGCGGATTACCATTAATCTTTCACCGGCAGATCTGCCGAAGGAAGGAACAGGATATGATCTGCCGATTGCCATGGCATTGCTGGCAGCACTTGGCTATCTTCCGGAAGAACATATGGAAAATATTCTGATTGCAGGAGAACTGGGACTGGCGGGGGAGGTGAAGGGAATCCGCGGTATTCTTCCGATGGTGTTGGAAGCCCAAAACAGAGGGATTAGAAAATGTATTTTACCAATCAGCAATGCAACAGAGGGAGCGGTCGTGCAGGGAATGGAAATCATTGGTGTAGAAAGTCTGCAGCAAACCTTTTCCTATCTGCAGGCAGATGCAAAAGTACAGAAAACACTGCTTGAACCAACGGTAGTAGATCTTGACAGACTGTTTCGGGTGGAGAATCAGATTGAGGAGCTTGATTATGCTGAAATTGCCGGACAGGAGAGCATCAAACGGGCAATGCAGATTGCGGCTGCAGGATTTCATAATATTCTGATGATAGGTCCGCCGGGAGCGGGTAAGACAATGGCAGCAAAGCGGCTACCGGGAATCATGCCGAAGATGACCTTTGAGGAATGTATGGAAGTGTCCAAGGTTTATAGCGTAGCAGGAATGCTTGGGGAAGATGAAGTTCTGGTCAGGAAGAGACCGTTTATGAGTCCGCATCATACGGTAACAGAACAGGCATTTGCAGGAGGAGGGCGGATTCCCCAGCCCGGTATTATCAGTCAGTCTCACAAAGGTATTTTGTTTCTGGATGAAATTGTTCATTTTCCATCTTCTATTCTGGAAATTCTAAGACAACCCATGGAAGATAAAAAAATAAATATCATGAGAAATCGGGGAAACTGCTGCTTTCCGGCTGATTTCATGCTGGTAGCATCCATGAACCCCTGCCCTTGCGGCTATTATCCGGATCTGAACCGCTGCAGGTGTACACCGGAAAAAATCCGCAGATATGTAGAACGGCTCTCGGGACCGATTATTGACAGAATTGATCTTTGTGTAGAAGCTCCTAAGATCAGATATGCTGAGTTAAGCGGCAGGCAGCCGAAAGGGAGTGACAGTGCTGCGCTCAGGGAAGGCGTGGAGCGTGCCAGAGCCATGCAGAAGAAACGGTTCTTTGGTACGGAGATTTTATTTAATGGTCAGTTGGGACCTAAGGAGATTGAAAAGTTTATTCAACTGGAAGCATCAGAGGAAAAATATATGGAAGAGGTGTTTCACAGAATGAACTTAAGCAACCGGTCCTACCATAAGATTCTGAAAGTGGCAAGGACAATTGCAGATCTTGATGATTCGGAAACAGTAAGAAAAAAGCATCTTCAGGAGGCGGTATGTTATCGTAGCCTGGAAGATAAATATTGCAATTTCTAAATAGATTATAGGTAATTGCAAAACTGGTTGATGGTTTTTGGAAGCTGTGCAAAATATATAAAAAGCATTAGAACATTGCAATTACCTATATAATAAAAAATAAGTGTGGGAGGAAAAGGATGCTGGAGAAAGAATGGGAGAAGGCATGTCTGCATTTTCTGACATGTATTAATGGAGTCGGGGCAGTCACGATAGGGAAACTTATAGAATATTACGGAAATGCCTCTGACGTATTTGGACTAAAGGAAGAAGCACTGTTTCGTGATCCGGTGATGAGTGAAAAACAAAAGGTGGAGTTTAAAAGGTTGAAAAGAAGCTGGATACCGGAGCGGGAATGGGTAAAACTGAAAGAAAAAGGAATACGAATAGTAGACTGTATGGATCAGGAGTATCCGGAGAATTTAAAAAATATTCCGGACAGACCATACTTATTATATTATAAAGGTAAATTGCCGTCAGAGATGATGCCCAGTGTAGCAATTATTGGAGCAAGAATGTGTTCGGAATATGGGAAAGAGGTTGCGTGGGAGTATAGTGCAGAACTGGCACGGCAGGGAATCCAGATTATCAGCGGTATGGCCAGTGGAATAGATGGAATTGCCCAGAGAAGTGCATTGGAACATGGAGGAAAGAGCTTTGGAATTCTGGGATGTGGTGTAGATGTCTGCTATCCGGCATCTAACCGTCCTCTATATGAGAGACTGCAGAAAAATGGAGGAATTCTTTCGGAATTCATACCCGGGGAACAGCCGGAGGCAGGACATTTTCCAATGCGTAACCGGATTATCAGCGGCCTGGCAGATGTGCTTCTGGTGATAGAGGCAAAGGAAAAAAGCGGTACGAGGATTACGGTAAATATGGCTCTGGAGCAGGGGAGGGAAATATTTGCAGTCCCCGGGAGAATTACGGATAAGTTAAGCAGGGGATGTCATCTTATGATCCGGGATGGTGCAGGGATGGCGCTAAGCGTAGAAGAGGTCGCAGAAGCGGCATGGCAGGCTTGGGAACGGAGTCATGCTGCTGAATGTGAAAGAAGTACAAAAAACAAAAAACGGTTAGAAGCGGAGATAGAAGAGAAGACAGAAGAAAAGACTGAGAATCAGAAAGACAGAAGAAAAGAAGCTGGAATACCGATATCGGAAGAACAGAGGGATAAGCAAAAATTGTTGCGCTGGATGGCAGAAAAGAGTATGACAGTGGATGAAATTCTTGATTGCTTCCATGAATCAGAATCAGTAAATCAGGCGGAACCAATGGATATTGCAACATTGCAGAGTATCCTGACAGAGCTGGTGATGGAGGGAAGAATTGGATGTCAGGGAGGATGTTATAGCAAAAAAATGGAAAGAAAACTGGATAACAAAGAAATGAATAATTGATTTCATTGACAGATACTGTACAAAAGTATATTATTTAAAAATATGACAATGGATGCATTGCGCTTGAACCTTTACGGGTTCTGCCGTTGAAGTATAGAAATGTATATAAAAGAAATCGGAATAAACTCATATTTTTCATTCAAGAGAGGTAAAAAGATGAAAAACAAGAAAATGGAAGAAGGGGTTAAGAGCCCGGATTTTGATGATAATTGGCCTTTGTTTGAAAAAGTTCTGGCATATTTGCGTTATCTTCAAATTCGTAAGTATATTGTTGGAGAGCCGAAATATAAATGCGTAGATATTGGGTGTGGTTTTAACGGCAGATTTTTATTTTCTATTGCAGACAGGATTAAATGTGGTTATGGGTTTGACTTGCGGGCAAATGAAATCGAAAAAGGAAATATTAAATTAGTAAACAATTCGAAATTTGATGGGAAAATTCCTTTAAAAGACGAAACGGTAGATCGTGTATTTATGCTTGCCGTCTTAGAACATTTGCCGGTAGAAAACGGATTAGTGAAGGAATCAATTCGTATTTTGAAAAAAGATGGATTGCTGGTTCTGACAACACCAACGCCAATGGCGAAACCGGTCTTAGAATTTTTGTCATATAAATTACATATTATCAGTGAAGAGTCAATTCGTGAGCACCAGCATTATTATTCAAAGCAGGAATTGATTGGCCGATTGAAGCAGGAAGGTTTTCAAGTAGACAAATATACCTATTTTCAGTTTGGGTTTAATCAGATGATAATTGGAAGAAAATAAGAAAAGAGCATGGCCGGGTGAAATCTCGCATATGCTTTTTGTGTATATTTTGTTTTTTTTGAAGAGAAATAGTGCAATTATTTTTGAAGAATATTCTTTTAAAACACATTTTTAATAATTTTATTTGCATGGCATTTTGAACATTTTATTCTATAGCACATTTCGTGCGTTATTCCATTTGAAATAGATACGAAGCATTTATTTTGAAAATAATTAAGTTGCATCGGAACATGATCGTACATGGAATGCTTGACTATATTTTGAAAGCAATATAAACTAAAGAAAGGGGTTACAAAGACTTATGTTTCAATGTGATAAATATATTGCAATAACAAGTAAATATGAGGGGAACAAAATTATGAAGACGAAAGAAGAATTAGTAATTTCTGTTATAATCCCATGTTATAATGAGGAGAATACCATTGAAAATGTTGTAGATAAGGTTAGACAATGCGGATTGAAAACAGAAATAATTCTAATTGATGACTGTTCATTAGATAATACAAGAAGAATTATTCGTGAGAGGCTTATAAAAAAAGTGGATCGGATTATTTTTCATAAGAAAAATATGGGAAAAGGAGCTGCTTTGCGAAATGGATTTAAAGTCGCAACAGGAGATCTGGTAATTGTCCAAGATGCCGATTTGGAATATGATCCATGTGATTTTAATAAGCTGATTGTGCCGTTTATGACACAGGAAGTCGATGTTGTATATGGATCGAGGTATGCTAAAAACAATCAATATCGTGTTGAGGGCTTTTATCATATGCTGGGAAATAAAATGCTCACTTTGATTTCGAATATGTTTACTGATTTATCTTTAACAGATATGGAAACATGTTACAAAATGTTTAGGCGTGATGTAATACAGTCCATTAAGATTGAGGAAAACAGGTTTGGTTTTGAACCTGAAATTACAGCAAAATTAGCTAAAAAGAAATGTATTATATATGAGATCCCAATTTCTTATATTCCAAGAACTTATGAGCAGGGTAAAAAAATAGGAATAAAGGATGCATTTAGAGCTTTGTATTGTATAATAAAATATAATATTTTTGGATAAATATAGAAAGATAATTGATATAAATTAACTTATTGGTGTTTGAAAGAATCTGTGTATATGAATATTATTAGGAGATAAAAGGAAATGAGTAACTCTTCGGTATATAATTCTGAAATAATAAGGAAAATTTTAAAAAAAATTGCAGTTTTCTTTTTGATTGCGATGGGTATTGAACTTTTTATTTTCAATTATAGAAGTATTATGACTATGTTGAATAAGCCACAGGAGTTTTTGGAGTTTGGAGATGTTGTGCTTCATAATATTAGTGTACAGAACGATTCCTTTTGTGTTGAAGATGAAAACGCGTATATTCGTATTGATGAAGTGAATGAGAAAGTTACAGAACTAAAAGTTCAATTATCTTTTCCCAATGATACTGACTTGCCAGGGGAAGAAAATAATGTCTGTAATGTTGAAATTTTGTATTCTTATCCGGATTCTGAAGGATATTATATAATGAAACAGCAAAAAATTGTTGAAGGTAATACATCCTCTTACTACATATCTGTATATCCTACCAAAGCCGTTGAAAAAATTATGATTCGTTTTGAATTAGAGACAGGTTCAAATTTCAAAATTGAGGATATAAAGATTAATGCAAGACGTCCGTTTGATTTTAATTTTATTCGTATCGGGATTTTGTTTGTCTTGGTATTTATGGTTTCCATTTATCTTCCTTCATCAAAATGGTGGAATATAAAGTTTACTGAGAAGACAAGTGCATGTCGTCACCTTATTTTCGGTTATATTGTTGTTGTTGCATTATTAACATGGTTTGTATTGAACGCAAATCATGCATATGGGGTTGTGCATGTGTATAGACCATACCAGCTTTTGGCAGAGGCTCTTGCAGAAGGGCATACGAATTTAAATATATCGGTTTCGGAAGAATTGAAAAATTTAGAAGATCCGTATGATCCGTTTAAACGACTGGAAATAGACGCTCAAAATGATCTGGCGTATTTTGATGGAAACTATTATGTTTATAATGGGGTAGTGCCCTGTATTTTATTTTATCTTCCTTTAAAACTATTGACAGGGCTGAATATGCCAACACCATTGGTTATGGAAATATTAATATTGCTTATGTTAACAGGGATGTATTTCCTGCTGAAACAGATTGTACTCAAGTATTTTCCTGATGTGAGTTTTTTGAACTTTTTCATTATGTACATTGCAAGCTCTATAGGATGCCAGATAATGCATTATGCAAATCAACCGGATGACTATATCATACCAATTTTTACAGGAATGGTACTTTGTATATGGGGATTATATTTTTGGTTGAAATCAGTTGTTAATACAGAAAGTCCCAAGCTTTTTTATGTTACTCTGGGATCTTTGTGCATGGCTTTGGTGGCTGGCTGCAGACCACAAATGCTTCTATATAGTATTTCAGGTCTCGCAATATTTGATTTCTTTTTGTTTAAGAAAAAAAGTGGGGAGAAAAGAAGCAAATTTAAATTTATTTTTTCTGCTTTGTTACCATTTGCAATTGTAGGAATTTTATTGATGTTTTATAATAAAGTTCGTTTTGGATCAGTGTTTGATTTTGGAGAAAAATACAATCTTACAGCATTTGATATGCGGCTGGCAGAAATTAGTATAGATAAAGTATGGAAGGGAATATATCTTTTCCTGTTTTCTTTGCCAACATTTTATAATGATTTTCCGTTCGTTTTGTGGCAAAACGGATTGAATGATTCTTTTGGATTTAGCGGTATGTATATAGAAGCTATTCCCGGAGGAGTTATAACCTGTAATTTGATTTTATTATTTGCATTTGCAATCACTACTTTGAAAAATAAGAAGAACTTATATAAATTTAGCATTATTCTTACTGTCAGCTGGCTGATAATTATGATTTTTGATATTGAGTATATTGGGATTGTTTATCGGTATTTGTCAGATTTTTCATTTATAATATTTATTGTGAGTTTTATGGTTGTTATGAATTTGGAGCAGACAATTACGGGAATGAAATATTATAAAGAAAAGGCATTAAACATTTTTAGAAATGTAATTGTATGCTTGTGTTTACTTTCGATTGTGTTTAATATCCTGTTACTTTTTATGCATGGGGATAAATATCCGATGATATATGCAAATACAGAATTATTCTATAAATGGTATTATGGTTTTTGCTTTTGGATTTAAGGACAGCCTTGGGTGATTTTTGATGGAAAAGAGTAAATTTCCTGTTTTATTAAAATTACATATTCTTTTATTTGTATTTTCCCTAAGCGGTATTTTATCCAAGCTTGCCTCTAACAGTACATTTCTTAGTCTTCGGTTTATTGCATGTTATGGAGGTGTGCTTCTCCTTTTAGCTATTTATGCGATTTTTTGGCAGCAAATCATAAAAAAGCTGCCATTAACGACAGCCTTTGCCAATAAGGCAGTTACTGTAGTATGGGCCATTCTTTGGGGAAATATCTTTTTTGATGAGACCATAACACCGGGTAAAATCTTTGGTGCTGCAATGGTTATCATCGGAGTAATCCTTTATGGAAGCGGAGACAGGGAGGAAACGGATGGATAAGGAATTATTATGTTATGCCGCAATCTTTCTGTTGGGCGTTTTCTTAAGTGCGGTATCCCAGGTTATGTTAAAGAAGTCAGCGCAAAAATCATATTCCTCTAAAATGAGGGAATATCTAAATCCTCTTGTGATTATTGCATATGCCATCTTTTTTAGTACAACACTCCTGACTGTGCTGGCATACAAGAAAGTACCGCTTTCCATGGGACCGATTCTGGAATCAACCAGTTATATTTATGTGACCATTTTTGGGGCAATTCTCTTTCATGAAAAGATCAATATCCGTAAAGTTGCCGGATTGTTATTGATTATTTTAGGAATTACGGTCTATGCTATATCATGACAGATTATAAGGATAAAGAGAGGAACAGACAGATGATGCCGACAATTCATAAGCTGATCAGCTTTGTGATTCCGTGTTACCGGAGTGAAAAGACCATTGAACCGGTCATAGAGGAAATTATTCGTGTGGTTTCCGAAAAAAAAGAATATGATTATGAGATTATCTGCGTAAATGACTGTTCTCCTGATGGAGTGGGAGAAGTGATTCGCAGACTGGCAGAAAAGAATACACGGATCAAATATATTGAATTTGCCAAGAACAAGGGGAAACATGCAGCTATTTTAGCTGGACATGCATATGTGTCAGGCGAATTTGTTGTTGATATGGATGATGACTGTCAGAGTCCGGTATATGAATTGTGGCGTCTGATTACGCCGGTGGAGAATGATGAGTGTGATGTTGCCACTGCCAATTATTTTAGAAAAAAAGAAAGTCTGTTTAAGCGTTTTGGCAGTTGGGTTAACATGCAGACCAGTACAATCATGCTGGATAAGCCCAAGGGGATGATCATTGATAATTTTTCCGTAATGAAGCGGCTGATCAGTGATGAAATCATCAAATATAAAAATCCTTATCCATATTTTGAGGGATTGGTATTTTCCATTACAAAGCGTGTTAATGTTGTGATGATGGAACAGCGGGAGCGTGGAGATGATAACAGTACAGGGTTTACCTTTGGAAAATCGCTTGCTTTATGGAGTAATGGTCTGACTGCTTTTTCTATCAAGCCACTCCGGATTGCTTCGGTTGCCGGAACTCTCTTTGCACTGGCCGGGTTTCTTTGGGGAATTATTATTGTACTTCAGAAACTGGTGTTTCATAGTATTGAAGTGATGGGTTATAGTTCCCTGGCAGCAATTATGCTTTTTTCTTCGGGGTTAATGATGCTGATGCTTGGGATGATGGGAGAATATATCGGAAGAATCTATATTTCCATTAACGCAATGCCACAATATACTATAAAGCAGATGGAAAATATTGATTTAGAAAAAGAAGGAAAAGTATAGAGATGTCATGCATAGTATTAATATGCACAATTTCTTCAGATAATCTTGTTTAAAAATTACAAAAACTTTTCAGTTTAAAAAAAAACAAAAAAAATTTATTTTCATTTGTGAAAATTTATGCAATAATAGAGTAGTATTTTTATGTAATGATGTTTAATTTACTGAAAATAACTGAGATAAGAAGGACAGGAGGAGTAAGTCATGGCTCTTTTTGGTGTAAAAAAGAGACTGGGGGATATGCTGGTAGAAGCCGGTAAGATTACGGAAGAACAGTTGGCCAAGGCTTTGGAGGAGCAGAAAACGCAAAAGACAAAGCTCGGTGAGACCTTGATGTCACTGGGATATATCTCGCAGGAAGATTTTGCAGATTTCTTCTGCGTATCCATGGGTTATCAGAGAGTTGAGCCGGAGGTACTAAAGGATTACGATCCGAGAGCACTGGAGATTGTAGGCGAAACATTGATTAAAAAGCATGAAGTATTGCCTTTTAAGTTTGATGACGATAATATTAATGCTATCTGCGTAGCAATGTCTGATCCAACCAACCTGGGAATTATTGATGATATTGAGCTTGCTTCGGGTATGGAGGTTCTGCCTTTTTATGCACCGCAGACTGCAATCTCGATTATTCTGGATAAGATCTATGGTAAGAAAGCTACCATGGAGGCTGCAGAACAGTTTGAGGCAGAGCATGCGGCAGAATACGGTGGTGCAGATGAGGAAGAGGAGGATGATTCTGTTGGAGATGCTCCTATTGTAAAGATTGTTCGGAGTATGATTCAGCAGGCAGTCCGGGAAGGGGCATCCGATATCCATATTGAACCGTTGGAACACAATGTACGTGTACGTAACCGTGTAGATGGTATGTTACGGGAAGATGCAGTTTATTCTACGAATATGCTGAGTGCTATGACCGCACGTATCAAGATCATTTCAGGTCTGGATATTTCCGAGAAAAGAAAACCGCAGGATGGTCGACTTACCTATATTGTTGATGGTGTGGAATTCGATGTCCGTGTTTCTATTCTTCCTACTGTTTATGGCGAAAAGACGGTAATGCGACTTACTAAGAAGCAGGGACTGAGCCAGGAGAAGAAATATCTTGGTCTTTATCCGGATGATGAAATAAAGCTGGACGGTATCATGAATAACCCTCATGGAATCATCCTTGTTACAGGTCCTACCGGTTCCGGTAAGTCAACAACCTGTTATACGGTATTAAATGAATTAAATAAACCGGAAGTAAATATTATTACGGTTGAAGACCCCGTCGAAGCAAATGTGGCGGGTATTAATCAGGTTCAGGTAAATGTAAAAGCAGGTCTGACCTTTGCAAGTGCACTTCGATCTATTCTTCGTCAGGACCCGGATATTATCATGATCGGTGAGATTCGAGATGGTGAGACAGCACAGATTGCGGTCCAGGCATCCATCACAGGTCACCTTGTAATTTCTACATTACATACGAACTCGACAGCAGCATCCGTTACCCGTCTGATTGATATGGGCGTTGAACCATACATGATTGGTGATGCGGTGGTAGGTATTATTGCACAGCGTCTGGTACGTCGCTTGTGTCCGAAGTGTAAGGTAGGGCATATTGCAACACAGAAAGAAAAGACACTGCTTGGTTATACCGGAACAGATGATATCACAATTTATGAGCCTGTAGGCTGTGAAGAATGTGGAACTGGATATAAAGGTCGAAAAGCTATCTATGAAATCATGCCGATCTCGGCTAATATCCGTCGTGTTCTTCATGAGACTGTTACAGCTGAGATTATTCAGAATACTGCTGTGGCAGAGGGAATGAATACCCTTCAGATGTCAGGTGCAAGAAATGTATTAGAGGGTACGACATCTATTGCGGAGATGGTTCGTGTAGCATATGATATGGATGCGGCCAACGAAGCAAACAGTGAGGAATTAGCAGCTGCAACAGCTGCTTCTGAAGCATAAATATACTAAATAAAATAAAGGGTAAAGGTGGAAGCGTATGGCACAATGGGCATACCGGGTCATGACCCCGGCAGGAAAAGAAAAGAAAGGTACATTGGAAGCAAAATCACGGGATGCTGCAATGAATATGCTGAAAGCAGATAAAAACGTGGTTATCCAGTGTGAAGAAGCAAGTTCTTTGCAGAAAAGCATTGGTTTCAGTTTTGGTACAAAAGTAAAGCCGAGGGATTTTTCCGTATTCTGTCATCAGTTTGAAAGTATCAATAAGGCAGGTGTAAGTGTTGTTGATTCCTTTGAAATGCTGGGGACTCAGACAGAGAATCCTGCTTTGCAGAATGCTATCAAGGAAGTACACAAGGATATTTCAAAAGGTGATAGCCTTGCGGTTGCCATGCGTAAGCGTGGCGGTGTCTTCCCGGAGATGCTGGTAAACATGGTAGAAGCAGGTGAGGCTTCCGGTAGTCTGGATACCGCATTTAACCGAATGGCGATTCAGTTTGAGAAGGATGCAGCACTTCAGGCAGCCGTAAAAAAGGCAATTACCTACCCGATTATCCTGATTATTGTTATGATTGCGGTTATCTTTGCGGTAATGACCTTCGTTGTTCCTTCCTTTATGGGAATGTTTGCTGATACCGGTGCCGAGATGCCGGCTGTTACCATGGCAATTATTCATATCAGTGACTTCTTTGTTGCATGGTGGTGGCTGATGTTGATTATCATGGCAGTTCTATTTATCTCCTTTAAAGCATTTGCGTCAACGGATGCCGGAAAAGAGATTACAAGTAGTCTGGCAGTAAAGCTTCCGGGACTGGGACCTGTAAAAACAAAATCTGCCTGTGCAAGGTTGGGACGTACCTTGTGTACACTTCTTGCAGCCGGTGTTTCCATGGTGGATGCAATTGATATCACCGGACGCAGTATGGAGAACCTTTTATATAAGAGAGCACTAAAGGAAGCCAAGGAACAGGTTATGCGAGGTGTTCCTCTTTCCAGACCGCTTAAGAGTTGTGGATTGTTCCCGCCGATGGTTGTACATATGGTTTCCATTGGAGAAGAAACAGGTAATATTGAGGTCATGTTGGAAAACGTAGCTGATTACTATGAAGAAGATGTACAGCTTGCTACGGAGCAGTTGATGACAATTCTGGAACCGGCAATCATCGTAGTTATGGCAGTTATCGTTGGATTCCTTGTAATCGCTATTATGCAACCGATGCTGACATTGTACGACAGCTTGTCATAAGTATAACTATTTTAAACATTGGGGGATTCCTGAAAGCATGAAAGGGTGTTCAGGAATCCCTTATTTTTAGCTATTAGAATGATGGTAATTTGAAAATTGCAGGGATTAGAAAGGTATGAAAATTTGTATGAAAGACATATTAAAGAAGCATAAATATGGTCTGATTGCCATGGTATGGACAGCAGTAACAGCAACGCTTTTGTTTACCGCGTCAGGGAGATTGTTTGGTGGAACACATACTTTCCTGCGTGGTGATCTGTTTGCACAGTATATTGCTTTTATCCATCAGTTCCTGAATGCCTTATTTGGACCGGAAGAGATAGATTATTCGTTCTATTTTTCCATGGGAATGCCGTCTATGCCTCTTTATGCTTATGTCTGTATGAGCCCTTTTAACCTTTTATATCTGTTGATCCCGGATCCTAATGCAGCAACGGCAGTTCTTGTAATTTTAAAACTTTCTTTGGCGGCATATACATTTCAGTATTTTTCTAAAAAGGTATTAGAGAATGATGACTTTTCTTCTGTGATTTTTGCGGTATCTTATGCCCTCTGCGGATATACAGTAACTTATTATCTGAATATTATGCTGCTGGATGGCGTTTATATGCTGCCGGTAATCTTTAAGCTGGCAGTAGATCTGGTAAGACGGAAAAATTACCAATGGCTTACGCTGGCATATGCTTATATCTTTGCAGTGTCTTTTTATGAAGGATACATCATAGGAATTTTTTCTTTTGTATTTCTACTGACGATGATGGGCGTAGAATATGGGCGGGAGTGGAAAAAGTATCTGTCTTGTCTGCTTCAACTGACAGGAAGCGTATTTATTGCGGTACTGATGGCATCAGCTGTTCTTGTTCCGATAATTTCTTATTTGATTTGGGATGCGGCACCGGACAGCACACCTTTTCAGGGACTGGTAGTGACTCTTCCGGATATCATCAACAATCTTTTTATGGGAGAGATGCAGACGGAAGAAGGAATGTTCCCCCAGGTTTATTGTGGACTGCTGGTTTTTTATTTGCTTCCCTGCTTTTTTATGGAACGTTCCATAGAGCGGAAAAAGAAGATGGTTCCTTTTGTATTGTTGTGTTTTCTTCTGATTTGTTCGCTGTGGGAACCAGCGTATTTGTTTATGCATGGATTTGATGCACCGAATGGCAGCGGATTCCGTTTTTCTTACTTTTATTCTTTTGTGCTGACATCTATCGGCTGTGTAGTCTGGAAAAAGGCTGAAGCTGTGACTAAAAAACGAATATATCTTTGTGGTTTCACGGCTCTTCTTTTTTATTATGTGATGTTTCTATGGCAGAAAAACAGGCTACAGGAGGAATATTTAAGTTCCTCTGTTATGGGGATGGAAATCAATACAGTGATTTTGGTGGTTCTGGGATTACTCTTATTGATGAAAAAGGCTAAGAAATATCAAAAGGCATTGCCGATCATCAT
>JBJELZ010000026.1:0-3888 GCA_051879415.1 Lachnospiraceae bacterium
CGCGAAAGGTAATTCCATCTACAACTACTCTTCCGTTAAATGACTTTGTTAAGTCGTTTACTTCAATACATGTACTCATACATAGCCTCCTTTTTGTTGTTATATGGCTATGCTATACCCTCCCCCTAAGGGACGAGTCAAGAAGTAATTAGGTGCAGAGTCAATAGATTAATTTAAAAAAGTTTGATTATATAAAAAACACAGACAGAATGCGAGTGCATCTTCTGTCTGTGCTACCAAAGATATCAGTAGGAAGATTTAAAGCATCAGCTCAATTTTTCAATTGCCGCCTTGATGCGTCTTATGGTTTCTTCTTTTCCAATAATCTCCATAATCTCTGTTGCCCCAGCCGGTGTCATCTGTTTACCGCTGACAGCGGTACGAAGAGGCCACATTACAAAACCGGTCTTGTATTCCTTTTCTTTTGCATATTCGCTTAATACTCCAAAAAGAGAATCATTGGAATAATCCTCAAGGTTTTCCAATATGGGCAGGGTATCCTTCAAAACTGCCAGCGAAGAGGCCTCATCAGTTTTCATCTTCTTGTGGCAATACATGGAACTGTCATACTCCGGTACTTCATTAAAGAAATCCACCATTTCTTCAATATCCGGGAAAATCTCAATTCTGGTTTTTACCATGGATGCAATCTTTTTCCGGTCCAGTCCCTCTTTCAGATACCGGTCTAAATAAGGCTTTGCCATCTCATAGAATTTATCTTCCTCCATTGCCTTTAAGTATTCACCATTCATCCATTTTAATTTGGTATAATCAAACACCGACGGAGATTTATTCATTCGATGATAGTCAAATGCCTTGACCAGTTCCTCTAACGTAAAGATTTCCCGATTCTCCTCCGGACTCCATCCCAGTAATGCAACAAAATTCACAATCGCCTCTGTTAAGAAGCCCTGTTCTACAAGATCCTCGTAAGAAGAATGTCCGCAGCGTTTTGAAAGTTTCGTATGATTTTCATCCGTAATCAAAGGACAATGAACATATACGGGAACCTCCCATCCAAATGCATCATACAGACGGTTATATTTGGGTGACGAGGACAGATATTCATTTCCGCGAACCACATGGGTAATGCCCATCAAATGATCATCCACAACATTGGCAAAGTTATAAGTAGGATAACCGTCTGACTTAATCAGAATCATGTCATCCAGTTCTGCATTGTCCACCGTTACATCCCCGTAAATCTCATCATGGAAGGTGGTTGTTCCCTCTGTCGGATTATTCTGACGGATAACAAAGGGCTTACCCTCTGCCAGATTCTTTTCCACTTCCTCTTTGGACAGAGAAAGACAATGCTTATCATACACTGTAATAGCTTTACCATCTTCTCCCACATTCTGATTCAGCGTAGCCAGACGTTCCTTATCACAGAAGCAATAATATGCTTCTCCTTTATCAATCAGCTCTTTGGCATATTTCATGTACAGCCCCTGCTGCTGTCTCTCACTCTGTACATAAGGACCGCATCCTTTATCCTTATCGGGACCTTCATCATGAACAAGACCTGTCTTCTCCAGCGTCCGATAGATGATCTCTACTGCTCCCTCTACATAACGTTCCTGATCCGTATCCTCAATCCTTAAGATAAAATCTCCGCCCTCGTGTTTTGCAATCAGATAAGCATACAATGCTGTTCTTAAGTTGCCCACATGCATCCGTCCTGTCGGACTGGGTGCAAATCTTGTTCTGATTTTTGTCATTTCTTTTCTCCTCTCAGTTCGTCCTGTTCTACTTGTAATATTTTTGATCAATAATTAATATTTTCTTCTGATATACCAGATATTAAATCCTGCCAGAATCAAAGTAATCGGAATTAACCCGATCAGCAAAACGGAAAAGACATTACGCGCTGTGGAATTCATGGTAATAGGATCAAAGGAATAAGTCTTCACCGGTATAAAGCTTGTTTCTTCCTCTCCCATCAGCTTGCCGACCGCATTCATAAATACGGTATAATTATTTCCGTTTACTGCCCTGTTAATATCATTCCACAACAGATATTCCGAAGTGAATACTACAATTTCACTGGTTCCCTCCGGATATACCTTGCTGGCATAAGCTCCCAAAATAAACGGTCCCATTTCCGGTGCAGTCTCATCAACATCCATATTGTAATTGGTTGTTGAATAGGCATAATCCGTTGTCTTTAAGAACGGCATCACCACAACATCCGAAAGCGTTTCCATCTCCTTTAATCCCTTTGCATACGGCATGTAGATATATTTGGTACGGAAGGTTGAATAAATACTCTCTGTCAGATCAGTATCAAGAATATCCGGCAGAAGGTAATACTGCTGTTCATTATAATAACTGCTTCCTTCTTCCATAACAAGTCCGGGACAGACCCTGAGACCATATTCCTCCAGCAGCTGATAATAATTTGTAAGTTCCCCGGAATCGCTGAATGCTGCTATAATCATGGCATTTCCGCCACTTTCAAGATATGCCTTAATCTTTTCTGTCTCCTCTTCGGAATAATCAGAAAGAGGTGCAATCATAAAAATACAGGATGCATCCGCCGGAATACTGTCATAGGTCAGAAGATTAATGGTCTCCATGTCATAATTGGCATTGGCCAGCATGGAGGTCAATTCTCCATCCAGCTCCAGCTCATCATGTCCGGCAATACAATAAATCTTTGCATTCTTTTCTCCGGTCACATAATCCAACGCCGAGATAATACGCCCTTCCCCATCATACGCTGACACCTGATAATCCGTTGCCACATATTCTCCCGTTGTGTAATTTAATTCTGTCTGATATTCTACCAGATAGCAGTCAAAATAATCAACTACCTTGGATTTCTCTCCACATACTACAATCATGCTGTTATCCATCGGTGCAGTATCTGTATACGTTGCATAAAAGTATGGGTTTTCGGTTGGGGAAACCTCTGTGACCGTAATCTGTGGGCAGGTATCCTCCATGGCAGTCAGTGTTGCATATAATGTCTCATCCATTTCCGATGTATCTGCAAGATAATAGATTATCACCGGTTCATCTACAGTTGCCAGGTATTCCCTCGCTTCCTTCGAAAGGGAATTGATATTGTTGTAGGTCATATCAATGGTGATATACTCATCCGGAATCATGCTGATACCAACATTGACAGCAACAATGACAAGCAGAAGAATAATACTTCCAAAAACACTTCCCAATGCTTTACCGATTCCATGTGTTGCCACACGCCAGCGTCTTTTGGTAATTACAAAACCAGTCAGATACAGACATACAAAAATAACAGAGGCAAAATATAAGAGTGATGGCAGATACAGCATTCCATACATCTCATATTGCATATATTCAGTAATATTAAACACCTGGAGAATATCTGTAATGATATTTCCATTGGCACTGATCAGATTGCAGATTCCCGGAATCATGGCTCCAAAAAGCAATGTGAAGAACGTCAGAACCGCTGCGATGACCGGACTTTCTGTCAGAACCGACAAAAAGATTCCAATAGCAATACATGCCATTCCGAAAATCCAGAAGCCGAAAATCGCCACATAATTTTCACTCATGGGTACCTTTCCATAAACATTAAGCACCAGCGGATAAAGGCATATTACAAGAACCATGATTGTAAAAATAACTGCCAGTGCCAAATATTTACCCAGAATAATCTTCCAAACCGGAACAGGCGAAGTATATAACAACTGATCCGTTTTTGTTCTGCTTTCCTCAGAAAATACCCTCATCGTCAGGATCGGAATACTTAGCAGAAAAATCATCAGGATTCCGCTGATCACATACGACACATACGGATAACCCGCTGTCATTCCGTAATAGCGGAAATTCCAACCGGCAAAGAAAAGGTTTAAAGCAAGGAACAGCCAACCAAGCATTGAGTGGAAATATGATGAC